>CAZGVG010000022.1:0-30793 GCA_964528975.1 uncultured Hyphomonas sp.
CGTTGCCATACGTATTTCGTAGCGGCCAATATCGCCTAGGACGAGCATCTCATGCATCATCGCTTTATTCTCGCGTGCGCAAGCAATGTGAACCGTGCCAACGGGCTTCATCGGTGTACCGCCGCCGGGGCCAGCAATGCCTGTGATCGCCATGGCGAGATTGGCGCGGCTTTGCTCCATGGCGCCTTCGGCCATCAGCCGCGCGACAGGTTCAGACACCGCGCCATAATCAGCGATCACATCGCCGGCCACGCCTAACATCTCGGCTTTTGAATTATTGGAATAGGTCACAAATCCGCGCTCAAAGATTTTCGATGAGCCAGCAAACTCTGTGAACAGCGCCGCCAGTAAGCCGCCTGTACAGCTTTCGGCGGTGGCAATTTTTACGCGGCGCTCAGCGGCTTCATCAGAGACGAGCAGGCCAAGATTTCGAATACGGTCAGGAAACATGCCTAGACCTTTAGCGCGGTGAGGGAAGCGCTGACAAGACCGCGCTCGCCTGCGCCGCGATGCCTTCGCCGCGCCCAGTAAAGCCAAGGCCTTCAGTCGTAGTGGCCTTGATGCTGATTGCACTTAGCGGTAGCCCTGTCACTTCAGCCGTGCGGGCCCGCATCGCTTCGCGCTGGGGTTTGACCTTCGGGGCCTCACAGATGATCGTGATGTCACAGCTGGCAAGCGCCCAGCCTACATCGCTTGCGATCGTGATTGCATGCTTAAGGAAGATCGCTGAGTCGACATTCTTCCATTGCGGATCGGAGGGCGGGAAGTGATCGCCAAGGTCCCCAAGTGCGGCGGCGCCAAAGATCGCATCGGTCAGGGCGTGCCAGCCAACATCCGCGTCCGAGTGGCCTTTGAGCTTGTGTGTGTGCGGAATCTGTACGCCGCACAGGGTGACATGATCGCCTGGCTCAAATGCGTGAACGTCAAAGCCAGTACCAATGCGGGGCAAGAGTGTGTTGGGCATGAGAAGTCTCTCCATCCGCTCTAAGTCTTCGGGGTAGGTGATCTTGGCAAGCGTTTCGTCGCCCGGAATGAGTTTGATCATGCCTCGCTGGGCTTCAATCGCGGCGAGGTCGTCAACTAGATTATCACTGGTCGCGAGCGCCTCTGTGATCGCGCCATAGCGAAATGCTTGTGGGGTTTGAACGCGGTAGAGATCGTCTCGCGAAACGGTTTGCAGCGCGCCGCCGTCTTGCCGCTTCAGGGCATCTGCGACGGGCAAAGCAGGCGCTGCGCCATCAGCGGTTTGAAGCGCCGCGATCAAGTCTGTGATCATCTCGCAGCTGAGGCCTGGCCGTGCCGCGTCGTGGATCAGGACCACATCATCGCGGCTAAGGTCGCAAGCTGAAAGCCCCGCTTTGACTGAGGCCGTACGCGTTTCGCCACCAGGCACCAGCACAAGCTCGCTTGAGCTTTGGGCGGTGTAATCGGCGTCCGTTCCAGTGGGGATAACCAGAACGACTTGAGAGACATCAGGATGACTTTGGAACGCCCCAACCGACCAAGCGTAAACAGGGTTTCGTCCCAGCATCTGCAATTGCTTTGGTAACGCTCCGCCAGCCCGGCTTCCGGATCCTCCAGCGACAATGATGGCGACAGTTTTCATCAGGCCTGCATATCAATTTGCGACAAAAAAGCCACAAGCATTGCATGAATGCATGCGTGATCTTCATTGCCCGCCTATTGTGCACTGCGAAAATGTGGTTTGTGTAAAGAATGTTGAGATTGCCTTCATTTCAGGCAGAGCGTGTTTGGCTCGCCCCGATGTCCGGGTCTACGGATGCTGCCTTTCGTCGGCAGGCTGTACGCTATGGCGCGCCGGCTGTGGTTTCAGAGATGGTTGCCGGAGAGTCGCTAATGGCCGCGCGCGCTGATGTGCTGCGCAAAGCCTGTCGGCATGAGGGGAAGGGCCTTTGGATCGTGCAGCTTGCAGGCCGGCGACCGGAGGATATGCGAGACGCCGCAAAGCTGCTGGCGGATCAGGGCGTCGATGTTATCGACATCAATATGGGGTGTCCGTCCCGGCAAGTCACAGGCGGTAATTCCGGATCGGCTCTCATGCGTGAACCAGAGATTGCTTTGCGTATAATTGAGGCAACGCTGGACGGCGCAGGACGTGTTCCGGTTACGCTGAAAATGCGGCTTGGATGGGACGATGCGCTTTTGAATGCGCCGGACATTGGCCGCGCTGCGATTGATCTTGGGGTGGAGCTGCTGACGGTTCATGGCCGTACCCGCTGCCAGTTCTACAAAGGGGAAGCGGACTGGGCCAAGATTTCAGATACGGTTCAGGCAGTGGATGTCCCCGTGATTGCCAATGGCGATATTCACGCGGTTAAAGATGCGCGAGCGGCGCTTGAGCAATCCTCAGCTTACGGCGTCATGGTTGGCCGCGCCGCACTGGGGCAGCCATGGTTGCTGGCCGAGATCGCAGCAGATATGACGGGCGAAGCTTGGCAATTGCCGAGCCTGTCCGATCAGGTCGACGGCCTGTGTGAGCAGATTGAAGACAGCCAGAGCCTTTATGGCTCAAAGCTTGGTTTGCGGATCGTACGCAAGCATGTCGCCGCGCACATTGATAAAGTCGCGTTACCAATTTCTGTGCCAGATCGCAGGTCTTTGCGCGCTGAGCTTTGCCGACTTGAAGATGCCCAGCAATTACAGCTTGGCCTTCGTGCGCTTTATGCTGGTGAGCGCTTGAAGGTCGCGGCATGATATCAGAACTCGATCTTGCTGGCTTGGCGCCATTCGCTCTGTTGGGATTGGATGACCGCAGGCGTGTGCGCGCGGCCAATCCTGCCGCGCAGTCGATCCTGGGCCATTCCGAGCGGGCTATGTCGCGCAAGCCTTTGAGCGAGGTTCTATTCTATGACTCGCCGATCTTTGGCCTGATCGATAAGGCGATTGAGCTTAAGGGTGATGTTACGGCGCACGCCATTCCGATTAGTGGGCCAGGCTTGCAGAAAGCGCATGTTCTTGATTTGCGCCTGCGGGCTTTAGAAGATGGCGGTTTGATCATCGCTATGACTGAGGCGGTGAGCACGACATCAGCGAATAATAATCCAGCAGGTGTCGCAGCGTTTGGTCGTATTCTGGGCCATGAGGTCAAGAACCCGCTCGCGGGCATTTCCGGCGCCGCGCAATTGCTCGCCCGCACTGCCCGCGAAGATCAGGTTGCGATGCTCAATATTGTTCAGAGCGAAACGCGGCGCATCGAGCGACTCGTGTCGCGGCTGTCTGCCTTTGAGCTTTTCTCTGCGCCCGCCAAAGAAGCGCTCAACATTCATGAGCTTCTGGACCGTGTGGTCGCCGCTGAAGAGGCCGCGCATGCCAACAAGGTTGAAATTCTAAGGCTATATGATCCGTCTCTGCCAGAGATTCTCGGCGATCAGGATCATTTGCATGAAGCTATCCAGAATGTCATGCGCAACGCGATTGAAGCCACGTTGAGCTTTACGGCCAATGCCGTGATCCGTGTTGAAACCGCTTTCGAAACGGGGTTTGCTATAGCAGGTCAGGGCGCTTCGCAGCGACTGGGCCGAGCCATTCGGGTTACGATTGAAGATAATGGCCCTGGTATCCCTCCTGAAAAGAAGGCGCGCATGTTTGACATGTTTATGTCTTCCAAGTCTGGCGGACGGGGGCTTGGCCTGAGCGTTGTGAATGAAATTGTTACGGCTCACAAAGGCCGGATCAAAGTCGACAGCAAGCCCAGCATGACCCGCTTCTCTATATACCTCCCTTTGCCAAGGCGTGAAAAAAAATGAATCAAAAAACCGTTCTGTTGGCAGAGGATGATGCCAGCATTCGATTAATCGTGAACCAGACCCTGGTCACCGCCGGGTATAATGTCCGCGCGACCAGTTCGCCTGAAGCGCTGGAGCGGTGGGTGCGTAATGGTGAAGGCGATATCGTCGTGACCGATGTCTATCTTACTGATACGCCTATTTTTGAGTTCTTGCCGTCTTTCAAGCTTGTGCGACCCGACTTGCCAATCATTGTGATGAGTGGACAGAACACGATCCTTACCGCGGCATCAGCAGCCCAGCATGGCGCCTATGACTATCTACCCAAGCCGTTCGATCTGGATCAGCTAACAGATCTCGTGAACCGCGCTTTGAGCGAAAGCAAATCCAAATCTTCCTCGAAAGCGGTTGAGAGCGAAACCTCTTCAGGCGGGTCCCCATTGGTTGGCCGTTCTGCTGTGATGCAAGATGTTTATCGGATCATCTCAAGGGTTATGAATACAGACCTGACAGTCCTGATCGAAGGCGAGTCTGGGACTGGCAAAGAACTGGCGGCCCGCGCGATCCATGATTTGGGCGAAAAGAGAGCTGGCCAATTTCATTCGCTGGACCTTGCCACGCGTCATACACAGGACGTTAGCAAGGAACTGTTTGGGGAGGGTGATGAAAAAGGGATCGCATTCGACCCGAACGCTACAATTTATTTGGATGAAGTCGGTGATTTGAGCGCGGACGCCCAGACACAGTTGGTTAAACTGATGCGCGAAGATGGTGGCGCACGGATTATTGCGTCAACGCGGCAGCCGCTCTCGTCTTTGGTTGAGGGCGGAGAGTTTCGCGAAGACCTGTACTATCGGTTGAACGTCGTTCGGATCGATATGCCGCCATTGCGCCGTCGCAAGGAAGACGTTGCAGAACTGGTTCGGGCTTTTCTGATACGCGCTGAGGGGCGGGGCCTGGCCCAGAAACAGATTGAGCAAGGCGCGATGGACCTGATGATGGCCTATGACTGGCCGGGCAATATCAGGGAGCTGGAAAACCTGATCTTCAGACTTGCAGCCCTAAGTCCTGATCAAACCATCTCACAGCGCGACGTTGAGCGTGAATTGCGCGCCGAGTCGCTCAAGGAGCTGGGCTCAGAGAGCACTTTAGAGAGTGATATTGAAACCTTACTGCATCGTCATGTAATGGCCGACCTTCTTAAAGGCAGCGAAGAAGACACGAAAATCTATCAGAGTGTCCTCGAACAGGTTGAAAGACCCCTGATTAAGCTGGCTTTGAGCATCACATCCGGCAACAAGTTGCGCACAGCGGCATTGCTTGGCGTGAACCGCAACACATTAAGGGCGCGTATGGGCGTTCTGGGAATGACAGACGACTAATTGACCAAAACGGTAAGTGTTGCTCTAAATCACCACTGTTGCTTAAGAGCGACACGTTATTAGAGGTATATCGCTTTTGATCGCCAAACTGTTGGCAACGCTGCGCCGAACCGGCGGGATATGGTTCCAGGGCTTGTTTGTTCTGGCTGCCATTATTTGCGCCGTAGCGACTTTTATTGCCCTCGATCGGAGTAGCCCGACTGCACCTGTTCCGGGTGGGCTGATTGCGCTCTTGGTCATCAACATGTTGATCCTGCTCATGCTGGCGGGCCTGATTGTCATACGCTACCTGAGTATCCGCCGAGATCGATCAGCCGAAGGGGGCGGGCGCTTGACCCGGCGTTTCATGGTTCTGTTTGGGATTGTCGCAATGATCCCGGCAGTGATTGTATCGCTCTTCCTATGGCTGACGATTACGCGCGGGATCGACACCTGGTTCGGGGATACGGTTCTGACACTTGTTGACGAGATTTCGACGATTACGGCTGAAAGTGGTGAAGAGTTTGCGATCAATTTCGAAACTGATGCTCAGGCGGTCGCTGATGATGTAGATGCCTCAGCTGATGGGTTTAAATCCAACCGGGAAGCGTTCGAGGCGATCTTTAGCGTGCTGGCGACGTATCGGGAGTTCTCTGCCGCGTACATAATCGATCGCAATGGCTTTCCGCTGGCCATCGCAGAGAATATGAGCGCGCCGAACCACTATGGACGGCCCTCTGCGGAGTATTTTGCAGCCGCCGATCAGGGCGAAATGGTCGCTGTGCTGCGCAGGCAAGCCGGGTACACGTTCGCGCTGAAGAAGCTCAAGAATTACGGCGAGAGCTATCTTTATCTGGCAAGACCGATTGATGCGGAGCTTTTTGCTCGGCTCGATCGCGCAACAACGGCGGGGACTGATTACCGTCTTGCGCAGCAACGCAGCAATGAGATTCAGACCCTCTTTTTTGTCTTCTATCTACAAATTGTTGCGCTGGCGCTTTTGCTCTCCATTCGATTTGCCCAAGAGATTGCGGATCGTATCTCCCGCCCAATTAGCCGACTTGCCAATGCCGCGCTTGAGGTCAGTGAGGGCCAGCGCGGGGTGGCCGTGCCTTTGCCTGAAAGCGATGACGAGGTGCGCGCTCTGTCGAAGTCTTTTAACGTGATGACGCGGCAATTGGATGAGCGCCGGGATGACTTGATCTCTGCCCGCGAAGAAGCCGAGGAGCGCCGCAGGTTTCTTGAAACATTACTGGTTGAGCTGAGTTCAGGTGTTATCCGCATCGACTCTTCCGGCATTATTACAATTGCGAACAGGTCGGCTGAAACCCTTTTGAACATGGGCAGTGTTGAGGGCTGCGTTCTGGCTGACATCAATCCTGATATCTGGAGCTATGTTGAAGGAAGCGGTACGCTGAGCGGCCAGGACGAACAATACATCAATCTCACGACACCTGATGGATTGCGTTATGTCCGGCTAAAGGTGACGCCAGACACAGTCGGAGGTCATGTTTTAACCCTGGATGATGCAACCCGTTTGATCTCTGCGCAGCGTCAGCTTGCGTGGCGGGACGTTGCCCGGCGCATTGCGCATGAAATTCGTAATCCGCTAACACCGATTCAGCTATCGACAGAGCGTATTCGACGTCGATATGCATCCCAGATCGACGACAAGGACGGCGTGTTTGAGCGGTGCGTCAATACGATCTTGCGTCAGGTCTCTGATATTGGGCGCATGGTTCAGGAGTTTTCTGATTTTGCCAGAATGCCGAAGCCTTCCCCGGTTAAGTTTGATCTCGCGGCTTTGATCACTGACGTTGTCTTTGCCCAACGGGTTGTGAACCCGGATTACAAGTTTGTGCTCGACCTCCCGGAAGAAGGCCTGCCTATGATGGGAGACGAGCGCCTGCTGGGGCAAGCTCTTACAAATGTGGTCAAGAACGCGGCTGAGGCCTTGTCGCGCCGTCCGGAAGACGATGAATCACAAGGGCAGATCGCGGTTTCAGTGAAGCTCAACCATGATGAGAATCAAGTTGGTGTAGAGCTTGTTGACAACGGTCCAGGCTTTCCTCAATCGGTGAAAGACCAGCTGCTTGAGCCTTATGTCACTGCGAGAGAAGGCGGCACGGGCCTTGGCCTCGCAATCGTTAACCGCGTGATCATGGATCATGGCGGCAATGTGCAGCTGCTTGAGCGTAGTGATGAAACACCAGGCGCGATTGTAAAAATTATTCTACCGCTGAGTGTCTCTAATTCCGAGGCGTCTGAGCAACATCCAATGGAGTATGCAAATGAGCACTGATATCCTGGTTGTCGATGATGAGCCCGATATTCGCGAACTGATTGCTGGCGTGCTTGAAGATGATGGGCATGGCGTCAGAACTGCGGCGACCGCCGAGAAGGCGATAGAAGAGGTGCGCAGCCGTGCGCCTAGTCTCGTGGTCTTGGATGTTTGGCTGCAGGGCAGCGATATGGACGGCCTTTCAGTCCTGAAATACCTTAAAGCGATTGACCCACTGCTTCCGGTGATTGTGATCAGTGGTCATGGCAATGTCGAGACGGCTGTCGCCGCTATTCGGCGCGGAGCCTACGACTTCATTGAAAAGCCGTTCAAAGCCGATCGGCTCCTGCATCTTGTTGGTCGCGCGATCGAATCCGCCAAACTCAAACGAGAGAATGAAGCTCTGCGGACGCATAGCTTCGCTGTATCTGAATGGGTTGGAGAGAGCGGCGCTGCACATACGCTGCGAGGCTCAATCGAAAAGGTTGCGCCCACCAATTCTCGTGTCCTCGTTTCGGGGGATGCCGGGGTTGGAAAAGAACTTTGTGCGAAACTGATTCACGAAAACTCCCGGCGCGCCGCTGGGCCATTTGTGGCCGTGAATGCCGCGAATATTTCTGCTGATCAGATGGAGCGAGAACTGTTCGGTCAGGAAGACTCTACCGGTATGCCGATCAAGATTGGTGTTTTCGAGCAGGCCCATGGGGGAACTTTGCTACTTGATGAAGTCGGTGACATGCCGATGGCGACGCAGAACAAGATCTTGCGGGTGTTGACCGAGCAGCGCTTTCAGCGGGTTGGCGGCGGCTCTGATGTGACCGTTGATGTTCGTGTGATGTCTTCGTCCACACGTGACCTGGAAGAAGCGATTGCCGCGTCCAAGTTCCGCAAGGACCTCTATTACAGGTTGAACGTCGTGCCGCTGCATGTGCCATCTCTGGCGGAGCGCCGGGATGATATTCCGGCTCTGGTCGAGTATTTCAGCGCGCGCATTGCCGATTCCTCGGGCATGAGTACACGCGAGTTTAGCAAGGAGAGCCTTGCTGTTCTCCAGTCAATGACGTGGCCTGGGAATGTCCGGCAGCTTCGGAACGTAGTTGAGCGCGTCCTTATCCTTTCACGCGATAGCGGTCATGCGGCGGTGCAAGTTGATGAGCTGCCGCTGGACCGTGCTGGAGCGGAAGGCAATGATGCAATGGGCGTTTCAGCGGACTTTGTTGGTTTATCTCTGCGCGACGCTCGTGAGCAGTTTGAGCGGGACTATCTAACGCTGCAAATCACAAGATTTGATGGAAATATATCAAGAACGGCTGAATTTATTGGAATGGAACGGTCCGCTCTACACCGAAAATTAAAAGCCCTTGGGGTAAACACATCAGCGAGTCGAACGGAAAACCGTTAAATGCGCGTGATCATTTGTGGTGCTGGCCGGGTAGGGCAGGGTATAGCCCGCCACCTCGCTTTAGAGCATCACGACATTACCATGATAGATGAAAACCCTGACCTGATAGAGCGGGTACAGATCGATTATGATGTGCGCGGGGTTGTTGGTCATGCCGCGCATCCAGGGGTGCTGCGCGCAGCTGGTGCGAACGCGAGCGACATGCTGATTGCCGTCACTCACTTTGACGAAATCAATATGGTGATCTGTCAGGTCGCGGATACTTTATTTTCTGTGCCAACAAAAATTGCTCGGGTCCGAGCGCAAGCTTATCTTGATCCGGCCAATGCGTCTTTGTTTTCTAAAACCGCCCTGCCGATTGATCTGATAATTTCACCCGAGATTGAGGTGGGTGAGTCGATCCTGCGCCGGATCAGAACACCGAGCGCTGTGTCCAGTATCTCATTCGAAGAGGGCGAGCTTCAGTTGCTTGGGATGCGCGTTCAGGATGATAGTCCGCTTCTGGATACAGCTCTGGATCAGATTGCGGGACTTTTCCCTGACTTACTAGCGAGGATTGTTGGTATCAAGCGCGGCCAAACCGTATTTGCGCCGCGCGGGAGTGATCAATTAAGGCCGAATGATACGGCCTATGTTGCGGTTTCTCAACGCGAGACGAATCGGGTCAACAAGCTCTTTAACCGCACGATTGAAGAGCATAAGCGCATTGTCATAGTTGGCGGCGGAAATGTTGGATTATACGTGGCGAGCCAGCTTGAGAATGACCGTAACACGCGTGTCCGGATTATTGAAGCGAGCGCTGATAAGGCAGATGTCGCCGTCTCGGCTCTGAAGCAGACCATCGTCATCCATGGTGATGGCCTGGCCCGTGACGTGCTGGAAGAAGCTGGGGCTGATCAGGCGGATATCGTCATTGCAGTCACCGATGATGACAAAACCAATATGCTGATCGGGAAATTGGCAAAGCAAATTGGCGCGCGCCGGACACATGCTTTGGTGAATGCGTACGAGCTTGTCGCCATTTCTCATGACCTTGATATTGATGCCGTGCTCGACCCACGGGCGTTGAGTGTTTCGAAAATCCTGACCAAGCTCAGACGCGGACGCATCCTGTCGGTCCAGTCGATTGAAGAAGGTATGGCCGAGATCGCGGTCGGTGTGACGCTTTCTTCATCACCTTTGATTGGCAAGCCTGTCGATTATGCTCACCTGCCGGACGGGATTACAGCCGCAGCGATTGTTCGTGACACCAAGTTGATCTTTCCCGGACCGGATGTTCTGATCCAAACCGACGATAAGCTGCTTCTTTTTTATGAGACCAGTGCGACCCGAAAAGTAGAACAATTCTTTAGGGTCAGCGCGGACTTCTTCTAAGCGGAGCGCAACTTGTGAATCATCTTGCCATCGTTCGCATTGTCTCCGGGATTGGTTTGGGTTTTGCAGCCTTATTCGCATTTGCTTTGGGGGTGGCCTTGCTCGCAACGGAGCTCGAGGAAGCTTTGGTCTTTGCGATTTGCGGTGTCGTAACGGGCGGGCTTGGCGGCACAGTTTTGTTGCTGACAGATCGTCCCTCACGCAAGACCAAGGCGCAAGATGGCCTCGCGGTTGCAATTGTGTTCTGGCTCCTCGCCCCCGTTTTCTGCGCGTTTCCATTTATGAGCTACGCCGAGGGCGTCGGAGGATTGGCGGCGCTTTATGAAAGCGTCTCAAGCTTGACGACGACGGGGCACAGCCTGGTCGATCCCGTGGCCAATCCCTTGCCCGCAAGCCTGTTATTCTGGCGCGCCTTACTGCACTTCATTGGCGCTGTAGCCACCATCGTTATTGCGGCGAGTGTCCTATCTGGGCTGAACCTTGGTGGTCCTGGTGTGCATCGCAATCGCTTTTTTACAGAGCCAGAAACAAGCTTCTTTGATTCTGTCCCACGCGTGATCCGGCTTTGTATTGGGTTGTTACTATCTATTGTGATTATTCTTATGGGAGCCATGCTGGCAATTGGTGTCAGCCCGCGGGATGCTTTGGCGGCAGCTGTAAGTGTCGTCTCTACGGGTATGGTTGACCCATTATCCTATTCAGTAGGACCGTCGCATGGCGCGCTTCACTCGCTGATACTGTGGGTTGGCCTGGTCGTTGGAACGCTTGGTCTGGTTGCGATTGATGGCGCAGGGCAGGGTAAAGCGAGAGCCGTCCCAGGCGATCCGGAAACGCTGGCCTGGATTGGGACGCTGCTTCTGGTCACGTTTCTTGCCTTCCTAGCGGGGCTTCCGCTTCTTGAAGCCTTGGGCTGGGGGACAAGCTCTCTTTCAACAAGCGGTATCGCTTTGAGCGACCCGCAGCAGTTCTCGCGATTGCCAATTGTGCTGCTCTTGTTTCCGGTCCTGATTGGTGGGTCGGCTTTATCAACTGCCGGCGGCTTTAAACTCGCGAGACTGATTGTGCTGGCTAAACGGGTTGGGCTTGAGTTTGTGCAGCTTGGTTATCGCGGCAGCGTTCGTAACTTTACATTTCGCGGTCGCAAGCAATCAGAACGGACAATTATGGGGGTCTGGGTCTATCTGGTTGGTTATATCGTTGCCTGCACGATTGGGACACTTTTACTGAGCATTACGGGCCTTGCGTTTGATGATGCGATCCGAGCAGGCGTTGGCAGCCTGTCCAATGCGGGGCATATTCTTGCGGGTATGAATGCGGATCTGACACTATCTGCCCAGATTTGCGCCATGTTGGGCATGGTTCTTGGGCGTCTTGAGGTGATTGCGCTTCTTCCGGCACTTAATCCTAATTTTTGGCGAAGGTGACGCGGGTTACGGTTGCCATGGCAGGCTAATCGTTATAGCGGCTGCAATATAGAAAAAGGACAGGCAAACAATGTCTTCAGATAAAAAGCAGAACCTCCAGGACACTTTCCTAAATGCTGTACGGAAATCAAAAACGCCGCTTACAATCTTTCTCGTAAATGGCGTTAAGTTACAAGGTGTTGTAACTTGGTTTGATAACTTTTGTGTGTTGCTGCGCGGCGATGGCCGCCCGCCACAGCTCGTTTACAAGCATGCCATATCGACCATAGCACCGGGCGCGCCTGTGCAACTTTTTGACGAAGACGACAGCTAAGTCACTTGTCACAAGGTTCGATTAATCGCGAACAACCTTTAGAGCGTGCTGGCGTCATAATTCCGTGGACGGTCTATGGGGATCGTCCTAGCGAAGAACGCATAAGTGAGACACGCGGTCTGGTTGAGGCCTTGGGGTGTCAGCTTGAGTTCTGCCGCAGCGAGAATGTTCGAAACCCGACAGCGGGTTATCTGTTATCAGGTGGTCTCCTCGATCGATTGGATGAAAATGCCACGGCCAGCGATTGCTCTTTGGTCGTTATTGATGCGACCTTGTCGCCAATTCAGCAGCGTAATCTTGAGAATCGGTTGGGTGTCAAAGTTATTGACCGCACAGGTCTGATTCTTGAAATTTTTGGTCTTCGGGCGCTCACCAATGAAGGACGCTTACAGGTTGAACTGGCGCGTCTTCTATATGAGCGCTCCCGGCTTGTGCGAACATGGACCCACCTTGAGCGCCAGCGCGGGGGGAGCGGCTTTCTGAGCGGTCCGGGTGAGAGTCAGCTAGAGGCAGATAAGCGGATGATCGACCGCGCGCTTGCTCGCTTGAAGTCCGATCTCAATGATGTGAAGCGCACACGCCAAGTACAACGTGCCGGGCGTAAGCGCCGCGATACACCAATGATTGCTTTAGTTGGGTATACCAACGCGGGTAAGTCTACTCTATTCAATGCGCTGACAGGTGCGGACGTAATGGCCAAGGATATGCCATTTGCCACACTGGATACGACGATCCGCAAAATTGATCTGCCGCGTTTGGGCGAGGCAACAGTTGTCGATACGGTTGGATTTATATCTGATCTGCCAACCCATCTGATCGATAGTTTCCGTGCAACGCTTGAGGAAACACTGGAAGCTGATCTGCTTGTCCATGTTCGTGATCGTTCAAGTCTGGTCGATGGTGAACAAAAGACGGACGTTCTTGAGGCTCTTGACCAGCTTTCCGAAATGGCGAAAGCGCCGCTGCCCCGGATGATCGAGGCTTGGAATAAAATTGACTGCGTTGAACCCATGGTTCGGGAAAACCTTGAGGTCGAAGCCGCGCGTATGCAGCATGAAATGCCGGCTATTTTGGTTTCAGCAGTGACAGGTGAAGGTCTGGATCAGCTTGTCGGTTTGATCGAGTATGCGCTTGAAGGACGACGATTATCATTTGAAGCGCTTATCGCGCCGCAGGATGGCGCAATCCGGGCCTGGCTACACAATGGCGCCGATATTCAGAGCGAAGAGTATCTTGAAGATGGTAGCATCAGAATGAATTTTGAAATTGATGAAACGGACTGGGGCAGGTTGCAAGCTCTGTATCCAGAGCAAACCAAAGCGAGTTTCAATAAACAATCCTGACGGAAGGTCATAGTGATGACACGCGATATTCTATTCCTGCTGCCACCTGGTTTTGAAGCAAATGCTCAGCGCGAGTTTTGCCCTGAATGCGCTGAAATGTGGGGTGTGCTATCTTACTTTCCCGCGATCAAGGAGGCCTTGGATATTCGCTATGTCGGGATCGAGCATCCCCGCGGCCCCATTTGCGCGCTGCTTGGTGAGGGGCGATGGAATGCTCCGACACTTGTTCTGGCCCCTGGGCATCGCACCGTCTCCCGGACCGCCAAAACGGCTGCGGGACGTGAGTACCTTGATAGCGCGCGTGAGATCGCGGCGCACTTTGCTGATTTGTATGGAACACCTCAGCCGCGCGGGCATTGAAAACACTTAAAAGCATTAACCGTCATCCACACCTTGCAACGCAGAGCGAATGGACAAATATGTTGGGCTCTGTCAGATCATGGCAACAAATTTCCGCTTGAAGGTAGCTTGAATGTTCGACCCGCGCCCAACCGATGTGAACCTCGTCCCAACTGTTATTGAGCAGACCAGCCGGGGGGAGCGTGCTTTTGATATTTTTTCCCGTCTCCTGAAAGAACGGATTATCTTCATTACTGGTCCGATTGATGATGGCACGGCTGCGCTTGTGTCAGCCCAACTTTTGTTCCTTGAATCCGAGAACCCGAAAAAAGATATTGCGATGTATATCAATAGTCCGGGCGGCTATGTCACGGCTGGGCTCGCGATTTACGACACGATGCAATATATCCGCTGCCCGATTTCTACGGTCTGTATTGGCCAAGCCGCGAGCATGGGATCACTTCTGTTGGCTGCGGGCGAGCCGGGTCATCGTATCGCGCTGCCGAATGCGCGCGTGATGGTGCACCAGCCATCTGGCGGCTACCGCGGCGTCGCAACGGATATTGAGCGCCACGCGGTTGAGATTCTTGATCTCAAGAAGCGTCTCAACAATATTTACGTTCACCATACAGGCCAGAAATATAATACGATCGAAGCCAAACTTGACCGCGACACGTTCATGACCGCCGAGGAAGCCAAAGAGTTTGGCATTATTGATACTGTTTACGAGCGCCGCATTGAAGCAGGCGAAGAGTAGCGGTCCGCAAGACTGGTTCTGCGAGGTAAGGCTTGCGCCTTATCTCGATGCATTTAAGTTAGTTACAAAAGCGGGATTCTCTCTCGCATAAATAGCGTGTTAATTCCTACGCGTCATTGAGGTTGCCTATGGCAAAGCAAAACGGCTCCGGCGATTCAAAGAATACGCTCTATTGTTCCTTCTGTGGCAAAAGCCAGCATGAAGTGAAGAAACTCATAGCAGGTCCAACCGTCTTCATCTGTGATGAATGTGTTGAACTTTGCATGGATATTATCCGTGAAGAAAATAAAACGACTGGCTTCAAAGCCAAAGAGGGCGTCCCGACCCCGCAAGAAATCTGCGATGTCCTCGACGATTATGTGATTGGGCAGCCATACGCCAAGCGTATTCTTTCGGTCGCTGTGCACAACCACTATAAGCGCTTGGCCAATCCGGGCGGAACAGATGGCGTTGAACTGGCAAAGTCCAATATCATGCTGATCGGCCCTACTGGTTGCGGTAAGACGCTTCTGGCGCAGACTTTGGCGCGCGTTCTGGATGTCCCGTTCACAATGGCGGATGCGACGACCCTCACTGAAGCTGGTTACGTTGGTGAGGACGTTGAGAATATTGTCCTCAAACTCCTGCAAGCATCAGACTACAATGTTGAGCGGGCCCAGCGCGGGATTGTCTACATTGATGAGATCGACAAAATCTCGCGCAAGTCTGATAATCCATCTATTACCCGTGACGTTTCCGGTGAGGGTGTGCAGCAAGCCCTTCTAAAGTTGATGGAAGGCACCGTTGCTGCGGTTCCTCCACAAGGCGGCCGTAAACATCCTCAGCAAGAGTTCTTGCAGGTTGATACAACTAATATCCTGTTTATTTGCGGCGGTGCTTTTGCAGGCCTCGACAAAATTATTTCTTCACGTGGTGAAAAAACGACGATCGGCTTTGGTGCAGATGTTAAAGATCCTGAAGCTCGACGGGTTGGAGATATTCTTCGCACTGTCGAGCCGGAAGACTTGCAGCGTTATGGTCTGATCCCTGAATTCATTGGTCGCCTGCCAGTTCTGGCGACGCTTGAAGACTTGGATGAAGATGCGCTCATTACGATCCTGACGGAGCCAAAAAACGCTCTAGTAAAGCAGTATCAGCGCTTGTTCGAGATGGAAGACGTCACCCTGACCTTTACACCAGACGCTCTGATCTCAATTGCGCAAAAGGCTATCGTCCGCAAAACAGGCGCGCGTGGATTGCGTTCGATCATGGAAGCGATCCTGCTGGACACAATGTTTGAGCTACCAGGGCTTCGCGGCGTTGATGAAGTTGTCATCAATGGCGAAGTTGTAGAGGGCAATGCTAAGCCGCTCTACGTGCACGCCAAGCAGGTTCAGCCCAACGAAGCGTCTTAAGCGTCAAGCCATAGTCTAAATTTGCCTGATTTCCACCGCTATTTTGCGGTTGAAGTCTCTATGTGTGAACATCACATAAGACAGATGCCAGAATCATCCGACAACTGGGTGATGGCAGGGTTGCCGCTGAGCGGGGCCTGAAACGAAGGAGTCGAGTATGACGACGAAAATCCTCCCAGTACTTCCTTTGCGGGACATTGTAGTCTTTCCGGACATGGTGGCGCCGCTATTTGTGGGCCGCGACAAGTCTGTTCGCGCCCTTGAAATGGTCGATGAAGGCCAAAACGAAATCATGCTTGTGGCCCAGAAGGACCCGGCAACTGATGATCCTACAGCGGATGATATTCACCCTGTCGGGACAACAGCAACCATATTGCAATTGCTGAAACTGCCTGACGGAACCGTGAAAGTGCTTGTTGAGGGCGGTAGCCGTGCGCGTGTAGCTGCACTCGAAGATCACGGTGATCACTATATGGCTGAAGTGTCTGTGATTGAGGTGCCGGAAGCTGATAGCACTGAGTTGGAAGCTCTCATGCGCGCTGTCACAGAGCAGTTCGAAAGCTATGCTAAGCTTAATCGCAAGATTCCGCCTGAGTCTGTTTCCACGATCGGAGATATTGTTGAACCGGGTAAGCTGGCTGACGCCGTTGCGTCGCAGCTTCAGGTCAAGCTTGGCGAGAAGCAGGCTCTGCTTGAAATCTCTGAAGCTAAGGAGCGGCTCGAAAAAGCGCTCTCGCTGATGGAAGGCGAGATGGGTATGATGCAGATGGAGCGGAAAATTAAAAACCGTGTCAAGCGTCAGATGGAGAAGTCGCAACGCGAGTATTACCTGAACGAGCAAATGAAAGCGATCCAACGTGAGCTCGGTGATCAAGGTGAAGAGCGCGACGAGGTCGGAGAACTTGAAGAGAAAATCAAGACTAAAGGCCTGTCGGAAGAGGCCCGCACGAAGGCTGAGGCTGAGGTCAAAAAACTTCGCCAGATGAGCCCGATGTCAGCAGAATCGACAGTTGTTCGCAATTATCTCGATTGGTTACTGGCGCTGCCTTGGGACGAGCGAAAAGAGATTTCAACCGAACTCGACGCTGCTGAGAAGCAACTGAATGATGACCACTATGGCCTGGATAAGGTCAAGGAACGCATTCTTGAGTATCTGGCTGTGCAGAAGCGTACAAATAAGCTGCGCGGACCGATCTTGTGTCTCGTTGGCCCTCCTGGAGTTGGTAAGACCTCGCTGGGCAAGTCAATTGCTGAAGCTACGGGCCGTGACTTTGTGCGCGTGTCACTTGGCGGGGTTCGCGATGAGAGTGAGATTAGAGGTCATCGCCGGACTTATATCGGGTCTATGCCGGGCCGCGTCATCCAAAGCCTGAAAAAAGCCAAGACGGGTAACCCACTCTTCCTTCTGGATGAGATCGACAAAATGGGTATGGACCATCGCGGTGATCCTTCTGCGGCTTTGCTTGAAGTGCTGGATCCAGCTCAAAACTCGACGTTCAACGATCATTATTTGGAGGTCGATTACGACCTCTCGGACATCATGTTCGTGACGACAGCGAATAGTCTGAATATGCCCCAGCCGCTTCTGGATCGCATGGAGATCATTCGCATCGCCGGTTACACCGAAGATGAGAAGCTGGAAATTGCTAAACGTCACTTGTTGCCAAAGATCAAGGCAGATCATGGACTAACAAATGAGGAATGGGTGGTTGAGGACAGCGCGATCCGTGGACTGCTTCGCTATTATACGCGTGAAGCTGGTGTTCGCTCGCTTGAACGTGAGCTTGCGAAGCTTGCGCGAAAGGCAGTGCGGGAGCTTGGCAATGAAGGCGTCACGCTTGTGCGTGTCTCTGAGGACAATCTGGCAGATTATTCTGGTGTGCAGAAGTTCCGTTTTGGGCTTGCTGACGAGGAAGATCAGGTCGGAGCTGTGACAGGCCTTGCCTGGACAGAGGTCGGCGGCGACTTGCTGACGATTGAAGCTGTTTCGATGCCAGGCCGCGGGAATACCAAGGTCACAGGGAACTTGCGAGACGTGATGAAAGAGTCGATTTCAGCGGCTGGATCGTTGGTTCGGTCGCGCGCGGTAAGTCTTGGCATCAAGCCAAGCACATTCAACACGACCGATATTCACGTGCACGTTCCTGATGGCGCGACCCCCAAGGATGGTCCGAGCGCTGGCACGGCGATGACGACGGCTATGGTGTCTTTGCTGACGGGCATTGCTGTTCGCCGTGATGTCGCCATGACGGGTGAAATTTCGCTGCGTGGACGCGTTCTACCGATCGGTGGCTTGAAAGAGAAGCTGCTTGCGGCGCTGAGAGGCGGGATCAAAACCGTGCTTATCCCGCAGGAGAATGAAAAGGACCTCGCTGACATCCCAGAGATCGTCAAAGAGGCCCTCACAATCATTCCAGTTTCAGACATTAATGAGGTACTGGGGCATGCGCTCGTAGGCTCTGTCAAACCAATTGAATGGTCCGAAGCCGACGAAGAAGCGCTTGCGGCGACACTGTCTGGACGATCAGGCTCAAGTAATCCTGGGCCAGCCGTTAGACACTAGTTCTGATATGCATAAAACTTGGCGGCCTCTGTTTTTTCTGACAGAGGCCGTCTTGCATTTATACTCAAGACAGGGCACATGAGGCATCCTTGATAGGGCGATTAGCTCAGTTGGTAGAGCATCTCGTTTACACCGAGAGGGTCAGCGGTTCGAGCCCGTTATCGCCCACCATCAAGCCTTCTGTTTCTCTTGTTTTTTTACAGCCTGCCAGAGGGTCTCTTGTGCTTCTATAGACAAGTCTGAGAAGACGTTATTTTCATTCTTAGAAAGCGTTTCCATCGCCCTGAAGCGTCGTTCAAACTTGGCGTTTGATTTACGCAGGGCGACTTCTGGATCAACTCTGAGTCTCCGCGCTAGATTGGTCGCAACAAATAGAAGATCGCCGACTTCTTCTTCGATGTGATCAATATCTTCTTCTTGGATCGCCTCTCGAACTTCGTCTATCTCTTCATCCAGCTTGGCGAAAATATCCTCTGGTTCTGTCCAATCGAAGCCTGTGCGGGCTGCGCGTTTCTGCAGTTTTTCTGCGCGCATGAGAGCGGGGAGGGCAGTGGCAACGCCGGATAGAGCGCTAGTGTCTGCAGTCTTTGAGGCACGTTCAGCCGCTTTAATCTCTTCCCACGCCGATGTTTGTTCATCGGCTGAGCGTTGTTTTTGTTCCCCGAAAATGTGCGGATGCCGGCGGATCATTTTGTCACTGATAGCAGAGATCACATCTGTGATTGTGAAGTGATCTCCATCCGTTGCAATTTGAGAGTGGAAAACCACTTGTAACAATAAGTCACCAAGCTCCTCTCTTAAGTCGGAGATATCTTGGCGCTCAATTGCATCGGCGACCTCATAAGCCTCTTCTATTGTATAAGGCGCGATGGATGCGAAAGTCTGCTCCAGGTCCCACTCACACCCCGTTCTTGGGGTCCTGAGTTGTTTCATGATCTTGATCAGGTCTTCGAACGTATAGGTCTTATCGGATGTATAAGTAGAAGGCATTAGTCGCTCCAAACAATATAGCCTTTCTGCGGGTACAGACTCTGCGGAACTCTACAAGGCGAATGCGACAAAAAGTTCATGATGGGGTCATTGAATTTTAGCGAATGGAATATAACTGACCAGTCAGTCATTAATTTTGGAGCTCGCAATGGCGCACTTGGATCATTCTGATGAGACGGAACGGAAACAGAGCTGGGGTACGGGGCTTGTTCAGCTTATATTCGTTATCCTAATCGTTGGCGCCGCCATCGCTATGTCGTCTGCACTCAAGAGTAGCAATGTAACAGGCATTCCTGATGCAGACTCATTTGAGGGTGCTTCACTAACAAGCGTGCGGATCATGCAGCCTGATGTGGCAGCTTACAGTCCTATTCTTAGACTTAATGCGACCGTACAGGCGCAAGCAGAGGTGTCTGTGACCCCTCAAGTTGGGGGGGAGATCAGTCAGGTGAGCGCCAAATTTCGAACAGGCAACACCCTGCAAAAGGGAGATATCTTATTTGAGATAGAGCGGGCCGATTTCATTCTGGCGGTTGAGCGCGCGGAAGCCGAAATTGCAGCTGCAAGTTCAGACCTCGCTTTGCTCGAAGCCGAAGCTGATCTTGCCCGCCAAGAGTGGGATGAGCTTTATCCTGGTCGCGAGATCAGCGATCTTGCCGCCCGAGTGCCGCAAATTAACGCCGCTAAAGCGCGTCTCGGAAGTGCTAATGCGAATAAGAGAACGGCTCAGCTTTCCCTGCAACGGACGCGTGTTCGCACACCATTTGATGCTCGCGTCATGGCCTCTGCGCTTGATATTGGGCAGGTGATATCGCCTGGACAAGTTGTCGGTCGTTTGGTCGCGTTGGACAGTATTGAACTGGTTGCCCCCGTTTCTTTAAGCCAATTGTCTTCTGTTGATCCAGCGATTGGCAGGCCTGCGAATTACGCGCGGCGCGGCGATACTGAGCCGCTGGGAGTGGCAGAGATTGTGCGTATAGATGCGGCTTTGGACGCGCGAACAAGGCTCTCCAATCTGTACCTCACTCCTGAAACTGAGGCAGGACTTCAGATTGGAGATTTTGTTGATATTACCATTCAAGCTGAAGAGGTTTCGAATGCGGTCAGCATACCGGCAAGCGCGCTGGTAAGTCAGGATAAGGTCTGGGTGGTCGAGAGCGGACGGCTCTCTTTAAGGTCCATTGTTCGCCTAGGTGAAAAGGACGGCGGGGATATAGTTGTCACTCAGCCGTTTGATACTGGGGAAGGGCTCGTGCTTGTCCCGCCTCTTGATGCTGAGGAAGGACAAATAATTGAGGCGCGTGTCGACGATCGCGTAACGCAAACCGCCAGCGCTGGAGGTGGAAATGCAGGCGCCCAGTAAGGAAGATGGCGGGTCTTCAGGCTTGATTAGCTGGTTCATCAGCAATCCTGTGGCCGCCAACCTGCTGATGGTCGTTTTGCTAATTGGTGGGTTGATGGCAGCGGGAAACCTGAGAACTGAGGTCTTTCCAACCATTCAGCCGGGTATCGTGACAGTTACAGTGCCTTACCCAGGTGCGACACCTGCTGAGGTTGAAGAAGGCATTACAAGGCGGGTTGAGGAGGCTGTTCTCGGTATCGATGGTGTTAAGCGCGTCTCTTCAAAAGCGTCAGAAAATGTCGGGACTGTTACAGTAGAGCTTGCTGATTTTGCGGATACACAGCTTGTAAAAGATGATGTGCAATCGGCCGTAGAGCGCTTATCGGATTTTCCACCTGAGAACGCTGAAAGGTTCACTGTATCAGCGCCAGAGCCGACAGGAAGCGTCGTTACGCTCGTTGTTGTAGGCAGTGTCACATCCTTAGAGTTGCGCAAAGCTGCAGAAGACATTGAACGCGAGTTGTTGACACAGAACGGGGTGTCGCTGGTGGCCCTCGCTGGTGACCGCGATTACGAGATATCGATAGAAATCAGTGAAGATACGCTGCAGAAGTACGATCTCTCAATCGATGAGGTTTCAGCAGCCGTGCGTGCTGGCTCGCTTGATCTTGCGGGTGGCTCTATCCAGACCCAAGCTGGGGAGTATCTTCTTAGGACCAATCAGAAGCGTCTAACGGGCGATACGTTTGAAACAATTGTTGTGCGGACTTTGCCTGATGGGGCCCAAATCAAGCTTAGTGATATAGCCAATGTGCGTGATGGGTTCACCCGTCAAAAATTACGCAACACGTATAATGGCGAGCCAGCGATATTTGTCGAAGTTTCGAAAGCCGAAGCTGAAGATATTATTGCCGTAAAAGCGGCTGTCGACGTGTTTATGGAAACCTACACACCCCCGGATGGTATTGAGGTTTTGGAGTTTCGCGATCAGACGCAAATCCTTGAAGAACGTATCAATTTGCTTCTGCGAAATGCTCTGTTTGGATTTGCATTGGTTTTTCTCTTTCTGGTGCTGATGCTTGATCTAAAGCTCGCAATTTGGGTTTCCGTTGGCATTGCCACGGCATTTATGGGCGGTTTTCTTATTTTTGGAGCGCTCGGCGTCACGATTACGATGATCTCCCTTTTTGGGCTTATAATCGTGCTTGGCCTCGTGGTTGATGATGCGATTGTTATTGGTGAGAACATAGACGCGGAAATAGGCAACGGGAAAAGTGGTGCGCAAGCGGCGAAAGACGGTGTGTCGGGCGTGTTCTCGCCTGTGCTTGTTGGCGTTATGACGACGATTGCAGCATTCTCCCCTCTACTGGTTGTAGGCGGTACGTTCGGAGACATCACTAAAGCCATTCCACTGGTTGTTATATCCGTCCTGATCATATCTTTGGTTGAGGCCTTTTTCATTCTACCAAGTCACCTCAGCCATGGTGGGCCTTGGTCTAAAGGGGCATTGCTTCATATTCAGGGACGCGTTGCGAAGCGCTTGGGTTGGGTCAGCGAAAATATCGTCAAAAAAGGCGTCCGGTTTGTCGCTAAATGGCGATATGCGACTTTGGGCGCAGCCACCGCATTCTTCATTCTGTGTCTTGGGCTGGTGACAAGCGGTACTGTTAAGTTTGTGTTCTTTCCCAGCATCGAAGGCAATGACATCTCTGCGACTCTCGTGATGCCAGAAGGAACGCCTTATCAGCGAACCGAAGAAGCGATAGATCGGCTGACATCTAGTGCAATTGCTGTTGCGCAGGGCGCCAAAGATGAACGAGGTGAAGACCTGTTCTTATCTGTTGCTGTGACGATAGGTGGTCAGACGGCTCAAGGTGGTGGACCGCTTGGAAATGATGGGTTTTCAACAGCTGAAAATATCGGCCAGGTCCAAATTGAACTCGTCCCATTTGGGCAGCGCCGCATGTCGGCTGCCGAGATCGAAAGAGCGTGGCGTGATAAACTCGGCCAAGTTGAGGGTGCGGAGCGACTAACATTTGCTTCTGCGCTTGGTGGCTTTGGTGCGGACATTGAGTTCGAGCTTGCTCATTCGAATGAAGAGACATTGTACGCGGCGGTGGAGGCTCTGAAAGCTCAAATTGGAATGCTAAAGGGCGCGAACCAAATCGAAGACAGCTTCGACCTTGGTAAGCGACAATTGCTGTTTGAGTTAACTGATGCCGGCCGTGCCGCAGGCTTGACGCCTGCTGATGTTGCGCGTCAGGTGCGCCAGACTTTTTTTGGTGAGGAAGTGCAACGCATCCAACGTGGCCGTGAAGAAGTGCGCGTTTACGTTCGTTATCCTGAGGAGGACCGCGAGTCGCTGCAGGCATTGGACAATATGCGTATTCGCTTGGCAGATGGCAGCAGTGTTCCGCTATATACAGTTGCGACAACGAGTGAAAGCCGGGCCTATGCCTCCATTGATCGCATTTCTGGACGGCGTATCGTTTCTGTGACCGCCGATATAGATGAAGCGCTCAGTACGCCATCGATTGCGAATACGGCTTTGTTGGAACGCATTTTCCCTAAGCTTGAAGAAACGTATCCCGGATTGAAATGGGAGCAGGCGGGGGCGAGCCGCGAGCAAAGCGAAGACCTGGCGAGTTTGGGGGATGCTTTCGTGATAGTCATGTTGATTATTTTTGCTTTAGTCGCAACACAGCTACGATCCTATTTGCAACCGATTGCCATTCTTGTCGCTATTCCACTGGGTGTTGCAGGTGCCATTCTTGGACATTTTGTACTTGGGTATCCGTTATCTTTTGTATCGATCTTTGGAATCGTTGCCTTGGCAGGGGTTGCAGTAAACGCATCCGTTGTTCTGGTCGATCTTTACAATATCTATCGCAATGAAGGTCAGGATCCGATTAGCGCTGCGGCGGATGCCTCTGCGCGTCGCTTTCGCCCCATTTTGCTAACGACGCTCACAACCGCACTTGGGCTTGGACCACTTTTGTTTGAAACAAGTCCACAAGCTCAATTCCTGATCCCAATGGGGGTAAGTCTTGGGTTTGGCATCGTGATTTCAGGCATCATGGTTTTATTTGTTACACCAGCTGTAACCCTGGTAATTGAAGATTTGCGCGCTTTACCGACTAAGCTTAGCTTTTTAGGCCAACAGCTTGGCGCGCAAAAGAAAGAAAACCCTTAGGATGGAACACCCAGGTCAAACCACACAAGACATAAGCCTCGGCAAACGAGCCCAGCAGAAGGAGGCCAAGCATGCGGCCTTAATTGATGCTGCGCTTGCTGTGTTTTCACGTGTCGGGTTTGCCGCCGCAAAGATGGAAACGGTTGCAGATGAGGCGGGGGTCTCCAAAGGGACTGTCTATCTCTATTTTGACAGCAAGGAACACCTCTTTGAAGAGATGGTCAAAGCGAAGATGCTTCCCATGCTGGAGGGAGCGGCATCAAGCTTACAGACCGCAGTAGGTTCAGCCTCAGAACGGCTTAAGCATCATCTGAAGTTCTTTTATACGAAAATCATAGATAGTGATCGCAGGCAGATTATGCGCTTAATCATGGCCGAAGGGCCTAATTTTCCACATCTGGCTGAGTTCTATCATGCCACTATTCTTTCACGTGGCCAGGCCATGATAAATGCGGTGATTAAAGAGGGCATTGATTCCGGTGAGTTTCGTAACCTTAGCGATCACGGTCTGATGCAAAACATTGCGGCAGGCGCTCTAGTTGCCGGAATATGGAAATTGATCTTTCAGCCTTATCAGCCGATTGACCTTGATCTCTATTATGAGACCCATGTTGACTTAATCCTCAATGGCTTGCGAGCTTGAAGCTACACCTGTTCGTGATTGACAAGTTAGTGAGGCAGTAGAAAACGAGCTGATAGCGATAGCTGGGGAGAATTGATTTGAGTGAAGTAATCTGTGTCGCCCCAACAGGCTGCTTATTGGGCGAAGGACCGCTCTGGAGTCCAAGCGAAGGCTTCTTGTGGTGGATCGACATTAAGCGCGCCAAGCTGCACCGATACAATCCGCGCACGACGAATACGCGTCGGTATGACTTACCTTTGCATGCTAGTGCGCTTGCGCTTCTTGATGGCGGACTACTCATGATCGGAGACCGCGAGGTTGGACGATACGATACTGCCACTGAGGACTATGAGCGCCTTCTAAGCCTGAATGAGCCTGAAAACTTCCGCACAAATGATGGTGGTATCGCGCCCGATGGTAGTTTCTGGTTCGGCGTCATGGATGACAATGAAGCAGTAGCAGAGGGCAGCTATTATCGCTTAAATACGGATATGACGCTCGAGCGTATCGGTTTGCCAGAGGTTATGGTGACAAACACGATGCAGTTCTCTCCAGATGGCGGCGTGTTTTATACCTGCGACAGCGCCGAGCAACAGATTCTAGGCTTTAATTATAATTGTGAAACAGGGGCCTTATCGAAGCGGCGTATTTTCGCCTCAACCATGGACGCAGGCTGCTATCCTGATGGCACCGCAATCGATGTTGAGGGCTATTTGTGGAACGCTCAATGGGCTGGGTCGCGTTTGGTGCGCTATGCGCCTGATGGTAGGGTAGACCGTATCGTGAAGTTACCTGTATCTCGCCCGACAAGCTGTGCCTTTGGAGGCGAAGACTTAAAGACCCTATATATTACAAGCGCGCGTGTTGGGCTGAGCGATGCAGCACTCGATCGACAACCACTGGCTGGCAGCTTGTTTTCGCTTGATATCGATGTACCCGGCTTGCCGGTTCAGGAATTTGGAGCTTCAAGATGAAGCTGGGTGTTTGCTACTATCCGGAGCATTGGCCAGAAACCATGTGGGCCGACGATGCTGCGCGGATGAAAGCCCTCGGTCTTACCACTGTTCGACTTGGTGAGTTTGCGTGGAGCCGGATTGAGCCCGAGCCTGGTCAGTATGATTGGGGATGGCTGGACCGCGCCGTTGAGACGCTTGCTGATGCTGGGCTTGAGATTATTATGGGCACGCCCACAGCGACACCACCAAAATGGCTGATAGACCAATACCCGGATATTTTGCCGTGTGATGAGCATGGGAGGCCGCGCAATTTCGGCTCCCGCCGCCATTACAGTTTCAGCTCAAAGACTTATCGACGCGAGAGTGCGCGGATTGTAGAGGCAATGGCCGAGCGGTACGGGGCTCATCCGGCCATTGTCATGTGGCAGACTGATAATGAGTATGGTTGCCATGATACTGTTTTGAGTAATGACGCTGATGCGTGCGCCGGGTTTCGGCTCTGGTTGCAAAAACGGTATGAGACTGTGGCAGTACTAAATGAGGCTTGGGGGACGGTTTTCTGGAGCCAGGAGTATCGCAGCTTCGATGAGATTGACCCGCCGCTTGCAACCGTAACTGAGCCCACGCCAGCTCACGTTATGGATTGGCGCCGATACAGCTCTGATCAGGTTGCGGACTATAATGCTCTGCAAACCGACATCTTGCGTAAGCATGCGGTTGATATTGATATTACTCATAATTTCATGGGGCATTTTACAGAGTTCGATCATTACCCTGTGGCTCAGCAGCTTGATATTTCGACTTGGGATTCATACCCGCTGGGTTTTCTGGAGCAGGCTTGGTGGGACAGTGAGACCAAGCTCAAATATATGAGGACCGGTCACCCGGACTTTGCCGCCTTTCATCATGATCTTTATAGAGGCATGTCAAAAGGACGCTTTGGCGTTATGGAGCAGCAGCCTGGCCCAGTGAACTGGGCGCATTACAACCCCGCACCTTTAGACGGGATGGTTGCGCTTTGGACGCTTGAGGCGCTCGCGCATGGAGCTGAGTTAGTCTCGTATTTCCGCTGGAGACAAGCGCCATTTGCCCAAGAACAAATGCATGCCGGTCTTAACCGCTCTGATAATAGCCTTGATAAGGCATCCATAGAAGCTGAGGCTGTCGCACGGATCATAAAGGAGCTAGGACCGCTCTCAAAATGCCATCAAGCAAGTGTGGCTCTGGTCTATGATTATGAGGCACATTGGGCGCATAAGATTCAACCGCAAGGCAAGAGCTTTCGTCACGATGAATTGAGCTTCAAGTTTTATACAGCACTGCGCAAGTATGGTCTGGATGTTGATATCATTTCGCCTGATACGGATGGTTCAGGGTACGAATTGATCGTAATTCCTAGTAGTCCGATGCTGACGAGTGATCAGCTCGCGCGACTCTCGTCGAGTGGAGCTCATATTCTTTGCGGTCCGCGGACAGGATCAAGAACTGTAGACTTTCATATACCTGACAACTTGGCCCCGGGTGTTTTGCAAGAGGTTTTGCCTATCAACGTATCTCGCTCAGAGAGCTTGCGCCCTGGGTATCAGGAACTCGCTAAAGGTTACACAATTAGTCGCTGGCTTGAGCATGTGGACAGCAAACTTGAGCCTACATTTCGACTTGATAGTGGGGCAGGGATAATATGGGGGCATGAGCGCGTGACATACCTGTCGGCATGGGCAGATGACGATTTGATATTTACACTTGTCGGCAAGGTGGCCTCAAAGGCAGGTTTGATTGTAAATGCTTTGCCTAGCGCAAGCATGCGCTTAAGGTGCCGCGGCGATTTACTCTTTGTGATGGATTATCATGGGCTTCCCCGGGATATGAATCGCATTGCTTCAGTCATATCTGGCTATCAGAAACTAGACATTCCGGCTGAAAATACGTCTCGCGGTGTTGCCATCTACCGCAAGTTATAACTTGCGTTGACAGCTCTTCGCACCCAAGTGTCTTCACAAGTTCAACAATGCGCAGTATGCACCGCAATTCACCCCTAAAAGTCAGGAACGCGAGAGAATGGCCGACAAGGACAAAAAGAAAAGCGTTGGTCCCGTGACCTTTGCCCGTCAGGTAGAAGCTGAGGGTCGTAAAGTGACATGGACGTCCACGCCAGAAACAATTCAGGCCACAATCATGGTTGTTGTCATGTCTGTGATCGTCGCCCTTTATCTGTTCGCATCTGATCAGATAATTGCTTGGGGTATTCGTCTTTTGACAGGCCTTGGCGGCTAAACATAACTTCAAGGAGCGCTCGGCGTATGGCTGAAGCTAAATGGTATATCGTCCACGCATACTCCAACTTCGAGAAGAAGGTGGCACAGGCGATTCGGGATCAAGCGTCCATGAAGGGCCTCGAAGAGATGATCGAAGAGTTGGAAGTTCCAACTGAAGAAGTCGTAGAGGTCGTGCGCGGTAAGAAGCGTACGATCGAGAAGCGCTTCTTCCCAGGCTACGTCCTGATGAAAGCGCGCCTCTCAGACGCGGTTTATCACCTTGTCAAAGACACACCGAAAGTGACCGGATTTCTGGGCGCTGATGGTGGCAAGAAGCCGCTTCCAGTGCCTCAGCGTGAAGTTGATCGTATTCTTGGTACCGCAGAAGAGCCTATCGCAGATCGTCCGAAGCCAACGATTGTCTTTGAGATTGGTCAGGAAGTACGCGTCAACGAAGGTGCGTTCCAAGGCTTCGAAGGCAATGTCGAAGAGTTTGATGCCGACACAGGTCGCCTCAAGGTCAACGTATCGATCTTTGGACGGGCAACTCCCGTTGATCTCGATTTTACACAGGTCGACAAGATCGCCTGATCAAAAACTGATTGTAAGTTAAGAACCCCACAGGCCGAAACCTGCGGGGTTCTTCTTATGTGAGTTGAGCAATCAGGCGTTGCGTCGCCGGGTCGTTGGCTTCCGCTGCGCCTCGCAAAGCAGGCTTCAACCTTGAAGCCATTGTCTTGCCACGCTCAACACCCCATTGGTCAAAGCTGTTCACTTCCCAGAGCACACCTACAAGATAGGTTCTATGCTCATATAGCGCGATTAGAGCGCCTAAACGCTCTGGGGTTAGCTTGTCTGTATAGAGAAAGCTCGACGGACGACCGCCAGGATGGACCTTCTGGCGCGCAATGTGCTCTGGCAGGTCTGGCTCCTCACTTTGCACCTCACCCAAGGTGCGCCCATTTGCAAGGACTTCAGCCTGCGCTAAAGCGTGTACGGTTAGGGCTTCGACACCCTCTGTATCACTGACACTGCCTGGGGCGAGGATAAACTCGGTCGGGACAATATGGGTGCCCTGATGCAACCATTGGTGATAAGAATGTTGTCCAACGGAGCCTTCTCCGCCCCATAAAAGTGGCGCGGTCGATAAAGGCGCTGCCTTGCCCTCCGGGCCGACAGACTTCCCATTTGATTCCATTTCGAGCTGTTGCAGATAGGTGGGTAGCATCCGCAAGCGGCGCGAGTAAGCAAGAACGGCACGGGATCCAAAGCCCAGAAAGCTTGTGTTCCAGAAGTCGAGGAGCGCCAGTCTAGCTGCGAGATTGTGCTGGATTGGCGCTGTTTTAACGTGGGTATCCATATCCGCCGCGCCCGATAAAAAGGCTTTGAACGTGTCTGGACCATAGGCTGTCATGACAGCGACTGAGGCCGCAGACCAAATGGAGTAACGCCCGCCAACACTTAAGGGCATGTCGAGGGTTGTTGCAGGTATATCGCCAAGCCATTTACTGGCACGGTCTGGGTTGGCCGTAACGAGCAAGAGGTGCTGAGCGGCTTTATCGGTGCCGAGACTGTTTTCGAGCCAAGTGCGGGCACGACCAACATTATAGAGCGTTTCCTCTGTCCCAAAGGATTTGGAAATACCGATAATAAGCGTTTGTGCAGGTTCAAGACCTGCAAGCGCTAAATCCAGATCAAGGGGATCAACATTTGCGCAAAACCTTAGGTCAATGTTCGGAGCTTTATGGTCTGCGAACGCGTCAGCATAGAGGCGTGGGCCAAAGTCTGATCCACCGATCCCAATATGGACGATCGCTGAGAACTGGCCAGATGTAGCAAGCTCACTGGCTTTCCTTAGAGCGTTCACTGTCGTCGCATGTTCAGACGCGGTTAGATCGCTTTCTGGTTTCATGCGCAAAGCCCAATGCAGGGCAGGACGGTCTTCTGATGGGTTGACGATCTTGGCTGTGAACAAGTCAGAAGTGGCCTGTGAAAGATTGGCGGTTGCGGCATAATCCAGAAGCGCTGCATCAATCTCCTGCGATACATATTGGCGTGAGAGGTCCGCTGACCATCCTGCGGCCGTCAGTGGCCCAGCCGTATGTGCGGCGGCAATATCTGACAGCTTTGTGTCCTGTGCGGTTGAGGCTAAGTTTTGCAGGGCAGCAATAGTCATATCGAGTAAGTCCTAGTCACAATAGTAGACGGTCAAGGCATCCCCTGCCGCGCGCCTCATGAGGCTGATTGGGGCATCTTCGGGAGCCGTTTCAAACACACGGCGTTTCTCTTCACCTGTAATCAAAAGTAATATTTTGCGCGCATAGGCCACACAAGGCAGTGTCAGGGTCATGCGCAGCAGGTTTGGTCCGGTGACGTCGCTCTCAATCGCCTCCAGAGCTGCGACTGTCGATGTTGTCTCAGGATCGACAGCCTCTTCATATCCTTTGGCACCCTTGAACCAGGATAGCGTATGGGCATCAGGCCCCATGCCAAGCAACATGACGTCCGTCAGGCCGGCTTTCAGGTAAAGCTCATTCACTTCTTGGACAGCTTGAAAGGGATTATCGCTATTCGTCTTCATCGGCGTATATTCAGCGGTAGCGGCGCGGCCTTTGAGGAGGGTTCGTTCTACCATAGCACCATTGGAAGCGGCATGATCTTTGTCGACCCAACGCTCGTCGCATAGGCCGACATGAACTTTTTCCCACTGCAGGTGAGTGCTGGAAAGCTGCTCATAAATCGGGATGGGTGTGCTTCCGCCAGATCCCATGAAGACAGCGCTGCCACGTCGATTTATAGCTTCTTCCAAAGCGTCGCTAAGCCATTCGGCAGCAGCGCGCTGAAGGTCAGATTTTGTATCAAATTCTCTGAATATGTGTCGCATCATCATAGGTCGGGGTAGGGCCTTTATTAGTGGGCTTTGTCAAGCCATTTCGAATTGTCTGTCGTCTGCGCAGTTATAGGTGCTTGAAACCTGTGCCGGGCGTGTGTATGTGGCGCGCTTCAACGGGACTCTTCTGTGGCCCGCTCTGAGAAAGGACCAACGTCCGGCGGGCCGGACAATATAGTTAAAGGAGGCCTGACCATGGCCAAGGAAAAGTTTGAGCGTAATAAGCCGCACGTGAACATTGGCACGAT
>CAZGVG010000023.1:0-30147 GCA_964528975.1 uncultured Hyphomonas sp.
CCGCAAGAAACGCGCGCAATACGAACCTGGAAACGGTGTTGACCTGTCATGGACAGGCCGCCTTGAAGAACAGCTTGGGCGATTTGATGTGGCTGAGGTCTCTGTTAGCCGCGCAGCACGTTATCTCGACAATCCAGACGCGCTCGCGGCGATCACAACGGTTTCAACCATCCTGCGCGGCGCGGTGGATGAGGGCGACACTGCAGGCTCAGCGCTATATGGACCGACGACGCTTTTGCTGGATGCGCTCGAAAGCTGGGCGGTGTGGCCCGCGCTATATGCCCGTTGGGAGCTAGGGCTGTTGTCGGCGCTTGGTTTTGGGCTTGATCTGGACCAATGCGCGCTATCGGGCGCGAATGATGGGCTAACCCATGTCTCTCCAAAGACTGGACGAGCGGTGCGCGGTTCAGAGGCGGCTGACTATGTGGATCGGCTCTTCCCACTTCCGGCATTCTTACTGCAATCCAATGCCATGACAGAGGCGCGCGAGATCAAGGATGCTCTTACTTTGACGGGATACTTCCTGGAACAACGTCTGTTCGGAGCGGTTCATAAGCCGCTGCCAGAAAGCCGGGCGCGCCTGGTCAAAAAGCTGACCACACAGAAATAATTTTGCTATTCAACTTGCATTCAGGCCAGCCGTCCCACACAGATGGGGCGTTCTTGGGGAAGAGGGACTAATAAGCTCGAAGAGGCTGATAAAATGAAAAAGACTATGCTGTTTGGCGCGATTGGCGCTGCTTTCCTCACCCTTGCAGGCTGTATCCACGTCTCTGACGATGGGCATAGCGATCTGGATGAGATTGCCATCAACACTGAAACGGCGCTGCGTGTCTGCGGCGGTCCGGGCACCGTCGAAGAAGTCACTGAAGATGGCTATGAGTGTAAAGACGCTATTCTAGACTAGAGATTAGCGACAGGTTTCAACGCTGCCCATGTCGAGATGAAAATGATCGGCGTGGGCAGCGTTATAATCTGGTCCAAGCGTGACAGAAAAGAGACGGCACGCCTTTTTATGAACCCGTGTGAGGTAGCGCCCATAATCGCTTTTCTCGCGCCAGTGATCTTTAACGCTGATCCGGCGGCCATCCTCCAGCACAAAACCTGAAATATCGATCGCATTGGCATAGGAGTGCTGGCTGCGTGTACGTGTTCCAGCAATATTTCTGCAACTGAATGAGCCATAGGTTTCGATCTGGCGCAGCGGCGAGCCAAAAATCTTTTCCGCTTGTGGCCGCAAGACATTTCGTTCCCAAATATAGAGCGCCGCCATCTGGTGGCAGGTCATCCGCAGCGGCGCAGCATTATAGGGCGTCAGTGACTTTTTCAGAGCCAGAGTTTCTTCCAAGGGACAGTTCGCGCCTGCCCCATCGGCCGACAGAACTGTATATTCTACACCAGCTTCGCTCAATTTCGCTTTGCAAAGCTCTGCCTCGTATTTTAACTCCGTCAGCTTACCGTAAGTCGCGAGACCGATAGGTTCAGTCAAGTCAGGCGGGCGAAATGGATTATGCTGCGGCGGGGCATAGCGATGCAGCAAATAGCCGAGGCCAATCGCAACCAAACCCAATAAAATCAGCTTCCAATGCCGCATGTTCTTCCTTCGTTAACGAATAGGCGCTTTCTGTTAACCTTGTATAAGAGCTTGGTGATTCTACACCAGACCGCGACCTGTAAGTACCGATAAGGGGCCCCCATGTCTGATATCATGGAACCGGAAGACGACCGTATCATCAATGAGCCGCTGAGCGAGGCGTTGACGAAGCGCTATCTGGCTTATGCGCTGTCAACGATCACGTCCCGCGCCCTGCCCGATGTTCGCGATGGCTTGAAGCCTGTGCAGCGCCGTATCCTGTACGGTATGCGCGAACTGAAGCTGAACCCGGATGGCGGTTATCGCAAATGCGCCAAAGTGGTTGGCGAAGTCATGGGTAACTATCACCCGCACGGCGATACTTCGATTTATGACACGATGGTCCGCCTCGCTCAGGATTTTTCGGTTCGCTACCCGCTCGTCGATGGGCAAGGAAATTTCGGCAATATTGACGGCGATAGCGCAGCGGCAATGCGTTACACTGAAAGCCGGATGACCGAGGCGGCCTCCTTGCTTCTGGATGGCCTCACCGAAGACGCGGTCGATTTCAAACCGACCTATGACGAAAACGATACAGAACCAGCCGTTCTGCCTGCCGGTTTCCCGAATCTGCTCGCCAATGGCGCGACCGGAATTGCCGTTGGCATGGCGACGAGTATTCCGCCGCATAATGTTGCGGAGGCGATTGATGCAGCCCTCATCCTTGTCGATCGCAAGACCGCCACAACGGAAGAGCTGCTCGAGGTCATGCCAGGGCCAGACTTCCCAACTGGCGGGATTATCGTTGAGCCAAAAGAGTCGATCCTCAGCGCCTACGAGACGGGCCGCGGATCGTTCCGCATGCGCGCGAAATATGAGGTTGAAGACCTTGGGCGCGGCACTTGGCAGATCGTGGTCACGGAAATCCCATATCAGGTTCAAAAGTCGAAACTGATCGAACGCCTTGCTGATCTGATCGAAAGTAAAAAAGCGCCGCTGCTCGCCGATGTACGCGATGAAAGCGCCGAAGACATTCGCCTCATCCTAGAACCACGCGCCAAAACGGTTGAGCCAGACGTCTTGATGGAAAGCCTGTTCAAGATTTGTGATCTTGAAAATCGCTTCAGCCTGAACATGAACGTGCTGCACAAAGGCGCACCGCAGGTTATGGGACTGCGCCAAGTCTTGCGGGCCTATCTGGATCATCGCCGTGAGGTTGTCGTGCGGCGCTCACAGTTCCGCCTCGACAAGATCGAGAAGCGCCTGCATCTGCTGGACGGCTATCTGATTGCGTTCCTCAACATTGATGAAGTGATCCGCATCATCCGTGAGGAAGACGACCCGAAACAGGAAATGATTGATCGCTTTGGTATTACTGATGTTCAGTCCGAAGCGATCTTGAACCTGCGCTTGCGCGCTTTGCGCAAGCTGGAAGAAATGGAAATCCGGGGCGAGCATAACAAGCTAACTGAAGAGCGCGCCGATATTGTCGCTCTATTGGGGTCAGAAGCGCGCCAATGGACCAAGGTGAAGAAAGAGCTGCGAGCGGCACGGGAAGTGTTCTCACCAGATAGCGATCTGGGACGCCGCCGCGCCAAATTTGAAACCGCTCCAGAAATTGACGTTGATGCTGCGCTTGAAGCCTCTATGCCGAAAGAACCGATCACGGTTGTCTTGTCCGCCAAGGGCTGGATACGCGGCATGAAAGGCCACAGCCTTGATATGGACAGCGCAAAATTCAAGGATGGGGATAGCCTCCTCTTCTCAGAAGAGGTTGTAACCACGGACAAGCTGATCCTGATGTCCTCTGATGGTCGCTCTTTCACCTTGCCTTGCGACAAGCTTCCGGGTGGACGTGGGCATGGCGAGCCGATCCGCATATCCATTGATCTGGAAGACAGTGTCGATATTGTCGGCATGTTCAAGCTGGAAGGTTCGCGCAAACGGATTATGGCCTCTGATGCCGGATATGGCTTCATCGTTTCCGAGAGCGAACTGGAGTCTAACCGGAAAGCTGGTAAGTCCTCTGTAAATGTCCCTGACGGTTCAAGGCTCCTCATTTGTGACGTCGCGCGCGGCGATCATGTCGGTGTTATTGGTACAAACAAGAAACTTCTGGTCTTCCCATTGGAAGAATTGCCGGAAATGTCACGCGGCAAAGGCAACAAGCTGCAAAACTATCGCGGCTCAGACAAACTTGCCGACATCATTGTTTTCGATGCTGAGGACGGCCTGATTGTAACAGACAGTGCCGGGCGCATGCGCGGCTTCCCGGAATGGCGCGAATGGCTTGGCAAAAGGGCTCAAGCGGGTAAGGCGGCGATGAGAGGCTTCCCGCGTTCAGGTAAGTTTAGCGGTTAATCCGAGGGGCATATCTTGCCAGCTTCAATCCGACTGGACCTTGCTCCACCCCTTGCCGAGATTGTCTTGCATAAGCCAGATAAGCGAAATGCCTTATCAGTCGATATGTGGAAAGCCATCCCGGAGCTCGTCGCTGAAGCAAGCGCGAATAAAGATGTGAAAGTCTTGATCATTCATGGCGGTGAGGCTGGCGCTTTTGCGGCGGGGGCAGATATCTCTGAGTTCGCCACCATTTATGCCACACAAAAGGACGCGCGCGCTTCGGGGAAAGCTATAGCCGCTGCTCTGGACGCCGTAGAAAGTTGCCCTAAGCCCGTACTTGCGGCGATAGAAGGCGCATGTGTGGGGGGAGGTGTTAGCCTGGCCATGGCGTGTGATCTGCGGGTTGCATGTGAAAACAGCAAATTTGGCGTGACACCCGGCAAGCTTGGCCTTGTCTATCCGTCCGGTGACACACGCCGCTTGCTCGCAGCCATTGGCCCTGGAGCAACCAAGGATATTTTATTCACGGGACGAATTTTCCGGGCGCAAGAAGCAAAGAGCATGAGACTGATTGACCGGCTCGTGGAGCCTGGCCTTAGCCTGCAAACCACGCGTGCCTTAGCCCATGAGATTAGCAGAATTTCACAATGGTCAGTCCGCGCGATCAAGGAGATGATCAAAGGCTTACAGTCGGGCTGGAATGATCAAGCACCCGAGGCCACAGAGCTTTTTTTGCAGGGTTTCGCAAACGAGGACTTTCAAGACGGCTACAAAGCATTCTTGGAAAAGCGGCAACCCAAGTTCACTTTCAAGTAATACAGGAAAAAGGCGATGCTCGTAAAAGCATCGCCTAAGTTGGTGCAGTATGTCCCCACAACTATTTGTCAGTATTTAAACCAATAGCCTGCGGATGAAGAGTGAAACAAACAAATTACTTCACTTTTCTATCTTAGCTAACGCAAAGGGTATACACAGTGGCTTGCGCAAGCGAGTTGAGGCATATAGGTGTTTATACAGTTGCATGCAGTTGCACCAGTAGAGGTCTCATGAAAAGCGCTGACGAAATCGATAATGCATTCTCAGCAAAATTGGCGCTTGTGATGAAGGTGCTATCACTTAGCCGCGCCGGTTTAGCCCAAGCGGTTGGCGTTGATAAGTCTGTTGCTGGGCGCTGGGTTTCAGGCAAGGTTCTCCCTTCCTCCTACAACCTGGCGCGGTTAAGTCAGGTAATCGCCGACCTGCACCCTGGTTTCACAATGCTGGACTGGGAGAAACCCCTCGCGGATTTCACAGAGTATATGTTGTCCGGGGCAGCGCTTGTAGGCGCCGGACCAGATCAGGTTACACTGCACCCTCTGCTGCCGAGCGGCCTTGCTCAAGAAGCAACCCATGCGGCGGGCGAGAGAACTAAAGCCTATGAAGGCCTCTGGCGGACTATTCGACCCTCTTCAGACCTTCCCGGCCACTTTATAACCGACATCTCTATGGTTCGACGCGGGGCGCAAGGGCATTTGCATTTCAAGAGCGGCGTAGAAGGCTTCTTCTATGAAGGCTCAGCGATAATGATCCAACAGCAGCTCTTCTATTTTGCTGCCGATGATGCCTTTGGGGCGGTCAGTTTTGGGGTATTTAATGGTGTTCCGAGGCAACGGGCTGAAGTTCTGGATGGAATTATCGTCACCACACTCCGCGACGCGGGCGCCTCGCCTGCCTCTTCCGGCTGTATTATGGAACGGATCGGCGATCTGACAAATGATCCGGAAGCCGACGAGAAGCGATTTGAAGACTTGGTAAAAAGCCAGAAAATGTTCCTCGAAGCGGACCAGGTACCGGAAGCGATGCGAGAACATTTGCACGGCGCTTCGAACGCACCTGGCATGCTGCGTATGCTATTTGCGCAATCCATGGCGCGGGGCCCGCTGATCACGCCAACGAGCTAAAGACCGTCTTCGCTTAAAGTCCGAGAACATCGGTCATGTCATAAAGACCTGGAACTTGCTTGGCTGCCCATTCCGCCGCCTTTATCGCGCCATGTGCAAAGACTGCGCGGTCCAGCGCGGTGTGGCTTAGTGAAATCGTTTCCATATCAGAGCCGAACGTCACTTCATGATCGCCAATCACGCCGCCACTTCGGCGCACGGCAAAGCCAATCTTTCCAGACTCGCGTTTTGCGTCAGGCCCATCATAAGGCTCGGCCTGAAGATCTTTCAGAGGTTTCCCTCGCCCCTTCGCCGCAGCCTCGCCCAGCATCAGTGCCGTCCCCGAAGGGGCATCAACCTTGCGCCGATGGTGGGTTTCGAGGATCTCAATGTCCCAATCCTCACCCAGCCGCTGTGCCGCCTGTCGGACAAACGCCTCTAGGAGATTGACCCCAAGCGAAAAATTACCTGCTTTGACGATTGCCAGATCTTTTGAAGTTTCCGCAATTTGAGCTTCTTCCTCAGCACTGAAGCCTGTCGTGCCAATCACGGCCGCTTTTACGCCTAAACGCGGCAGGGCTGAAAGCGACATCAGGGTCGCTTGTGGAATGGTGAAATCGACCCAGACATTAGCGCCTGCCGCAGCTTCATTGATCCCCGCATGGATTGGGACACTTAACGCCGCCAATCCAGCAACTTGCCCGATATCCAGGCCTAGAAACTGTGAGCCCGGCGCTTCACTGCCGCCACTTACCCTGTGGCCCGCCTGATGAACGGCTTTCACGAGTTGGCGACCCATCCGGCCTGCGGCTCCGGCAATGGCTACATTCATATGATCTGTCATGTCTTGCCTTATAGTCTGGATTGCAGAGGTGAGAATAGCGCTCCTGATCTTATTCAACCTGCGTAAACGCAGAATATGTGTTAACTATAAACACAGCGCTTATGCGCGCAAAAAAGGGGAATGAAATGATCAGAATTGCACTTTTAAGCCTTGGCACCCTGAACCTGTTTGGCTTTGCAGCGACGGCACAGAGCTTCAGCCATAGCCACGGCCATTCCGGCTATCACAGTCATGACACGACAATTCACGTCACGCGTGGGACTTGCTGCCATGAACATCACTGCGGTAGCCGCAGTCATTCGCATAGTCGCCACCACGGCCATTCCAGCCACAGTTCTCATGGCAGTCATAGTTCGCATCATAGTCCACGGACAAGACATGTGACGCGAACTTATACGCGCACCTATGTTCACCCACACACGACGACACGGACATATACACGTACTGTCCAGCCAACACACATCACTAGGTACTATGTAACACCGCAACCAAAGACGGTTCATTATTACGCGCCTCATGAGCAGCATCTTGATGATCGCACGATCTACCATAATGACCGAGGTGAGGCCTGGGCGCATTATGATCGCAAATGGAAGAGCCGGACGAACACACGCCGTCATCACAAACACGACTAGGCGTTACCAACGCCGAGTGCTAAGGCCGCGTCATGTATCAGATATCTGCACGCGGGCCTCGCGCCTCTATTGAAACGGCCTGGGACACCCTCGCCTGGACCGACCCGTCTCCAGCCGGAGCGGTGGACGCTAAAGAAGATACGCGCTTGACCTGGCGGCTTGATGCTTATGCTGAAACCGCAGCAGATGCGCAGGCAAGCGCTGACTTGATCCGTGAGGCGGCACCAGACCTCAACCCGGTCATCGAACAATTGGAAGACCGCGATTGGGTCACCCTCTCGCTTGAGGGTTTACCACCCGTCCGCGCAGGACGCTTCATCGTCGCGGGCAGCCATGCAATGGCCGCCATGTCACCCGGCAAAACCGACATCCTGATCGAAGCAGGCCCTGCTTTTGGAACCGGGCACCATGGCACAACGCTTGGATGCTTACTCGGATTTGAGCACGTTCTGCGCAGCGGCGTGCCCGCCAAAGTGCTAGATATTGGAACAGGGTCCGGCGTTCTGGCCATCGCAGCAATCAAAACTGGTGCGAAGCGGGCTATCGGCACTGAAATTGACCCGCAAAGCGTGACAGTCGCAAATGAAAACGCCCGCAAAAACACTGTTGCGAACCAATTCAAAACCTATCACACGACAGGCGCAGGTAACGCGCTGATCCAAGCAGCTGCGCCTTATAATCTGATATTTGCAAATATTCTGGCGAGACCGCTTATCGCGCTCTCACCAGAAATTGCTCGCCTAACCGCGCCGAGCGGCCATGTCATCCTATCAGGATTGCTGACGCGGCAAGAGCCGCTTGTCCGCGCCGCTTATGCAGGGCGCGGATTGAATATGATCAAGCGGATCCGCCGCGATGGCTGGTCCACCCTGGTGTTCAAACGGCCATAAACGCTAGTGATTGCCGCGGCGTGCCCAGCGTGCGTTGCGCTTTGACAAGAGTTGTGGACGCTTGGAAATCGCAGACCCCGTGCCGGCCCATGTCGAAATGCCCAAAGCCGGGTCGATTTCCTGTAAGTTGTCTGAAGTCCCAGACAGAAGTGATTGAATGACAGACTGGCTGCGTTGAATTGAAAGACGTTTCATTGGTTTAGTTCCTTGGGAGGGTTATTTTCTTATGCTCCTCATATAGGATGAAAGTCTTGCGTTTCAGTATATAAAATAGATTTTATGTATGCATTTTGGAATAGCTACGTTTCTGCTTTGCGTCTCTTCCCTTTCAGCCCTAGGTAGGACCCATGAAACAGAACTTTGATGTCAAAGGTGGACCACAGGTCGGCCGCACGAACCTGCCAAAGCTGCGCGCTGAAATGGCAAAACTTGGCCTGGATGGCTTTTATGTTCCGCACGAGGACGAGTATCAGAACGAATATCTGCCTGAAGCGAATGAGCGCCTCGCCTGGGTATCCGGCTTTACCGGCTCGTTCGGTTCAGCCATGATCCTGCAAGACATAGCGGCGGTCTTCATTGATGGGCGCTATACGATCCAGGCTGCTGACCAGACCGATGCTGACCTCTTTCAGCGTGTGGCGGTTCCAGACCCGGGCGCTTTTGGATGGCTGAGCAGGCAAGACCTGAAAGGCCTCACGCTCGGCTATGATCCGCGCTTGATGACACCAAACGATGTCGACGCCATGCAGAACGCGGCCTCAAAAGCGGGCGCTACGATCAAAGCTGTCACCGAGAACCCAGTGGACCTTGCATGGACAGATCGCCCGGCTCAGCCGCTGGCCCCTGTTCATCCCCACGCCCTTACGTTTTCAGGCGTCAGTTCAGAAAACAAACGCGCCGCTCTTGCTGAGCATTTGCAGCAGGAAAAGGCGGATGCTGCGATTATAAGCGCGCCGGCAAGCCTCGCATGGCTGTTTAACATTCGCGGCGGCGATGTCGCATGCTCGCCGCTGCCCCTAGGCCGTGCAATCCTGCGCAAGGATGGCAGCGCCGCTTTATTCCTTGATCCCGCAAAAGAAACAGACGGGTTGCGCGAGCATCTTGGCAATCAGGTCACGCTTTTGCCTCTGGACGAGTTGGAGGAGGAGCTTGCCTCTTTATCAGGTCAAACCATTAGTCTTGATCCAGGTCTCGCATCGGCCTGGTTCTTCCAACAACTAGACGCCGCAGGTGCAAGCATCCTGCGCCAAGCCGACCCGGTTTTACTCCCCAAGGCGTGCAAGAATGCCGCTGAACTGGATGGCACAGCAGCCGCCCATCGCCGCGACGGCGCAGCGGTCACACGCTTCCTGCACTGGCTCGATACAGACGCGCAATCCGGCAGCGTCACAGAGATTGATGCCGCTTTGAAACTGCTCGACTTTCGCAGCGTTGATCCAGACATGAAGGATATGTCTTTCGAGACGATTTCCGGCGCTGGACCTAACGGCGCCCTGCCCCATTACCGTGTTTCATCTGCCTCCAACCGCGCTTTGGAACGCGGCTCACTTTACCTGGTTGATAGCGGCGGGCAGTACCCTGACGGCACAACGGACATTACGCGCACCGTTCCGATTGGTGACCCAAGCGATGACATGCGTCGCCACTATACGTTAGTTTTGAAGGGGCATATTGCCCTCGATTGTGTCCGTTTTCCAGCCGGCACGACCGGAACGCATCTGGATACTCTGGCGCGTCACGCACTCTGGCAAGCCGGTCTCGACTATGATCATGGCACAGGGCACGGCGTCGGCGTTTTTCTGGGTGTTCACGAAGGGCCGCAGCGCATTGCAAAAGCCTGGAACGCTATTCCCCTGCAAGCCGGAATGATCGTTTCCAATGAACCTGGCTTCTATAAGGAAGGCGCTTACGGCATCCGGATTGAGAATCTGCAATATGTGACGCCTGAAGAAGTGATCGAAGGCGGGGATCGCCCAATGCTGGGCTTTGAGTGCTTGACCTTTGCGCCGCTCGCGCGTGATCTGATCGATACAAACCTCTTAAGCAACGCGGAGCGAGATTGGGTCGATGATTACCATCAGCGCGTGCTGGCTGAAATTGAGGACCTTGTGGATGGGGCGGCGGCAGACTGGCTTAAGACGGCCTGCGAACCGCTTTAAGCGCCTTCGACAAGAGCGATCCATTCGGCCTCGGTCATAACTTTAACGCCGAGGCCTTCAGCCTTTTTCAACTTCGAGCCTGCGCCGGGCCCAGCAACCAATATGTCTGTGCGTGCAGAAACCGATCCAGACACTTTTGCGCCAAGTGCTGTTGCACGCGCTTTGGCCTCGTCGCGCGTCATTGCCTCGAGGCTGCCCGTGAATACAACGGTCTTCCCTGCAACAGGGCTTTCCTGTGATGGAGCTTCGCCATCGAGAATGGTGAGTTCACTTAAAAGCTCGGTCATCATATCGCGGTTGTGCGGTTCGCGCAGGAAGTCGGTTAGCGCTCCAACGGCCGCCCCGCCAACGCCATCAATTGCGGTGAGCGTTTGCGCAGCTTCGCCTTCCGGATCACCAAGCGCTAACTCCACTGTCGTCCAGAACTCAGCCCACTTCACGAAGTTTCGCGCAAAGAGATCAGATGTCGTTTGGCCGACATGGCGAATGCCGAGACCGTTCAGGAACCTCGCAAATGGCGCAGCGCGGCGCTCATCAATCGCGGCAATCAGTTTTGCTGCTGACGTCTCACCAAACCCCTCCCACTGAGATAAGGGTTGCAAGTCTTGCGCTTCAATGCGGCGCGACAGTTGGAAAATATGCTGCGGGGCGGTCACCACACCGCGCTCATGAAAAAGCTCAATCTGTTTTGCGCCCAGGCCGTCAATGTCCAGACCCTTGCGAGAAACGAAATGTTTCAACCGCTCAACAGCTTGCGCCGGGCAAGTGAGCCCGCCGCTGCAGCGTCGCCGTACATCACTGACACCTTTTTCGTCTACTCCACGCACCGCTGCGGAACCGCATTCAGGACATGAGCTAGGCATTTCAAATGGATCTGGGCGCCCTGTTCGATCTGCGTCCGTGACGCGGAGCACTTGCGGAATAACGTCGCCTGCGCGCTGGATTTCTACATGATCCCCAACCCGAACATCGAGGCGCTCAATCTCATCTTCATTGTGCAATGTCGCATTGGAAACAACGACGCCGCCAACTGTTACAGGCGTAAGGCGTGCCACAGGGGTGAGCGAGCCCGTGCGACCAACCTGAATGTCAATCGCCTCAAGTTTTGTGACGGCTTTCTCCGCAGGAAATTTATGCGCAATTGCCCAGCGCGGGAAGCGACTCACCTGGCCAAGCCGAACTTGCCAATCCAGCCGATCCACCTTGTAGACAACGCCATCAATATCATAGCCGAGACCCGCGCGGTCTCTGACAATTTGTTGATAGGACGCGAGCAAACCATCGACCGTCTCGTGAGCCGCAAAGAGTGGATTGGTCTGAAAACCCCAATCGGCAAGGGCCTGAACGGCGCTGGTTTGAGTTTCCGCAAAGGGCGAAGACATCTCACCCCAGGCATAGGCAAAGAATTTTAAAGGCCGTGACTTGGTAACAGAGATATCAAGCTGACGCAGACTTCCGGCTGCTGCGTTACGTGGGTTCGCAAACGTTTTACGCCCGGCCGCTTCTTCACGACTGTTCAAATCGGTGAAGGCCTGATGGCTCATAAAGACCTCGCCGCGTATTTCTATACGCGTTGGCCAGCCTTTGCCGCCGAGCGTTTGCGGGACATCACCAAGCGTCATGGCATTGGCGGTCACGTCTTCGCCAACCCGGCCATCACCCCGTGTCGCGCCGTGCACAAGCTTACCGTTTTCATAAGTCAGGCTAAGGGACAGCCCATCAATCTTTGGCTCGGCGGTGAGCGTCAAACGCTCATCAGCAGGCAAACCCAAGAAGCGTCTTATGCGATCGGCAAACTCGGTGACATCATCGTCGGTAAAAGCATTATCGAGCGAAAGCATAGGAACGCCATGCTCAATCTTGCCAAAACCGGAACTGACCGGGACACCGACCGAATGGCTCGGGCTATCCTTGCGGATGAGATCAGGGAAAGCTGCTTCAATTGCCAGGTTACGCTGCCGCAGCGCATCGTACTGCGCATCAGTGAGGTGTGGATCATCGTCAGAATAGTAAGCCGCATCAGCGAGCTTTATCTCAGTCGTGAGCCGCGCAAGTTCTTTGCGGGCTGATTTTTCGTCCAGGTCCTCGACCGCTATCTGCGCATTCATGCCGCCTCCAGCAATTTCGATGCGGCGGCGCGCGCCTCATCTGTAATGCTGGAGCCTGACAACATTCGGGCGATTTCTTCAAGTCTCTGTCCGTCATTGAGCTGTGCGACATGAGTGACCAGTGGGCCTTGTGCGCTTGGCGCTTTCATGACCCGCCATTGCCGTTTCGCAGAGGACGCGACTTGTGGGCTATGCGTAACGGCAAAGACTTGACGGCCATCCGCAAGGCCAGAGAGGCGCTCACCAATCGCCGCTGCAACGGCCCCGCCGACCCCTTGGTCTGCTTCATCAAAGATCAGTGTCCCCACACCGCCGCGTTGGCTAAGGGCGCATTTGATGGCAAGGGAGAAGCGGGCAAGCTCACCCCCGGAGGCGATCGCCTTTAAAGGCCCATAGCCAGCGCCGGGATTGGTCTCAACTTCAAACTCTGCGCGCTCCAGACCTTTAGCGCCGCTATCACCCTCAGCGATAGGCTGAAACCCGATCTGAACTTTGACCCGACCTAGATGTAGAGGCTGTAATTCCAGCATGATGGCTTGCTCAAGCTTTTTCGCCGCTTTGAGCCGCTTAGCGCTGAGCTGCTCAGCAATTCCACACCAGAGGGCATGCGCTTCAGCCTCTTCGGCTTTCGCGGTCTCCAAAGCGCCTGTATCAGCGTCGCAAAGCGCAAGAGCTTGAGTGTATCTATGAAAAGTCTCACACAAGGCCTCCGGCTGACAATCATATTTCCGAGCCGCGGCGCGTAGCGCGAAAAGGCGCGCCTCTACCCCTTCAAGTAAATTGGAATCGTGCCCGCTATACCGCAGCAAATCACGCACAAGAGTCTGGGCTTCAGCCAGCTCAATCAACGTTCGCTCAACCGCTTCAGCAGCTTGTTTTGCGCCGCCCGCCAAGTCCCCTTCGAGTGCGTCCAGATCGGGGATTCGCAAAACTCGGTCCGCTGCGCGGGCTGCCTTGGACAGATTCTCGTCCAGGGCTTTGACACTTAAAGCCGCGTTGGCCTCTTCAATCGTTTCTGTGATGCGTTCAGACTGCAAAAGCACACCGCGCTGGGCGACCAATCGCTCAACTTCGCCTACTTCCGGCGCGAGCTTGCCCAAGTCTTCAACAGCGAAGGCCAACCAATCCCGCCGCTCATGAGCGTCTTTCGCTGCCGCTTCCAGATTGGCTCTTGTCGTTCTAGCAGCCTCATATGTCGTCCAGGCCGCCCCGCATTGATCAACCAGCCCCGCCAAACCTCCATAAGCGTCAAGCATTCCTCTATGACTAGATGGCCGCATCAGGCGAGACGCGGCGTGCTGTCCATGGATCTCAACAAGCGTTTCGCCGATTTGTGCGAGCAGGGCTGCATTGACCGGTTGATCATTGATAAAAGCCCGCGACGGCCCCTTTGCAGAAAGCGTGCGACGCAGAATGAGGGTTTCCTGTGTAGACTGGGCGTACCCTTGCGCCGTCAGAACCTGCCAAACTTGGTGATCTGCCTCCAGCGCAAACTCTGCCGTGACGCTGGCTTGCTCTGCCCCGGTTCGAACCTGTTTTCGATTCGCAGCGCCGCCAAGCACGAGCCCCAAAGCGTCCAGAATGATCGATTTACCTGCGCCGGTTTCCCCGGTCAGAGCGGTGAATCCTGTCGCAGCCTCTAGGTCGAGACTGTCAATCAAGACGAATGAACGTATAGAAAGCGCAATAAGCATGCCCCTCCATACATCAAGAACAAAATGAGAACAAGCGCTATTTGCCGCCCGGAATCAGCCTCTGCAACCAAGTCCGCTTTTGCGCCTCAGTGGCGGTTTCAGGGTCGAGCCCCTCATTGCCCAGCAATCTGTACGTATCGCGATACCAGACATTCTGAGGGTAGTTATACCCAAGAACGGCGCCAGCGGCGAGCGCTTCCTGCTTCAAGCCAAGTGCGAGATAAACCTCAACAAGCCTGTGCAAGGCCTCGGGTGCGTGACTGGTCGTATCATAGTCTTTTACGACCGTTCTGAATCTGTTGACCGCAGAAAGGTGCTGATTGCGACGCAAATACCAGCGTCCAATTTCCATTTCCTTGCCAGCCAATTGGTCTTGAACCATATCGAGCTTGATGGTGGCATCGCGGGCATAATCAGACTCTGGATAGCGTCGTACAACATCCGTAAGCGCGGCTTTTGCAAGCTCAGTTGTCTTCTGATCCCGGCCAACGTCCATGATCTGATCAAAATAGCTCGCTGAGATCAGGTAGTAGGCATATGGCGCGCCCTGCCCCGCAGGATTGAGGGAAATATAGCGCTGAGATGTTGCGATCGCCTCGTCAAACTTGCGCGATTCGTATGAAGCAAAAGCTGACATCAAGGCAGATCGGCGCGCCCACTCTGAATACGGGTGTTGGCGCTCAACCTCATTAAACAGCAAGATCGCTTCATTATAGTCGCGCTTGTCGAGTTCCTCGGTTGCACGGGCATAGAGCTGCTCAACTGGGCGCTCTACATAGGCCAGTTCCCGGTCGCGGGCACCGCTCCCCTGGCAAGCTGACACCGCCATTGCTGCAACCGAAATCGTCAAGAGAGTTAGAGAAGCTTTGCGCATCAATTCATATCACCATACTGCGTTATCGCGCAGTTTCCCCAAGGGGCCTGATTTGTAAAGCCTGTGATTGCGGCTGAGTGGGGATTAACAAGCAGTATAACAGACTTGTCATAGAGGATGATCGCTCTAGTTATCTTATTGCACATGGAAGGCACTATTGCGTGCTGTGCAGCCGAGGCGTGACATGACATCAACAGATAAGCCGTCCCTAACCGCTGCGGAAGTCGATAGCCTTGTTGGTGATCGGATCAGACGCCGCCGGATTTTGATGGGCCTCACCCAGGATCAACTGGGCGAATCTCTAGGCATTTCATACCAGCAAATACAGAAATATGAGACAGGCGCTAATCGCGTCAGCTCTGGCCGCTTGTACCTTATTGCTGAGAAACTTGAAGTCTCACCCGGCTGGTTCTTTGATCCAGTGAAGTCAGATGCGACCAGTTCTGATTTCGATGAAATGGGCTCTTCAAGATTGCTTATGGAATTTGTGCGCAGTTTTTCCCGTATAGAGGACGAACGATTGAAAACAGTGCTTGTATCGCTGGTACGCGCCATGGCCGACGGCGATGAGCAAGTGTCCTCCAGTCCAGCAGAAACAAGCCTAAGCGCGGCTGACTACCAGTAAGACGAAGCTAGAGTGTAGCGCCCGACTCGAATCATGCCGTCAGGCTGCTGAAACAGTACGCCCGTGCAAATGGCATAAAGATCACGCTGTCTTGGAAATTCGCATCACACGATTGAAATCTAAATAAAAATTAGTCTAGCGAGCCGCATTTTGCAGTCCCCAAAACGGAAAAAGGGAGGCCAATAAGACCTCCCTTTACCACTCTACAAATACTCTACTACAGATGTATATAGCTGATCTTAGCGGATTTGGAAACCCTATGAGAACTGCTATATAAAATCAGCCTTAGACAGAAGCCTTTGCAAACGCTCTGGCTTGACCTTTCCAGTCATCACGCGTGATGCGGCCCGGGAAGCTCATATCGGTCTCCAGAAGCTCAACTTGTGCCTTTTTCAAAGCGGCAATCTGCCAGAAGTGGAAGACGCCAGCATCATTAAGCTTGCGCTCAAGCACAACGCCAACGCCTTTAATAGTTTTCAGGTCATCGGCTTGATCAATCGGTGCCTTAAGACGACCGTTCGCATCAGTTTTTGGCGCCGTCGCAACTTTTGCTTTTGCCTTTGGCTTGGCTTTCACTTTTGGAGCCGCTTTAGGGGCAGCTTTTTTAGCTCTTGCTTTCTTCGGCTTGTCACCAACAGACGCGATCTCAGCGCTTAGACGCTCAACGCGGGCTTTGACCTTCTCGTCAGCACCGTCAGAGTTTGCGCGCAGTTCAGCCACTTGCTCTTCAAGGTCGTCAAGTTTGGTGTGTAGCTTTTCAGCTTTCTTGGCTTTTAAGTTGAATGTCTTGATACCAAGGGCTTCACGCATCCGCTCCATACGGGCTTCAAGGCGCTCACGCTGCTCTTCCTGGAACTTGCTGACAACGTCTGTTGCTTCTTCGGTGGCTTCCATGACGCGGCCGCGAACTTTCGAAGCCTGCTCGGCAACTTTGCTCATTTGCTCAGTCATTTTGCTGACAGCTGTATTAGAGGCGAGACGTGCACGAACGTCGCCTTCAATTTCTTCACCGCGCTTCACAAGGTCATCAAACAGGACTTCGCTTTGACCGCTGACTTTGCCAACACCATCGGCAGCCACGTCATAGGCTTTGCCATAGGCGCCAACGCCAGCAAGCCAGATCTTGTGAGCCACATCAAAGCCTTTGGCTTCGATTGCAGCACCGATAAATGTTGCTTGCGCTTTCTTGTTAGCCTTTTTGGCTTTCTTCTCTTTTTTGTCTTTTTTCGCCATGGTCAGGCTCCATCAAATGCGTAGAACAGCCCTTTGCTATTCCTTAATGATCCCTGAAATATGAGGCTTGTCTAGAAAAAGCATACTAATCGGTGAGGGCTATGCTTGCGACATGATTGGCAAGTGATAGCGACGAAGTCAGCCCTGGGCTTTCAATCCCAAACAAGTTGATCAGGTGTGGCCCGCTTTTCTCGATCCTGAAATCGCCTGAAGGCTCTCCGGGACCAACCAGTTTTGGCCGCACGCCGGAATAGTCCGGGGCCAGCGCTCCGTCCTTCAAACCAGGCCAATAGTTTCGGACCGCATCGTAGAAGACATCAGCCCGTGCTGGATCAACTTTATAGTCAAAGGGCGCTTTTGCAGCTTCATCGAGCCATTCTGCGTCTGGGCCAACCTTGCCGCGCCCACCCAGATCAATTGTCAGATGTAAACCGAGGCTAGATGTCGTTGGCATCGGGTAGATAAGACGCGAAAACGGGACCCGGCCTGTGATCCCGAAATAACTTCCCTTTACATAACGCATCTTCGGCAAGTCTGCCTGATGCCCGCCCTCAATGGCCGCAGCGATTGGAACCGCATCATGCCCAGCCGCGTTTATGACAGTCTGGGCTTTGATCGTCGAAGGCGCAGCCCCTCCAGTAACCAGTTCCACTCCATCACTCAGGACAGCACCGCTAAGCACAGGTGTCTCAAATGCGATCATGCCGCCATGATCTTCCATTTCGCCTTGCAGTGCGAGGAAGTAGGCATGGCTATCGAAAATCCCTGAAACCGGAGAGTGCAACGCACCTTCAATACCCGAGGCGAGCGCAGGCTCTATGGCACGAGCTGCTGCCCCATCAATAAGCTGTAACTCTTCGACACCATTCTCTTCAGCACGCTCAACAATACCCGATAAGCCCTCGGTTTCGCCTTTGCCAGCGACAACCAGCTTACCGCATCGATTATAGCTCACACCGCGCTCATCAAGATATTGATAAAGTACCCGGCGACCTTCAACGCAGTGTCTGGCCTTCAACGACCCAGTTGCATAGTAAATACCGGCATGGATGACTTCGGAATTACGCGACGATGTGTGCACCGCAATCAGCGACTCTGCTTCCAGTACGATGACTTCGCGCCCTGCGATCGCCAGCGCTCGCCCGATGGCGAGCCCGATCACCCCAGCTCCAATTACAATCACATCTGCTTGAAAGCGCTCCATTCTTTGTTAGACGCACAGATTTAGCATTGGGCGAGTCACTATTCTGCGCTAAGTTGACGCACATGCGATGGATTCTTCTTCTGCTCTTGCTAATAGCGCCTCTGGCGGAGGCAGATGATAATGCGCACCTGATCGCCTTTACAGAGGGCCGATATATCGAAGCGGCAGCCATTGCTGACACCTCCCCAACGGCGGATAATCTAGTTTTTGCCGCCCGCAGCCTTCTCGCTGAAGCAATGAGCGCTGAAGACTTCGTTCCACCGCAGGATATGATCGTCAAAGCGGAACGGCTCGCGCGGAAAGCGCTGCGGAAACAGCCCGACCATACTGAAGGGCGATTACAACTTGCTATTGCGCTTACACTGCGGGCGCGTCCGATGACGAACGGACAGGCGCGGCGCTCTGGCTTTGGTGATGAAGCCAAGACGTTAGCTGAGACGGTTCTGGAAGATGACCCGCACAATCATTACGCCAATGGGTTTATGGCCGTCTGGCATATTGAAGTGCGACGGCGCGGCGGCACGCTCGGGGCCTCAATTATGGGGGCATCGGTAAAACAAGGGCGCCGCCATTACAAAGCTGCGTTGAGAAGCGGCAATATCGATGCTTCGACCCATTGGCAGTATGCCCGGGCATTGACCGCCCTGAACGCGCGAAAATACCGCGACGAAATTGATGCGGCTCTGAACGCTGCGCTATCTAAAACGGCAGAGACAGAGCTTGAAGTCTTGATGCAGAACCGTGCGCGAAGCCTTAAGTCTGTTCTGAATACGGGCTCGCGCAAGGTGGCTGAAAAGCGCGCTGCAGAAATGCTTTAGGCTTATTCTGCTGCGATCGCCTCTGTCGCTTTGCTTTCTTCCAGGAAGCGCTCGGCTTCCAACGCTGCCATACAGCCCATACCAGCAGCTGTAACAGCTTGGCGATAGGTCTCATCTGTCACGTCACCCGCCGCAAAGACGCCCGGTATATTGGTCGCGGTCGAATCCGGCGCTGTGATCAGATAGCCATTATCATGCATATCAAGTTTGCCCTTGAAGAGCTCTGTGGCTGGCGCATGTCCAATCGCGATGAAAATGCCATGAACGTCGACAGTTTCAGTCTCACCCGTCACCCGGTTCAAGAGGCGCGCGCCGGTCACGCCAAGCGGGGTCTCATCGCCAACAACCTCTTCGAGCTGAGTATCCCATTTCACTTCCACCTTTGGGTGGTTCAGCAAGCGGTGTTGCAGGATTTTCTCTGCGCGAAGGCTGTCCCGGCGATGTACCAGAGTCACTTTTGACGCAAAATTGGTCAGAAAGAGCGCCTCCTCAACAGCTGTGTTACCGCCGCCGACAACGATCACTTCCTTACCGCGATAGAAAAAGCCATCGCACGTTGCGCAGGCGGAAACACCAAAGCCCTGGAACTTACTCTCACTCGGCAAGCCAAGCCATTTCGCCTGCGCGCCTGTCGAGATCACGACAGAGTCGGCTGTATAGACCGTCCCACTGTCGCTGACGGCACGAAACGGGCGGGCGCTAAAGTCGACAGACCCGATATGATCCTCGGCCATCTTCGCCCCCATCTTCAGAGCATGCTCTTGCATCTTTTCCATGAGCTCCGGTCCCTGGATTTCAGCAAAGCCAGGATAATTCTCAACCTCGGTTGTGATCGTCAACTGCCCTCCCGGCTGCGAACCAGCGACAACCAGTGTATCGCGCATGGCGCGGGCAGCATAGACAGCAGCCGTCCAACCCGCCGGGCCAGAACCGATAATCAAAATTTCTGCGTGGCGGGTGTTTTGTTCAGTATCAGCCATCACGGGGTCTCCTTACGCATCAGCGCGAAAAAATCATTTCGCTGTCGTTATGGGGATTCGCAGCGCGTGAATAAAGGGGTTAAACACCTCACAGAGACGTGAAACTCTACTTCTCCACACCTATTGACCAGGCCCATAGTCCCTCACGCCCCCGCCACATGGCATAGGTTACAGGTCCTTCCAGCGCGGCAGAGCCCATTAATCGGCGCGCCCAGTCTTCGCCAGGTTCCATGACTGCCGGGTGTATGCCCCACAACATCTGCGCCTGACGCAACCGCTTCTTATCGAGCGAGCCGTACAAGATTGTCTGCTTGCCGCGCACACGAGAGAATTGCGCAAGACGGAAAACATCCCCTGTGCGCAGCGCAAGCGGGGTCTCATTACGCTCAGCGATTTCCATCGCAGCTTTCGCGGTTGTATCTATGTCATCGCGGGTTTCGCCGCCGCCATCATATTGGGCAAGCGCTTGAGTATAGTCGTCAGCCTTCTCAACCGCGCGAATGATCCGGTTCATGATCGCAACAGCCGTTGCAGGGTGGCGCCCAACGGCGGTTTCGGCCGACAGCATGACCGCATCTGCACCTTGATAGATCGCGGTGGCTACATCACTGGCTTCGGCCCGTGTAGGCGCGGCGTTCTCAACCATGCTTTCAAGCATCTGCGTCGCCACAATAACGGGTTTAGCAGCGTTTCTCGCAACACGGACGATCCGGCGCTGGATGAGCGGAACTTCTTCTGGCGGGAACTCAACCCCAAGGTCACCGCGCGCAATCATCACCGCATCGGTTGCCTCAATGATCCCATCCAAGTTATCGATGGCAGCAGGCTTCTCAAGCTTGGCCACGATCATCGCCTTGTCGCCGATCAGGCCGCGGGCCTCTTCAATATCGGCTACAGTCTGCACAAAGGATAGCGCCACAATATCGACGCCCATCTCAAGCGCAAATGCCAGATCGCTGTGATCTTTCTCCGAAAGCGCTGGAACAGGCAGGGCTTTGCCGCGAACGGTGAAGCCTTTGCGGTCTTTCAAGACACCCGGCACATCGGCGCGGACACGCGGTTTGTCGCCAGCGCTCAAAACCGTAAAAATCAGCAGACCGTCATCGGCGAGAATTGTGTCGCCTTCTTCGAGGACTGATAGAATTTCTTCACGTGGAACAGGGATCGTATCGGGCTGGTCCGTCTCACCGCCTACGATGAGATCATACTCGCCTCTAAAGGTTAGCTTCAGTTCACCGCCTGGAAACTTCCCCACCCGAATTTTTGGTCCCTGCAGATCCGCCAAAACCGCCAAAGGACGGCCAAGCAAATCCTCGGTCATGCGTATGGCTTCACAGGTCCGCTTATGCTTTGCCTGCTCGCCATGACTAAAATTCAATCGGAAAACGTCTACGCCTGCTTCGGCCAAAAGACGGATGGTGCCCGGCGCAGAACTGCCAGGCCCTAGCGTCGCGACAATCTTGGCACTGCGCCCTCGTAATCCTGATAGTTTTCCAGCCATGTCTTAAGCCTCTTGTCCGAGTTCCACTGCCGCTCGCACTTTGGCCTCGATTTCAACCCAGTCGCCAGCCGCCATTTCGGCAGGCGTCGCGATCCACGAACCGCCCGCTGCGATCACGTTTGGCAGGCTAAGATAGTCTTTGACATTGCCCGGCTTAATCCCGCCAGTCGGCATGAAATCTATATAAGGCAAAGGTCCTGCGAGAGACTTCAGAAAGTTTGCGCCGCCGCAAGCTTCAGCAGGGAAGAATTTCATCACGCCGTATCCGGCCTCAAACCGCGCCATAGCTTCACTGGCGGTCGAGACACCCGGCAGGATAACGCCGTCATGATAAGCGAGCGCCTTCAAGAGGTCGGGGCCAGCGCCGGGCGAGACCAGAAAATCAGCCCCAGCCTTCAAGGCCGCATCCACATCACCCTCAGAACAAATCGTACCAGCGCCAACCAGCAAATCCGGCTCGGCCTGCTTCATTTCAGAGATAACCTCAAGCGCTACAGGCGTTCTCAAAGTCACTTCAGCACTTTTCAGCCCGCCGGACTTCAAAGCAGCGGCAAGCGGTGCGGCATGTGCCACCTCTTTAACCGTCAGAACCGGAACAATAGGCGCGCCGTGCAGCGCCTCGCGGAATGTCGCCAGATTGATCATGCTGCTTGTTCCTCATCAAAATGTAGAGCTGCCGCACCGATAAGCGCCGCTTGGCTCTCCATCAACAGACGTATCGGTATGGGTTTCATGTAATGGCTCATAGGTCCGCGCTCAAAGAAGCGGGCCAAAGCTTTTGGTTTAGAGAGCCAATCGACAATTCGCTCTGCCACGCCGCCTGTAATCACGACACCGCCGCGCGTACCATTAATCAAAGCGGCATCACCAAGTGCGTCTAACGTTGCGCCTGCACGGATTTCACAAATGTCCCGGCAGAGCTGATCTCCAGCAATCGCACGTGCCATAATCTCCGCTGGCGGTGTTTCAACCCAGTTACGACCATCAATATCGCACAACGCTTCGTGCACCGCATTCAGCCCCGAACCAGACAGCACCAGTTCCTTGGAGACATAGCCATGGGTCGTCTGCAGCCGCTTGACCAGTTCCCACTCGCGCTGTGTTCGCGGGGCAAAAGCCGCATGGCCGCCCTCACCTGTCATGACACGCCAGCCGCGCTCGCCTTCTGGCAAAAGGGTTGCCATACCAAGGCCCGTACCTGGGCCTGCAACGAGAATGGCAGAGCGCTCATCTGGCACGCGTCCTTCGTTCAGCATCCGAAAACTGCCATCCGCCAGCTCTGGTATTGAGCGCGCCATCGCGGCATAGTCATTCACCAAGCGAACGTTTTCAAACCCAAGTTTTGATGCAAGGTCTCTGCTACTTACTGTCCAATCCCGGTTGGTCAGACGAACCGTGCCGTCTCTTACTGGTCCCGCAAAAGCAAAGAGCGCTTGCGCCGGGCGTTTATTGCCAATTTCACCCAGATAAAGTCTGAGCGCATCATCAAAAGAATTGAAATCATCGCCAGGCATGATGCTGATATCTTCAACTTCAGGATGCCCCGCGAACCCAAGCCGTGCCCGCGCAAACCGGACATTGGTTCCACCAATATCACCAACAAGAACTGTATCTGACACTATACGCCTCCTAACATGGAAAAGACGCTGCCGCCCTGTTCTGAATTGCTGACCGAGCCACGGAAACCTGAGAACAGCTCACGCCCCAATCCTGAGGCGCTATCATTTGGCCGAAAAACAGCCGCATCCCGTGCTTGAAACTCACGTTCGTCAACGTTGACATCCAAACGACCGGACACCGCGTCGAGACAGATCACATCACCATCATGTAGCTTGGCGATCGGCCCGCCTCGGCAACCTTCCGGCCCAACGTGGATCGCTGCTGGAAACTTACCTGACGCGCCTGACATTCGGCCATCTGTGACCAAGGCAACCTTGAAACCTTTATCATGCAGCGCGCCAATTGGAGCAGACAAACCGTGCAGTTCCGGCATACCGTTCGCCGCAGGTCCCTGGAAGCGCACCACGATAACAACATCCCGATCAAGCTCACCCGCCTTAAAGGCCGCTTTGACCGCGTCCTGGCTCTCAAACACCCGGCACGGCGCTTCGGTCACATGCCGCTCAGGTTTGACCGCAGAGACCTTGATCACGCCGCGTCCAAGCGGGCCATCCAGCATTTGCATCCCACCTGTTTTGGCAAATGGATCGGTATAAGGGCGTACAATATCAAGATCGCCGCTCTCCGTTGGAGCTTCGCGCCATTTCAGCACGCCGCCATCAAGATATGGCTCTTGGCTATAGGTGCTGAGCGGTCCGGCAATCCCCTGAGCGTCCCCTTGCATCAGGCCCGCCTCAAGCAGCTGTCGCACGACAAAGCCCATTCCGCCCGCAGCATGGAAATGGTTCACATCAGCAGGCCCGTTCGGATAAATTCGGCAGAGCAACGGCACAACAGCGCTAATGTCGGCAAAGTCTTCCAACGTCACATCATAGCCAGCTGCCGCTGCCATCGCGGGAATATGCAGCGCGTGATTGGTCGATCCACCTGTCGCCATCAACCCGACCAAGGCGTTCACAAAACTGCGCGCATCAATCATTTCGCCAGCCGGCAAATATGTACCTTTAACGGAGTTTTCCAGAGCTTGACGAACCGCGCCGCGCGTTAGCGCCTCACGTAAAGGTGTTCCCGGATTTGGGAAGGCCGCGCCGGGTAGATGCAGCCCCATAACCTCCATCAGCATCTGATTGGAATTGGCGGTTCCATAAAACGTGCAGGTGCCCTGACTATGATAACTTTCAGCTTCAGCTTTTAGCAATTCATCACGGCCAACTTTGCCCAAAGCGAACTCTTGGCGGATGCGCTGCTTTTCAGGATTAGGAAGCCCAGACGGCATCGGACCGGCAGGGACCATGACTTGCGGCAACCACCCGAACCGAAGCGCGGCAATTGTTAGTCCCGGAATAATCTTGTCACATACTCCAAGATGCAGGACCGCATCAAACGTATCATGACTCAGCCCGACAGCTGCGGCCATCGCGATCACATCACGCGAAAACAGGGAAAGCTCCATGCCTTCCTGGCCTTGGGTGACGCCGTCGCACATCGCGGGAACACCGCCAGCAACTTGCGCCGTGGCTGTATTCTGGCGCGCTTCATCGCGAATAATCTGCGGATAGTCTTCAAACGGAGCATGCGCCGACAGCATATCATTATAGCTGGTAATGATGCCTACATTCGCCCAGCTCCCGCCAAGAATTTCGACCTTATCCATAACAGCGCAGCCTGCAGATGCGTGCGCTAGGTTGCCTTCGGTCAATTTTGCCCGTGCAAACCCTTCTGGTTTCCGTGCACGGATCATTTCAATATACGCGGCGCGGCTGTCTTTGCTTCGATCTTCGATGCGGGCTGTCACTTCAGCGATAACATCATGTGTTTTCGTCATAGCGGTTATGCCTCCCACCAGTCGCGTTCGTCACGGCGCAGCATCAGGCGAGCCTCAACCGGGCCGTCTTCAAGACCCGCTTGATAGCTTTCCATCGGCATGTCTGCGTCGTCCCAGGCCTTCAGCAAACCATCAACCCATTTCCATGCCGCCTCAACTTCTTCACGGCGCATGAATAGCGAGAGATTGCCTCTAACAACGTCCATCAAGAGACGCTCATAAGCATCAGGGTAGCGGACATGAAAATTCTCCGCATAGGTTAAGTCCATGGGCAGCGATTTGATCCGCAAACCACCCGGCCCTGGCTCTTTAATTTGCAAGTATAGCTGCACACCCTCATCTGGCTGTACATTGATAACCAATCGATTTGACTGACCTTCAGACTGCCCGAACATGGAGTGAGGCGCAGGCCTGAACTGGATCACGATTTCTGAATGGCGATCTTTCATTCGCTTCCCGGTTCGCAAATAAAAGGGGACCCTGGCCCAGCGCCAATTATCAACAGCGGCTTTGATCGCAACAAAAGTCTCAGTCGTGCTTTCACGGCCTAGCTCTTCCAGGTAACCGTCGACCGATTCACCTTGAACTGAGCCGGACTTATACTGCGCACGCACCGTATTCTTAGACGCTTTATCTGGCGTAATGGGCCTTAAAGCCTCAAGCACTTTGATCTTCTCAGTTCGGATAGCGTCGCCATCAATTGAGTTTGGCGGCTCCATCGCGATCAGGCAAAGCAGTTGCAAGAGGTGGTTCTGAACCATGTCTCGCAGCGCGCCTGATCCGTCATAGTATCCAGCGCGCTCGCCAACACCATAATGTTCCGCCACGGTGATCTGAATATGGTCTATCGCTGTACGGTTCCAAAGCGGCTCAAACAAGGAGTTCGCGAAGCGGAGAACCATGAGATTCTGGACCGTTTCCTTGCCCAGATAGTGGTCGATTCGGTAGATACATTCTTCTTTGAAGATCGCACCGACCCCTTCATTGATCTCGCGCGCAGACATCAGGTCCGTGCCGATAGGCTTCTCAAGTACGACCCGGCTATTGCCTTCGTTCAAACCAACTTTGCCAAGCGCCTGACAGATCGGAACATAAATCTTTGGGGTTACCGCCAGATAGAAAATACAGGGGCGATCAGCATCGATGGTCAGGAGCTTTTTGAGGCCGCCCCAGTCTGCATCATTCTTGGTCGCATCCATGGATACGTAATGCAGATGCTTTTCGAACTTTTTCCATTCGGTCTTGTTCAGGTTTTCAGGCGTCGCCTCTTCGCACGCATCAAAAGCAAAGGCGCGAAACGCCTTGTTTTCCATGTCTGAACGAGAGACGCCAATAATCCGCGCATCTTCCGGAATCTGGCCATCGGCCCACCGATGATAGAGCGCCGGCAAAAGCTTTCGGCGCGCAAGGTCGCCCGTTCCACCAAAGATGACTATGTCGAACGAGCCGACGGGAATGAACTCCGCCATTTATATTCCCTTACGGTATCTTTTTATTAGGTTGCTATGGCCACATGTGACAGCGGTGTCAACAACTAGAGCACCCAAGCGTTAACAGTGCCCTTAAAACTAAGCCACAAGTTTCAGATTCGCTCCAGCCCAAATTAAGCCTTTTGCGATACTATCGTTACATGGGTGGACTAAAAAAACTGATATGGATTCTGATACTTGGCATCGCCGTATTTGTGACGCCCTTGGATAGCGCTGCGCAATCGACTGATATCGGGCAACGCCTCTGTGTTCTCTCCAATGCAGGACATCTCAGCGCTGACGAGGCTTATGTGCGGGCGCAGGACTTTGACTGCTCAGAAGATGCTCTCAAACGCCCGGCTCAGCACCTCTGGCTGCTAGCCCCGGTGAATGATGTGGTCACAAAGTTCGAAGATCCAGCTGTGAGAATGCTCATGTCGTATCATGGCGCGCTTACAATTGCGCCAGTGTATGGCGAAAACAGAATCGAAGACCGCTATGTCACGCCGAAAGAAATTATTGAAGAGGCGCTCGTTCCAACCCTGATGGTGTTTCCAGTGCGCAGCAGCGAGGGTGAGTATCCAACGCATATCCTGATCGGGGTCGAGAAAAGCTGGGATCCTGCCAACTGGACCAATATGCAAATCGTCAGCCTTGAAGCGACGCATGCAAAGCACCTGGTGGATGCCTTATTCTATGCCATCATAATCGGTCTTCTGATGACGCCGATTATATTTAGTGCCGTCCTGTATGCTGTCTTACGCTACAGCTTCCTGCCCTTCCATGTTGTCACGTCTGTGTGCGCCCTACTTTACGGCGTCTCATGGGCAGGCTTCCTGCAGCTCTCACCGTTTGCAATTGAGCCAATCCATCGCTCTGTGCTGAACCATGTTTTGATTGCAATGGCCTTTACAGGCGCAGCCTATTTGACCCGAGAACTCTGCGGGCGCGAAACACTCGGAGCGTTCTGGTGGCGGGTCCTGCCAATTGCGGGACTTCTGCCGCTTTTGAACACCACCTTTTTCATGGCGTTCGCACCGCACTTTAGCCATTACGGGTCTGTACTCATTCACGCTGCCTTTATCCTGCCACTTGGCGCAATTCTCGGCAGCTTGATCAGTGGCAGTCTCAAGGGAAAGCTGATCTGTAAACTGCAATTGCTCGGTTGGTTGCCAATGTTTCTCTATGTCGCCGGTCGAATAGCTCGCGGCATGGGCCTGATTGACGAAATCTCGATCCTTGAGCTTGGTCTTTATCCATCCCTTGCCACTGAAGCTCTTCTGACAACATCGATCGTTGGCTACCGGATATATACCCTCCGCAAAGACCATGAGCATGCGCTACTACAACAGAGCATTCTAAGCGGTCTTGCCAGTTCAGATGCTCTGACAGGCGCTCTCAATCGACGCGCCTTCATTGATGGATTCTATCAAACACTCGCCTCAAGTGGGGGTGCCAACAGAACTATTTCCCTACTGGCCATCGATCTTGATCACTTCAAAGCCGTTAATGATGAACATGGGCACGCGGTTGGCGATGAAGTCCTGAAAGACATGACGCATTTGCTGAAATCGCACTGCCGCGAAGAAGACCTTTGTGCGCGTTTTGGCGGCGAAGAATTTTGCATCATGCTCAACACATCATCCGTTGGCGCCGCAGATGGCTGTGCCCGCAGACTGCAGGCTGCAATTGCTGAACATATCTTCCCTATCGCCGGGAAGGTCACCGTGAGTATTGGCATTGTGACCGTGCAAGCAGACCAACAAACACCGTTTGAAAGCTGGTATGGGGCCGCAGACAAGGCGCTTTATGCAGCCAAATTCAGAGGTCGCAACCGAGTTCAGCGCAGCGGTTGGGTCCCGGACATCACGCCATCTGACGATGAGGTATATGCCGAAGGCTGGAAACTCAAAGACGCCTAAAAAAGCCCCAGCCTTTTCAGGCCGGGGCTTCCTAAAGCTTGATCCGGACTTAGTTCCGGCTTTTATCAACCAGACGGTCATTCTGCGCCCAGTGCATCATGCCGCGAAGCTTCTCGCCAACTTCCTCGATCTGATGCGAATTCATACGTGCACGCGTGGCGTGAAAGCTTGGCGCACCAGCTTGGTTTTCCAGAACCCAATCGCGCGCAAACTTGCCGGACTGAATATCTTCCAGCACAGCTTTCATCGCCGCCTTGCTCTCGCTGGTGACAACGCGCGGACCGGAAACATATTCACCATACTCCGCTGTGTTGGAGATTGAGTAATTCATGTTGGCAATGCCGCCTTCATAAATCAGGTCAACAATCAACTTGGTCTCATGCAAGCACTCGAAGTAAGCCATCTCAGGCGCGTATCCGGCCTCAACCAGCGTTTCGAAACCGGCCTTGATCAGCTCGACAATCCCACCGCAAAGCACAGCCTGTTCGCCAAAGAGGTCGGTTTCGGTTTCTTCCTTGAAGCTTGTTTCAATCACGCCAGCACGTGTGTTGCCGATCGCCTTTGAGTATGAGAGCGCCACGTCTTTCGCTGTGCCCGTTGCATCTTGATGGATCGCGACAAGGCCCGGCAAGCCAAAGCCCATTTGGTACTGCGCCCTCAATGTATGGCCAGGGCCTTTCGGCGCCGACAATGAGATGTCCACGCCCGCATTTGGGCGGATCAGATTATAGTGCACATTAAAGCCATGCCCGAACATGATGTGCTGGCCCTCACGAATGTGCGGCTCGATCTCATTGGCCCAGAGAACAGCCTGCTTTTCGTCCGGCACGAGGATCATAACGACATCAGCCCACTGTGTCGCTTCGGCAGGCGTCATGACTTCCAGACCAGCGGCTTCGGCCTTGGCACGGCTGACAGAGGTTTCCTGCAAGCCAACACGGACATTACCGCCGCTATCTTTGAGGTTCAGGGCATGTGCATGCCCTTGACTGCCATAGCCGATGACCGCAACTTTCTTGGCCTTAATCAGCTCAAGATCGGCGTCCTGTTCGTAATACACTTTCATGTTCGTCTAGCTCCTTGAGAGGTTCACTGTTCTGCTTGTTAGATAAAGTTTGCGGCCTGAAGCGCTGGGCGTAGCCGGTCATTACTGAAGAAGGTAAGGCGATGGCCTCGTCGATATTGGGTTTGTTCGAGCATACGGATTTGCCCCAGAGCAGACGCATCGATCGTATTCACACCGCTAAGGTCCAGCTCCATATCCTCATCGATAATCATGGCGCGCTCTAAAGTGGTTTTCAGCACCTCACGGTTCGCCAGTACGGCGTCACCTTGCGCAAAAATTCGAGGAGATTTCACGCTCATCTTTAGAGGTTGGCTGCTGCCTTCAACTTTTGCTGCGCGCTGCAACGGCTTCATCCGCCCATTTATAAAGCTCAACAAGGCCGTGCCGTCATCCCAATAGCGCTTCCAAAGCGATGGCTCAGCGACAATCCGCCAGACCCATTCCAAACCTATTCGAGAGACCCACCCCGGCGCACGCTTGATCGTGCCCGCAACAAAATCAACGACAGCCCCTAGATGCGCAACCACAGGCGCCTCTAGAAAATGCTCGTTCATCTCAATCCAGGACTGGCCCTTTGCCGCGCCAAGCGACACCAACACAAAGTCAGGTTTGGCGGCATTGATTTTATCGCGAATGTCAGACGTGCTCATCGAACCAAGATCGCCAAAGCCCGGATTGTGCCATCCAGCCGGCTTAATGCGTCCTTGCTCATCCTCAAGTACCTTGCAGGCAGCCTCAGCAGCCCCGTCACGACCACCAAAAAAGAAAACCCGGATCGGTTTAGCATCTGGCGACGTATCTCTGCGCAGGCGTTCAAACACATCTGATCCAGCAACACGCTCTTT
>CAZGVG010000024.1:0-29701 GCA_964528975.1 uncultured Hyphomonas sp.
ATTCTCATGTAAAGGAAATACGTGCTTGTAGAGGGTGTTTCCTGTGGATACGGAGAAAGAGGAAGAGCCTGTGCTGATTTTTGCGCAATGACTTCTGCTTTTGCGGGTATAATTGCGGGTGCGTTCTTATATCAATTATGTAATAAGCATATTAAATCAACATATTATACATAGATAGTGGGTGCGTGTGGGGGCACCATTTCTACTATATTCTCGCCTTTACAGCTGTGCTGCGCAGTCGAACTTTATACGCAAAAAAAAGACCGAAGCGCGGGAACGCTTCGGTCAAGGTCTTTAGGGTAGACGGTTTTGCCTATTCGGCCGGCACCATCTGAGGCCGTTTCTTGGCTTCGCGGCGCGCGGCCTTTATCGCTTTTGCGCGGGCTTCCTGCTCGTCGAGGCGCTGCAGGTAGTTTGGATGCTCAGTTCCCATCGCGCGGTCCCACCACGTAAAGTAGAAGCCGAAATTACCGGTGCCGCGTTCATGATGCATGTCGTGATGCGTGACGGTTGTGAGCCAGCCCAAGATCGGCAAACGCGCCCAAGTCCGCGGGAACACCTCATAACCGCAATGCCCCAGTGCATTCTTGAAAATCATGATGGTGAGAACCGTATAGAGCGCGAGCCCATGTACCGGAATAATCATCAAGGCGACCGGCACATAGAGGTAGTTCACGACAGCTTCGATCGGAGCAAAATTATAGGCTGTGAAAGGGGTAGGATTATGCGAGCGGTGATGTGTCATGTGGGCCGCTTTATAAAGCTTGCGTGTGTGCAGGGCTCGGTGCGTCCAATAGAAATAGGCGTCGTGAATAATGATCAGCAGCGGGATCGAGATACAGAACCAGACCCAGCCATAGTCTGAAATCAGATCATACTTTTTGAAAATGTCGCCGCCCAGAACTTCAAAGACGAAGATGTCCATCAGAACAAAAACCGCCATCGTGCGCAGCGAGTTGCCGAGCTCCATTTTGATTTGCTTTGTGCGGGGGGTAGCGGGACGGATCTTGCGGGTCTCAAGAAACCTGCTGAGGATCACCCATAGAACAATAAAGGTCGTTAAAGTTCCTAAGGCATAGCGAATGCCTTCGCGTTGCAGGCCGCCTGAAATGGCGGGCAGGGCAATCTCGTTGAAAAAGGTTTGGGCATCCATGGTTCAGGTCCTCGTCTGTCGATGAGGTCACAAAAGCAGAAACCAGAAAAATCCTCTCCGCATCCGCGAAAATGGGCGTTCATTTTCAAAAATGAGGATGTTTATTCAGGATTGCGCAGCTTTTGTAAGCGCTTTGCTCCTGAAATCACTCGGTGTTGTTTCTTCTTCAGATTTGAACGCGCGATTGAAGGTTGCCAATGACGCATATCCTGCATCCATGGCGATGGTCAGGATTGGCGTTCTGGCTTGCTCTGGGTCAGCAAGAGCAGTCTTTGCCTCTGACAGTCGATACTGGTTCAAGAACGCCGCGAAGTTGCGAAAGCCAAGACCCTTATTGATCAGGGCCCGCAATTGGTGCTCAGGGACGTTAAGCTTCTGCGACAGTCCCCCAATCGAAAGACCCTGTTCGCGATAGAGATAATCGGTCTCCATGGCCGCGATGAGACGCGTATGCGTCGCATTATCTTTTGGGAGGATGCTGGGTTGGTGGGGTTTTGCTGGCGCAATTCCTTCAAATAAAAATTGCTCGGGCTGGAGTCGCAAAAACCAATGTATGCTGAAGAGAACAATTGGAAATATTATCGCAACTCGCGCCGTCTTGAACCATTCAGGGTCAGTAGGCCCGCCACTTGCGAAATATTGGAACGTCTCCCCGCCGACAATGACGAAAGCTGCTACAGCACACACGATAATAAACCATAGCCGGGTTCTTCGGCGCACCTCGACCAGATCATTCCGGTATCCCTTAACTGCAGTCCAAAGAAGATGAGCGAGGACACTAAACCCCAGAACGCGGTTAAGAATAATCACGGGAAGAAATTCAGATTCCATGCCCATTTCGGCAGCGAAATAAAGAGTGATGAGGATTGGGAAGAAGGCCAGAGGGATAACCCAATGGATTCGCGTCATGCGAAACCCGTCTTCAAATAGCGACAAGCCAAACAACCATAAAAGCGCGATATTTGGCATATGAAGGAACCAGGCCGCGGCCTTTATAGCTGCGGGTGGATCAAGAGCTAAGGGAAGTGTGTTTACAAGCATGGCTGCGAGAGAGATGCCGTAGACTGTCGCAATTCGTCCTTGCAGCAAGTGCCTAGCATCACGCCATGATAAAAACGCCATCAACAATAAGAGCGTTACAGTTGCGAAGCGAAGGCTGACATCAAGTAATAGCATCGGTTGAACCCTGCCTGCATTCGCCGCGCCGTCAAGTCATACCGCACTTGCCTCTAGCCAAGCCCAGCAGTTCTGCATAACAGGAAACAGCAAACAAGACTTACACAAAACGGACCTTTCATGCGCCTGTCCCGCTATTTTATTCCTGTCACTAAGGATGTGTCTTCGGACGAGAAAATGATCGTCAGCCACAAGCTGATGATGCAGACGGGGATGATCCGTCAGAATGCCGCCGGGATTTATTCCTGGCTGCCGCTCGGCTACCGGGTCCTGAAGAAGATCGAACAGATCGTTCGCGAGGAAATGAACCGGGCCGGCGCGATTGAGATGTTGATGCCAACGCTGCAGTCGGCCGATCTCTGGCGCGAGTCGGGGCGCTATGATGCTTATGGTCCCGAAATGCTGCGGATCACAGACCGGCATGAGCGTGGACTGCTCTATGGACCAACTAATGAGGAGATGATCACCGACATCTTCCGGTCTTACGTCAAAAGTTACAAACAGTTGCCGCTCAACTTGTATCACCAGCAATGGAAGTTTCGTGACGAAGTGCGCCCGCGCTTCGGCGTGATGCGTGGCCGCGAGTTCCTGATGAAGGATGCTTATAGCTTTGATCTCGATGAAGAGGCTGCGCGGATTTCTTATCAGAAGATGTTTGCCGCTTATCTCAATACGTTCTCACGCCTTGGTGTGACGGCGATCCCAATGCAGGCTGACCCTGGTCCGATTGGCGGCGATCTCAGCCATGAGTTTCTCATCCTGGCCGATAGCGGTGAGAGTGAGGTCTTTTGTGACAGGGCCGTGCTTGATGTGCCGCCACCCGGTGAAGGCTTTGACTTTGAAGACCTCAGCGCCCTTCGCGAAGAGATGGAGAAGCGCACGAAATACTACGCCGCGACGGATGAGAAACACGACACGGCCGCTTACGAGGCGATCCCTGCAGACCGCCGCGTCCACGCACGCGGAATTGAGGTTGGCCATATTTTCTATTTTGGAACGAAATATTCCGATCCAATGAAGGCAGAGGTCCAGACAGGCGAGGGTGGCCTCGCAACCATCCATGGCGGCTCTTACGGCATTGGCGTTTCGCGCTTGGTCGGCGCAATCATCGAAGCCAGCCATGACGAGAACGGGATTGTCTGGCCAGATGAAGTCGCGCCATTCGGAGCTGGCATCATTTCAATGAAGCCCGATGCCGAAGATGTGGCTGCGGTAGCCGATGAGGTTTACGCAAAACTAAGCGCAGCTGGCGTCGATCCCCTTTATGACGAGACAGCTGACCGGGCTGGGCCTAAATTTGGCCGCATGGAGCTGATTGGTCTGCCATGGCAGGTCACAATCGGTCCGCGCGGCGTCAAGAACGGCCAGGTTGAGCTGAAACGGCGCGCCACTGGAGAAAAAGAGGACGTATCCTTGGAAGCAGCTATCGCCCGGATCACAGAGAGCTAGCCTGTAAGAATGGCCGGACCAGCCCCTTTCGGACAAGTCGAGCGTACGCTTGCTTGGCGCTATCTTCGCGCAACGCGCGCCAATGGCGGCGTGTCCGTGGTGTCGATCATTTCTTTCGTTGGCATCATGCTGGCTGTGATGGCTCTAATTGTCATCATGTCGGTGATGAGCGGTTTCCGCGCGACTTTGCTTGATGCGCTCCTCGGCGGTGATGGCCATGTGTTCGTGCAGGTTCAGGACCAGCCACAAGATGATATTGATGATCTGACCAATCAGATTTCAGGACTTATCAATGTCGAAGCCGCCATTCCGATGGTGCAGGGCGAAGTGCTGGCTGATTCCGGCAGCGCTCAGACAGGCGCACGGGTGCGCGGGCTGCGCGTTGAAGACCTCGACAAGCTGGAATTTCTAAACACAAATGATCAGAAAGCGCGCCAGCTTGGGATCGTAACAGGCGGGACGGATGAAGCTCGGGCGCTTGGGTTTGGCGAAGGTAAGAATGGCGGCGATACGATCTTGCTCGGCCTGTTTCTCGCTAATACGCTAAAGGCTTTTCCCGGTGATACAGTGACTCTGGTCGCTCCAAACGGCATTCAGGGGCCGTTCGGGAAAACGCCGCGCAGCAAAGCGTACCGCGTTGGCGGTATCTTCAGGACTGGCAGTGTCGAACTAGATGAGTTTTACATCTTCATGCCGATGCAACAGGCGCAACTCTTCTTTGGCAAAAAGGGAGCCTACGACATTATCAATGTCAGGGTTGAGGAAGCGGTTGTCACGGAGCCGACGATCCGCGCAATTAATGACCTGACGGGCTATCAATATGCGATCAAGGACTGGAAGCGGGAGCGCCAGCAATATTTTGACGCCCTCAACACAGAGCGAAGCATGATGATGATCATTATGATGATCCTTGTTGTGATCACGTCTCTCAACATCATTACCGGGGTCGTCATGCTCGTGAAGAATAAGACCCGTGATATCGCCATCCTGCGAACGGTCGGGACGGGGCGGGGCTCGGTGATGCGCGTCTTCATCATGATTGGCGGTCTGCTTGGTCTGACCGGAGCTTTTATTGGTGCTGTTCTTGGTGTGATCATTACACTCAATATCGGGGCAGTGATCGACTTTGTCGGCTGGGTGATCCAGCGTGAACTGTTCCCGCCAACTGTGTATGGGCTTGATGGCCTGCCAGCTATTTTGAACTGGGGTGAGGTGATATTCGTCACGCTTTGGGCAATGGCCATGTCCATGCTGGTGACAATCTGGCCTGCTTGGGCGGCGGCGCGGCTCGATCCTGTTGAAGCGTTGAGGTTCGAATAATGGCGGCCGTTCTCGAACTTCGAAATATTGTCCGCGAGTTTAAGTCTGAGGCAGGTATCCTTCAGGTTTTGCAAGGCGCTGATCTGGTCTTGAATCAAGGTGAACTGGTTGGGCTCATCGGGCCATCTGGTTCAGGCAAGTCGACCTTGCTGCATACGGCGGGACTTTTGGAAAAAGCTGAAAGCGGGCAAGTCATCCTGGAGGGCGAAGACTGTATGGCGCTCAACGATGCGGGCCGCACGCGCATGCGCCGAGAGAAGCTTGGCTTCGTCTATCAGTTCCACCACTTGCTGCCCGAGTTTGATGCCCGCGATAATGTTGCGATGCCACTTATGATCGGCGGCATGCCGCGCCGGGATGCCCGACAAAAGGCTGAAATTCTGCTGGATGTAATGGGGCTGAAGGAGCGTACAAAACACCAGCCCGGCCAAATGTCGGGCGGCGAGCAGCAGCGCGTCGCGATTGCTAGAGCGCTGGTTAATGATCCACGTTTGGTGATTGCCGATGAGCCGACAGGTAATTTGGATCCTGCGACCACTGAGCGAGTTTTTGAAAGCCTTATCAGGATGGCGCGAAATGAAGGCGCAGCTGTGCTGGTTGCGACGCATAACATGTCGCTCACTCAGCACATGGACCGCGTTTTGACGCTCAAGGATGGAAAACTCACAGACTTTAATTGAGTTCTTCTTTTGTTCTGTTCGCTTCTCTGCTACTCGTCAAATAAACCCGCTGTGATCCAACACTGATCCAGCATAAATCCAGCAATCGAATCCCTGTATATTCGGGGATTGAGCGTGGAATGAGGAGTGGAAAACGTATGGAAATGAAACCCTTTATCCACCTCTCAGTCCGCACCTCTTTTTCGCTGCTTGAGAGCATGATCACAACGAAAAGCCTGACAAGCTGGTGCGTAGAGCAGGGCATGCCAGCTGTGGCCGTGACTGATCGCAACAATCTCTACGGCGCGCTGGAGCTGTCTGAAAGCCTTTCTGGTGCTGGGGTTCAGCCGATCATGGCGGTCTGTTTCGATGTCACCGATGGCGCACATCAGGAAACCATTACACGCCTCACACTCTATGCGCAGGATGAGGCGGGCTATGGCCGTTTAATGGCTTTGTCTTCATATTCATATCTCGATGCCGAAGACGGCGTGCCGCGCATTCATGAGCGCTATTTGAATGAGAAAACCGATGGCCTGATCGTCCTCACAGGCGGCTCGGAAGGCACTGTCGCCAAGCATATTCTGCGCGGAAAAATGGACGAAGCCAAAGCTGCTCTGGAACAGCTTGCGCAGCAGTTTCCAGGGCGTTGCTATGTCGAAATCACCCGTCACGGTTCTCCCGAAGAAGCTCAATGTGAAGCAGGCCTTTTAGCGCTGGCTTATGAGCTGAATTTACCAATTGTCGCGACACATGACGCCCGTTTTATGAAGAAAACTGATGCGGAGGCGCATGATGCGATGATGTGCATCGCCAATGGGGCTTATCTTGGTCAAGAAGATCGCCCGCAAGTTGAGGCAGAGCAGTATCTCAAGACCGAAGCGGAAATGCGCGAACTGTTCTCTGATCTTCCAGAAGCGCTTGAAACAACATCAGAAATTGCAATGCGCTGTGGGGTCCGGTCTCAAAAGCGTGACCCGATCTTACCGAACTTTGGCGATGGGTCTCGGTCCGAGATTGAGGAATTGCGGTTGCAAGCTGAGCAAGGTCTTGAGGATCGCTTGTCTGTCGCACCAAAGCTTTATGCGTCACGCGAGGGCTATAAAGAGCGTCTGGACTATGAGCTAGGTATCATCGAGAAGATGGGGTTTCCTGGTTACTTCCTGATCGTTGCCGATTTTATCAAATGGGCCAAACAGCAGGACATTCCGGTTGGTCCGGGGCGGGGGTCTGGCGCGGGATCGCTTGTGGCCTGGGTGCTAACTGTAACCGATCTTGATCCGCTACGCTTTGACTTGCTTTTTGAGCGTTTCCTAAATCCTGCGCGTATCTCCATGCCCGATTTCGACATCGATTTCTGTCAGGAGCGCCGCGGCGAAGTCATCCGCTATGTTCGTGACAAGTACGGCGCCGATTCTGTTGCGATGATTATCACATTCGGGACTTTGCAGGCCAAAGCCGTTGTGCGCGATGTGGGGCGTGTGATGCAAATGCCATATGGGCAGGTTGATCGCCTCGCAAAGTTGATCCCATTCAATCCCGCAAAGCCGCCTAAGCTGTCTGAGGCAATTGATGACGAACCCAAATTCTATGAAGAAAAAGACAAGGACCCACGTGTAGGCGAACTGCTGGACACTGCGCTCGCTCTGGAAGGGATGTATCGTAATGCAGGTACGCACGCGGCGGGCGTGGTTATTGGGGACCGCCCGCTAACCGAGCTGGTTCCGCTTTACAATGACCCACGCGCGGACCTGCCAGCGACCCAGTTCAACATGAAATGGGCTGAATCTGCAGGGCTCGTAAAGTTCGACTTTCTGGGCTTGAAAACCCTCACCGTGATTGACCGGGCGCTCAAGTTTATCCGCCGCGATGGGAAAGACGTTGGCCCTGAATGGTATAGTCTTGATGATGCTGAAACCTATGAGTTGATGGCGTCAGGCCAGACGCTCGGTGTCTTCCAGTTGGAAGGTCAAGGCATGCGCGATACGCTGCGCAAGGTGAAGCCCGGTAATCTGGAAGATGTCATCGCGATCATCTCGCTGTATCGACCTGGCCCGATGGACAATATTCCGGTCTATGTGGCGGGTAAGGAGGACCCTAAGACGATCCGCTACCAGCACCCTGATCTAGAACCGATCCTTGAGGCGACATATGGCGTTCCGGTCTATCAGGAACAGGTCATGCGGATGGCGCAGGAGATCGCTGGTTACTCCCTTGGTGAAGCCGACCTGCTTCGTCGTGCAATGGGTAAGAAAAAACTTGAGGAAATGGTCGCCCAACGAAAGCGCTTCCTCGAAGGCGCCGCCGATTTGAAATCTATAGAAGCTCCGCTGGCCAATGATATTTTCGATACGATGGAGAAGTTCGCAGGATATGGTTTCAACAAATCACACGCGGCGGCATATGCGCTTATTGGTTATCATACAGGGTATTTGAAGCGCCATTTCCCCGTCGCATTCCTTGCGGCCTCGATGAGCCTTGATCTTCACAACACAGACAAGCTTGCTGCCTTCTTTCAGGAAGCCAAACGGCTCAAAATTCCTGTTTTAGCGCCGGATGTGAATCAATCTACGCCTGACTTTGATGTACGCGGAGACGCGATTGTCTATGCGCTCGGTGCCCTAAAAGGGGTTGGGCCTGAGGCGATGAAACATCTCGTGTCCGAACGGGAAGCGGAAGGCCCATTCAAGTGCCTGCATGACATGGCCGAGCGGGTTGATCCCAAAGAGATCAATAAGAAGTGTTTTGAGCAATTATCTAAAGCCGGGGCATTCGATGGGCTTGAGCCGAACAGGGCGCGCGTTTTGAAGTCTGCGCCGCTTCTGGCGTCAGCTTGCGCGGCGGCGGCAGAGGACCGAGTTGGCGGTCAAGGCGGTTTGTTTGGGGAGGCTGAACCCGCAATGCGCGCCGATCTGCCGAAAGTGTCTGCTTGGAACATGCAAGAAAAGCTGGATCAGGAATTTGCCGCGATTGGCTTCTATTTCAGTGGGCACCCTCTCGATGATGTCCTCGATAGCCTAGAAGAAGACCGTATTACGTTGGCTATGAATGTTGCGGATAATGCTGTTGATGGGCGTCCGATTGAGCTAATTGGCGTGGTTCGGCGCAGAATGGAAAAGCCAGCGCGAAATGGCGGCAAGTTTGCGTTTTTGACCTTGTCGGATCCCACAGGTGAAGTTGAGCTTATGGTGATGCCAGAACTGCTGGCAGATGTTCGTGAGCAATTGGAGCCCGGCTCTGCGGTTGTGATCCTCACAGAGGTTCGACGCCGGGACGATGAAATACGTCTATCAGCCCGCCGCGTGCAGCCAATAGAAAAGGCACGTATTGGTAAGAAGGCGCCAGCTTTGTCGGTCAATCTGGAGCGCGGCGCTGATGTGTCCGGTCTAGCGTCAATTGCTGCGAGATTGAAATCTGCGCCTGGGCCAGATCGTGGTGAAATTTATGTCAGAATGACTGTGGATGATGGCCGGGTTGTTACGCTTCGTTTGCCAGATACATATGCGACAGGTTTGGAGGCGCTGCGAGCGCTTAAAACTGCACCCGGCGTGGCGCGTGTCGATCATAAGGCCGCTTAACACCCTCAAACCTGAACAGCGGGTGTTGCGCGCGCCAAAAATTGTTGTATAGACGCGCCAATAACCCCCGATGCGTGGACTTTCCGGTGTCGGTTTCTCAAGTGAGAACCGATTACGTTCATGCCGGTTAACCGGATGAGGAAAACTGATTATGGCTTTGCCTGATTTTACAATGCGTGAGTTGCTCGAAGCTGGCGTTCACTTTGGTCACCAAACACACCGCTGGAACCCCAAGATGAAGCAATTCATCTATGGCGCGCGTTCCGGCATTCACATCATGGACCTGTCCAAGTCCGTCCCGCTTTTCCACCAAGCACTTGTTAAAGTGCGCGATACCGTAGCCAAAGGCGGCCGTGTTCTTTTTGTGGGCACGAAACGTCAGGCTTCACAGCCTGTTGCTGAAGCAGCTCAACGCTGCGCCCAGTACTATATGAACCACCGTTGGCTTGGCGGAACTCTGACAAACTGGTCAACCGTTTCGAAATCAATCAAGCGGCTTCGCGAGCTTGAAGAAATTCTGGGTGATAAGGACCAGTCCGGTCTGACCAAGAAAGAGCTTCTAAACCTTGAGCGTGATCGCGAAAAGCTGGACAAGGCGCTTGGCGGTATCGCCAATATGGGCGGCCTGCCAGATTTGATCTTCGTCATCGACACCAATAAGGAAGCGATTGCGATTAAAGAAGCGCGCAAGCTTGGCATTCCTGTTGTCGCGGTTGTCGATACAAACTGCGATCCGGATGATGCAGACTTTCCGTTCCCTGGGAATGATGACGCGGCCCGTGCGATTTCTCTTTACTGTAACCTCGCTGCTGACGCTGTCCTGGATGGCTTGGCGGAATCTTCAGCCGGGCTTGGGATTGATCTCGGCGATGCAGAAGATATAGACGCGCTTACAGAGGCAGATCTTGCCGCGGTCGATGCAGCAATTGCTGAAGAAGCTGCACCGGCTGCCGAAGCTGCTCCGGCAGAAGATACAACTGAAGCTTAAACCTACGGGTTCAATAGAAGGAAGATCACGATGGCTCAGATCACTGCTGCCCTCGTCAAAGGCCTGCGCGATAAGACTGGCGCTGGCATGATGGACGCGAAAAAAGCTCTTGTCGAAACTGATGGTGACATGGAGGCTGCGGTCGATTGGCTGCGCGCCAAAGGCTTGTCTAAAGCCGCCAAAAAGTCTGGACGCACCGCAGCAGACGGTCTCGTTGCTGCGACCGTTTCAGAAGACGGTAAAACCGGATCTGTCGTTGAGTTGAATGCCGAGACAGATTTCGTGGCGCGTAACGAGACGTTCCAGCAAGCCTTGAACGATATTGCCAGCTTAGCTCTCACCACAGAAGGCACAACTGAAGCGTTGGCTTCAGCCGCGTCTCCAGATGGTGACGGCACGGTTGAGGACATGATCAAGCGTATGGTTGCTACGATCGGCGAAAACATGTCGCTGCGTCGTGCGGCACAGATTAAAGCGGACTCAGTTGCTTCTTATATTCACGGCGCAGAAGCGCCTGGTATGGGTAAGATCGGTGTTTTGGTTGGCTTGAATGGGTCTGGCGACCTGACCGAGGTTGGCCGTAAGGTTGCCATGCACGTTGCTGCGACCTCACCTGCCTCAGCGACGGTTGCTGATCTTGATCAAACTCTGGTTGAGCGTGAGCGTCAGGTCCTTACAGAACAAGCCGAGCAAAGCGGCAAGCCAGCGAACGTCATTGAGAAAATGATCGAAGGCCGGATCAAGAAGTTCTATAAGGAAGTTGTTCTGGTTGAGCAGCCTTTCGTGATGAACCCTGATCAAACAGTTGCGCAGTTTATCGCTGATAGCGGTGCGGAACTCGCTGGCTTTATCATGTTCAAGCTTGGTGAAGGTATTGAGAAGGCGGAAGATGATTTCGCCGCCGAAGTGGCCTCACTGACAAACAATTAAGTCAATAAATGACTGAGATTGGCTCCCGGCTACCCATGACAGGTGGCCGGGAATCTTTTATGGGCAATTGAGGGATATGGAGACGCGCACATGTCAGTAGACACTGAGTTGGCCGATAAGCTGCAGTATAAGCGCGTTTTGCTTAAAATATCCGGGGAAGCCCTGATGGGGCCAACGGACTATGGCATACACATGCCAACCTGCCTGAAGTTTGCAGAAGAGATTTCTGCGGCGCGTGATCTTGGTGTTGAGATTTGTCTGGTGATTGGCGGCGGGAATATTTTCCGCGGTATGAAGGGCGCAGCCTCCGGCATGGAGCGTAGCCAAGCTGACTCAATGGGCATGTTGGCGACCATCATGAACGCTCTGGCGATGCAAAGCGCGCTTGAATCGATTAACGTACAGACGCGCGTCCAATCTGGTATTCGGATGGACGAAGTTTGCGAACCATTCATACGCCGCCGGGCGATCCGCCATATGGAAAAGGGCCGGGTTGTGATCTTTGCAGCCGGCACAGGTAATCCATATTTCACCACAGATACAGGTGCTGCCTTGCGCGCCGCTGAGATGCATTGCGATGCGATGATGAAGGGAACGCAGGTAGATGGTGTCTATTCAGCGGACCCGAAGACGAACCCGGACGCCCAGCGCTATGATACTTTGACCTATCAAGATGTGCTTGCGCGCAACCTAAAAGTGATGGACGCTTCTGCTGTGAGCCTTATGCGTGATACGAATATCCCGATTGTGGTATTTTCTCTGCATAATAAGGGTGCATTGCAGGATGTATTAACCGGGCAGGGCCCAAGCACCATCATCTCCGGTCAGTGAGGATAAGAAAATGAGTTACGATAAAAAAGACCTCGAACGACGCATGGAAGGGGCGATTGGCTCTCTTCAATCCGAACTTCAAGGGCTCAGAACTGGGCGGGCTTCGATGAACCTTCTCGATACTGTCCAAGTGCCTGCATATGGCTCAACTGTTCCAATGAATCAGGTTGGGTCGGTTTCGGTTATGGATGCCCGTATGCTGGCGGTGAATATCTGGGATAAGAGTTTGGTTGGCGCGGCTGACCGGGCCATCCGTGATGCTGGCTTGGGGTTAAACCCGGTTGTTGATGGCCAGAACTTACGTATTCCAATTCCGCCATTGAATGAAGAGCGCCGTCTTGAGCTGACAAAAGTTGCTGGGAAGTATGCTGAGTCTGCTCGTGTTGCTGTCCGCAATGTTCGCCGCGACGGTATGGATGCGCTCAAGAAAATGGAGAAAGACGGCGATATCAGCGAAGATCAATCGCGGTCTTCTTCTGATGAAGTTCAGAAACTGACCGACACATATGTCAAGAAAGTCGATGAAGTCCTGAAAGCCAAAGAAGCGGAGATCATGCAGGTTTGAGTTCTGCTTCTCATCTCCCGAGCGGTGAGACCGGAAACTCTTTGTCTGGCGATTATCCCGCTCATGTTGCGATTATTATGGATGGTAATGGCCGCTGGGCAAATGCGCGCGGCTTGCCAAGAGCAGTCGGTCATGAGCGCGGCGTTGAAGCCCTCCGAAGAACTGTTGAGGCCGCTCAAGATACTGATTTGAAGTATCTCACGGTTTACTCATTTTCGACCGAGAACTGGCGTCGTCCCGCTGCTGAAGTGAACGCGCTGTTTGGATTGCTCAAAGCTTATGTGAAGCGTGATTTGGCGCGATTAACCCGTGAAGGGGTCAGGGTTCGTATTCTTGGAACGCGAGAAGGCTTGCCTGAGGACGTGAAATCTCTGGTTGAGACGGCTGAAGCGAAAACCTCCCAGAATACGGCTTTCAATCTTTGCATTGCATTCAATTATGGTGGCCGTGAAGAGATATTGAGGGGGATGAAGCTCGCGCTTAAGGAGGTTCAAACCGGTAAGATCGATCTCAATGATTTGGATGAGGCGCGCTTTGAAGGGTATCTGGATACCAAGGATATACCGCAACCAGACCTGGTCGTGCGGACCAGTGGGGAGATGCGGCTTAGTAACTTCCTGATCTGGCAGGCCGCTTATGCTGAGCTTGTCTTCATGGATGTGCTTTGGCCTGATTTTGGCGGGCAACATTTGATGCAAGCGATTGAGACGTACCAAAAGCGAGAACGTCGATATGGCGGTTTGGTCTCTGGGGCCGCTTAGAATGCAAAGCCATAGCAGCGAAACTTACCAAAAGGGCGATCTAGGTCTGCGGCTCATATCTGCCGCTATCATGATCCCGATTGGGCTTTTCGTGGTGTGGAAAGGCGGGGTGTATCTTGCAGTCGGCTGCGGGATTTTCGCTGCCTTAATGGCGTATGAGTGGGTGAGGATTACGGCTTCGCCGTCCATGAAGCCATTTGTTGTGCTTGCGGTTTTACCCTTTCTGGTTTTGCCCTTTTTTGGGTTTGCTGCGGCATTTTTCACGATTGTCGTTTGCGCACTCGCCGCTTTGTTCACTCACCCAAGTCAGGCTAAGAAATCAACTGAAGCGTTTGGCATGCTATATGTCACAAGCATGCCGCTAGCGCTTTATGTGCTGCGTGACGGAGCTTGGGATGGCGCTGCGGCCGCCTTGATTTTCATGGGGATTGTTTGGGGTTCAGACTCCGCGGCTTATTTTTCCGGGCGCGGCTTTGGCGGGCCTTCTTTGCATCCTGATTCGCCGTCTAAGACCTGGAGCGGTGCCGTCGGTGCAATCATTTTCAGTAGTCTTTGTGGACTGCTTGCGGCGCGTATTACAGGTGGAGATCAGACCGCATGGCTATTAACCGGAGCGATGATTTCATTTTTGGCCCAAGTCGGTGATCTGTTTGAAAGTTCAATCAAGCGCTATCACGGCGTTAAGGACGCAAGTGGTTTGCTCCCCGGTCATGGTGGGTTGCTTGACCGGGTCGACGGTCTTGGGTTGGTCTGCATCATTACCGTTCTGGTGTTCCTCTCTGTGCCATCGGTTTCGAATATATTAGGCCTTGCTGTATGACGTCGGCGCAAACAATTTCTATTATGGGATCAACAGGGTCCATCGGAACCTCAGCGTTGGCCGTCATAGAGCATGCCAATCGCAAAGCAGGATCGCCTGCCTTTAAGATTGATACATTGGTTGCCGGGTCAAATGTTGACCTGCTTTGCAAGCAGGCGATCAAATTCAAACCCTCCGTCGCCATTATTTCGAACCCGGCAAAGTATGAGGGCCTAAAGGCTTCATTGCGGGGGACAGGAATTGAGGTCGCTGCTGGGGCCAATGCTGTTACTGAGGCGGCTCAGAGGCCTGTGGACCGTCTGCTCGCTGCGATTGTCGGTATTGAGGGGCTACCTTCAACGCTTGCTGCAGTTGCGGCGGGGAACTCTATCGCTTTGGCGAACAAGGAAAGCATGGTTTGCGCGGGCGCTTTGCTCAAACAGGTCGCGGCTGACCAAGGCGCTGCGATTGTGCCGACCGATTCAGAGCATAATGCGATGTTCCAGGTGATGGAACGTCGGGAAGATGTTGATCGCCTCATTCTGACAGCCTCCGGCGGACCTTTTCGCCTAACCTCAGAGGCTGACTTGAAGCGGGTGACAGTTGAAGACGCCCTCGCGCATCCCAAATGGAATATGGGGCGCAAGATTTCAATCGATAGCGCTACGCTGTTCAATAAGGGCCTTGAATTAATCGAAGCCTCCTACCTTTTTGACATTCCGGAAGATAAAATTGAGGTTGTGGTGCACCCGCAATCGATCTTGCATTCTGCGGTGGCCTATCGTGATGGCTCTGTGTTAGCCCAAATGGGCGTACCGGATATGCGGACTCCAATTGCACACGCCTTAAGTTGGCCAAACCGCAGACAACTCACATCTGTCGAACGCCTCGATTTGATTGCCTTAAGTCAATTGACCTTCGAAGCTCTTGATTCCAAAAGATTCCCTGCAATAGAGCTCTCAAGAGAAGCTTTGAGGCGTGGGAATGGCGCGCCGATTATATTAAATTGCGCTAATGAGCGCGCCGTAGCTGCATTTCTTGCGGGCCAATGTCGTTTTGCCGACATAAGCTGGATTGTAGAGAATGCTTTGAATCGTTTCGCTTCTGGTGCATTGGCATCGCAGGCATGCGACAGTCTTGAGGCCATTATGGCGATTGAGGCAGAGGCAAGAGATTTGACGGGCACGCTCCTTGCTGAGGTGCAGTGTCAAGAAAAAGGAGTGTAACGCGTGACGGAGATTCTGGCCCAGGGGCCAATCTTTCTGCTTTGCCTTGCATTTCTGCTTGGTGTTGTCGTTGTTATCCACGAGCTTGGCCATTACTGGGTCGGTCGTTGGGCTGGCGCGGCAGTGGAATCGTTTTCTGTCGGGTTTGGCGCTCCAATCTTCCAGGCAACAGACAGGCGTGGAACCCGCTGGCGAATCAACTGGATCCCACTTGGTGGATTTGTGAAATTTGTCGGCGAGAGCCAGCTTCCGGGCGATGTCGGTAAGGTTGAAGAGGGCCCAATCGGGAAGCCTTATAATCAGCTGAGTGTTGGCGCGCGCTCTTTAGTGGCCATTGCGGGGCCAGCTGCAAACTTCATTCTCGCCGTTTTGCTGTTTGCTGTCAGCGTTGGCTTTAACGGCGTGCCAGACGAAAAAAGTCAGGAGAACAGAGTTGTTGTTGCGTCGGTTGATGCAGGTATGCCGGCTGAAGCTGCCGGTATGAAAGCCGATGACGTTATCGTCTCTGTCAAAGGCAAGGCGATTTATACGGCGGGTGATTTGCAGCTTTCCGTTCTCTATGCCTCCGGGGACCGCGTTCCTTTAGTCGTTAATCGTGATGGCCGCGAAGTTGAGTTGCTGGTAACACCCGAGAGAGTTTCCAGAGAGAATGCTCTTGGTCAGATTGTACCTCAAGGCACGATTGGCGTTCGAATATCGGGCAGTGTTGATATGCGATCCGTGAATCCGCTAGAAGCTCTTGTGATTGGAACTGAGCGCACAGGCGAGGTGCTAACGCTCACAACGAGTATGCTGGGGCGTATCATAACAGGTAAAGAGCCTGTTGGGACACTGAGTGGACCAGTGGCAATCGGAGATGCAGGTCGCCGTATATACAATCTTACAGTTGGAAACGAGCAGGTTTCATTCTGGCGAGGCTTTAGTGCCTTCTTCTGGAATATGATTGGGATTTGCGCTGCAATCTCAATTGGTATCGGCTTTTTCAACCTTCTTCCATTGCCTGTTCTGGATGGCGGACACTTGGTCTTTAACGCTTATGAGGCGGTGACGGGTAAAGTGATGCCAGAAAAGGTGCAGGAGGTGGCATTGATGGCTGGGCTTGGTCTGCTATTGACCATGTTCGTTTTCATCACTTGGGGTGACATTCTGGAAACAGGCCTGTTTAGCGGGTCGGCAAGTCAGTAACGGCTTGCATAGGAGGATCGAGAGTTCGATGCGTAAAGTATTTGCTGCTGCCCTGATGGCCACAAGCGCCTGTGTCGTGACACCTATCGTGACGACACCTGAAGCTTCGGCTCAAGCTGGGGAAACGATCCGCCAGATTCGCGTTGAAGGAAACCAGCGGATTGATGACCGGACAGTGCAGTCCTACCTGCTGGTCGCACCGGGAGATGCATTCGATCCTGATCGGATCGATTTGTCACTAAAGACGCTATTTGCGACGGGCCTTTTTGCGGATGCGAGTTTTGACAAAGCGGGCTCTGACCTGATTGTCCGCGTCGTTGAGAACCCAATCATCAATCGAGTCATCTTCGAAGGTAATAGCGCCATTGACGATGATAAGATGCGCGAAGAAATTCAGGCCGCCCCGCGCGGTATCTTTACCGCTGCGCGGGTTCAGGCCGATGTTCAGCGTATCCTCGATCTATACCGCAAGTCGGGTCGTTTCTCTGCAACGGTTGAGCCGCAATATAAGCCGCTAGACCAAAACCGCGTCGATTTGGTTTTTGTCGTCACGGAAGGGCCGGTGACAGGGGTCCGCGCGATCAACTTCATCGGTAACGAAGCCTATTCAGACCGCCGGTTGCGTAGCGAAGTTGTTACTAAGCAATCGCGCTGGTGGCGCTTTTTCAGCTCGAACGACAATTATGATCCGGGCCGTTTGGAGTTTGACCGTGAGCAATTGCGGACTTTCTATCAGAATAAGGGCTTTTATGATTTTCGGGTTGTCTCAGCAGTTGCTGACTTAACGCCGGATCGCGAAGATTTCTATGTCACCTACACGATTGATGAGGGCGAAGAGTATACGTTTGGCGAGGTTGAAGTAGAGACCGCGCTTGATAAGCTGAACTCAGAAGGCCTTAAGCGTGCCGTTCCCTTCAGAGATGGTGACCTGTTTCGCGGCGATCTGATTGAAGACACAATCGACACGCTGACCTATGCTGCTGGTATCGCGGGCTACGCTTTCGTTGATGTGACGCCGCGTTTGGAAGCAGATCCGGAAACTAATAAAGTGAACGTGACATTCGCCTTGGATGAAGGCCCTCGCGTTTACATTGAACGGATCAATATTATCGGCAATACCAGCACGCTGGACCGAGTTATACGCCGAGAATTGCGCGTTGCAGAAGGTGATGCCTTTAACCGTGTCTTGCTGGACCGCTCTCGCAACCGCGTTCGGGCGCTTGGTTATTTCAGCGAAGTCGAGATTACTGAAACCGCGGGCTCCAAGCCAGATCGCACAGTTGTTGATCTTAAAGTTGAGGAGCAAGCAACGGGTGAGCTTTCTTTTGCTGCGGGTTTCTCTTCGGTTGATTCATTCCTGCTTGACCTCAGTGTCACCCAAAGAAACCTCCGCGGCCGTGGACAGTCTCTTGTCGCGCGTGTATCTGCATCTGACAGGCAGCAATTTGTAGATTTTCGCTTCCAGGAGCCACGCTTCCTGGACCGCAATCTTTCAGCCGGGTTTGAGATCTTCTCCACCCGCTCGGATTTCCTTGATGTGTCCGACTTTGAGTCTGAGACAATCGGTGCAGGTATTACGTTTGGTTTCCCTGTCACTGACAATACAGGGCTGCAATTGCGCTATCGTTTGCAATCCGATGAGATCAATGTGGAAGACCGGAACATCTTGATTGATAATGCGACAGGCTCTCAGGTTACTGAACAGATCCTCAATGATAACGGCACGCCTGATGACACCTCAGACGATTTCAATCAGACGTTTCTGGTGCCTCTGACGCGTGATCCATTGCCTGCTAACTCGTCTATTGTAGACCAGTGTTCGCCAGCCAACCTTTTCGCGTCGACCATTTGTGACAGTGAACGCTCTGATATTACATCCCTGATTGGGTATTCGTTCAATTGGGATCGCCGGAATGATCCAATTGCGCCAACAGGTGGGTTTGACATGTCCATCAGTCAGGATTTTGCTGGTATCGGCGGCGATGTTCAGTATTTGCGCTCCGAAGTGTCGGGCGCGGCCTATCGCGGTATCTTCAAAGGCGTTCGCGCCAGTGTTCGTTTGTCAGGCGGCTATATCGAACCGCTTGGCGACGATGACAGCATTCGGATTAACAATCGCTTCTTCCGCGGTGGTTCTTCTTTCCGCGGGTTTGATGTAGCCGGTATTGGTCCAAGAGTTGTGGATACCATTGCTGATGAGAACGGTAATATCACCGACATTAAGGGCCTGAACTCGCTTGGCGGTAAGGCTTATTATCAGGGTACAGCAGAAATAACGCTGCCAAACTATTTGCCTGAAGAATATGGTATTCGCACGAAGCTGTTTGTCGAGGCGGGCTCTGTCGGAATGCTTGATGATGTCGACATTGACGACCCGATCTTCTTCAGAACACAACCTAACCAGTATAATGGAATTACCACCGGAACTCCGGCGGTACGTCAGATTAAAGACGGGCTTGGCCTTCGAGCTTCAGCCGGTCTTTCAGTGGGCTGGGACTCACCGTTCGGACCTATTCAGTTCGACTTTTCACAAATCTTACGCAAGGAGGAGTACGACAGGACGGAAACTTTCCGCTTTAGTACATCCACACGCTTCTAGTTAAAAAGCTCTACAGGAGAGTAAAATGTTCCCCATCAAATCCCTTATGGCGGCCTTCGCGTTCGCCCTGGCTATGCCAGTTGCGACCGCGCCGATAGCTGCTGCTCAAGGCACAACCGTTGTCGTGATCGACCAAGCAAAGATCATGCGCGATAGCCGCGCTGGAAAAGACATCCAAGCCAAACTTAAAGGTATTGGCGACTCAATGGAGCGCGAGCTTAAACCAACGGCCGATCAGCTTACCTCTGAGGGCAAAAGCATTGAGACCAAAACAAATGGTATGACCCCGGAAGCCATGCGCGCGGATGCTGCATTGAAGACGCAGGTCGAAGCTTATGCGCGCAAAGCAAATGACTTCAATCGTCGCCGCCAGATTGCCACGCAAGAACTGGCTTTGACAGAGCGTAAGGCCTGGACAGATTTCTATGCAGCGCTTCGCCCAGTCCTTCAGGAAGTTGTCACTGAGAAAAACGCTCAAGTCATGATTGATAGAGCTGACGTCGTGTATGCTAATCCTGCGTCTGATGTAACCGCCTCAGTTATTTCGAAGCTTGACGCTCGCACACCTTCAGTTTCTGTTGTTCGTCAGAAATTACCGACACAGACTGCTCAATAGAACAGGGCGGCATTTATATGCCAGTTGATCACCGTTTTTACACTTATAAGGGTCCGCAAACGCTGCGGACCCTTTCGAGTATTTGCGGCTTTGAAGCCCCTGAGACGGGGGAGTTCACGATCGATGGGATTGCGCCTTTCGATCGGGCAAATCCAACCGATATCGGTTTCTTTGAAGGTTCAGCCAGACAGGTTGCAGAGATCACATCTCAAGCGGGTGCCTGCCTTATTCGTGCAGAGGCTGCTGAAGGTTTACCGAAACATGTGCGGCCTTTGATCGTCAAACGCCCAAGATTTGCTCATATCCTTGCCAGCAAAGCGCTCTACGACCTGAAATCCTGGCAAGAGCCTGGCGCGCCTGCGACGGTTCATGAGACAGCTCAGATTGGGCCTGGTGTTTTTCTAGGGTCAGGCGCTGCGATTGGGGCACGCACAATCATAGGCCCTAATGCAGTCATCGGACCGGGGGTTCAAATTGGTGAGAATTGCCGGATCGGCGCGAATGTAAGTGTCCGATGCGCTTTAATTGGGAATGGCGTAACGCTGCTCTCCGGAGCGCGCATAGGAGAGAGTGGTTTTGGCGTAACCCTTGGGGATAATGGCGCTGAAGATGTGCCTCAATGGGGAAGAGCGATCTTGCAGGACTATGTCACCATTGGCGCGAATACCTGCATTGATCGCGGCGCCTTCGATGACACGATTATCGGCGAGCGCACTCGCATCGATAATCTCTGTCAAATTGCCCACAATGTCGTCATTGGTCGAAATGTTATGATCGCAAGCTTTGCTGGGATTTCTGGATCAACTACGATTGGAGACGGCGTTATTATGGGCGGGCAGGTCGGTATCGCGGATCACGTCAAGGTTGGCAGGGGTGCCAAGCTAGCTGCGGCTGCTGGAATATTCAGAGATGTTCCAGAGGGGCAGGCGTGGGGGGGAAGCCCTGGAAGACCGCTGCGCGAGTATTTGAAGCAGATCTCTTGGCTACATAAACAGACAGCCCCCAGAAAGACAAAGTCATGACCGTAGAGATACATCCTACTGCCGTGGTTGAAGACGGAGCCGAATTGGGCGAGAATGTTAGTATCGGCGCCATGGCTTATGTCGGCAAGCGGGCTGTTCTTGAAGACAATGTTACCCTGCACCCTAAAGCGACTGTATTTGGGCAGAGCCTTATTGGTCAGAATGTAGAGATTTTTCCCGGCGCAGTGATTGGCGGACCACCTCAAGTCCTGGGGTATAAAGACACCGATGAATCACGTCTTGAGGTTGGCAAAGATACAGTTCTTCGAGAGCACGTTACGCTTCACACAGGGTCCCCGGCTCATGGTGGTTTGACCAAGGTTGGCGAAGGGTGCCTGTTCATGGCTCACACCCATGCAGCTCATGATTGCATCATCGGTGATAAGTGCGTGATTGCAAATAATACCCATATTGGCGGGCATGTAACGGTCGGCCACCAAGTGTGGTTTGGTGGAGCTGTAGCTGTGCATCAATGGTGCCGGATCGGGGATCATGCTTTCGTCGGCGGTGGGTCAATTCTGGTGGCGGATGTCATTCCTTTTGGCTCGGTCGTTGGAAATCATGCTCACCTTGCCGGCCTGAATGTTGTTGGGCTGAAACGCCGCGGGTTTAGCCGGGAATCGATACATGGTCTGCGCGCTGCCTATCGTATGCTATATGCTAAAGAAGGCACGTTCACAGAGCGGCTTGAGGATACAGCCGAAACTTATGCGGAAATGCCCGATGTCATGCAGATCGTGGATTTCATCCGTAGCAGCAAAAACCGGGCTCTATGCCTGCCGCGTTAGGACCTGAGGTGACCGACCCTATTGGAATTATTGCTGGTCTTGGCCAACTCCCTGTTGAGGTGGCTAGGTCTATTCAGAAACGCGGGCAGAGCGTCTATATCGTTCGCCTGAAAGGGTTCGTTGAGCCAGCCCTTGATGAGTTTCCCGGTGAAGTGGTTGGCATTGCTGAAATCGGTAAGGTGCTAAAGGCCTTCAAGCGCGCTGGATGTAAACAAATCTGTTTTTCCGGCATCGTGAAGCGCCCAGATTTTGAGGCGCTCAAACCCGATATGAAGGGGATCAGGCTTCTGCCAAAGGTCATTGCGGCGGCGCGTAAGGGCGATGATGCCCTGCTTCGGGTAATGGTCGAGACATTTGAGGCGGAAGGCTTTGAGGTGATTGGCGCGGATCAAGCTGCTGGCGAGCTTACAGTCGCTTCTGGACTGCTCGCTGGACCTCAGCCTACTGAGCAGAACCTCAATGACCTTCGCAAAGCAGCGCATATTGCTTTGGAGATTGGTAGGCTGGACATCGGACAAGGCGCGATTGTTAGCAACGGGCTGGTTTTATGTGTTGAGGCACAAGAGGGCACCGACGAAATGCTGCAGCGTTGCTCTGAGCTGCCTGAAACGCTGCGCGGCACACACTCAGAGCCTAAAGGTGTGCTTGTTAAGCGACCTAAGCCCATACAAGAGCGCCGCATCGATCTACCAACGATTGGTGTGTCGACGGTAAAAGCCGCTAAACAGGCAGGGCTTTCTGGTATTGGATTTGAGGCGCAGGGCGCATTAATCTTGGACCTGGCTGCGGTCAAGGAAAGGGCTGAGGCGCTTGGCCTCTTCGTTTATGCCTTTCCGGAAGACTGGGTCTAATGACAAGCCCGCGCATCTTCATGGTGGCGGCTGAGCCATCGGGCGACCTTCTTGCGCGTGAAACTGTGGAGGCGCTGCGGGCAGAGGCTCCGGGTGCGCAAATCTCTGGTATTGGCGGGGATGAGCTTGCAAAGGCTGGAATCACATCCCCAATCGATACTTCGCCGCTGTCCATCCTAGGCCTGTTTGAGGGGCTGAAAGCTTATGGCACCGTTATAAAGCTAGCGGATGCTGCCGCAGAGGCGATTATAGCATTCAAACCGGATGCGGTTGTTCTGGTGGATTCCTGGGGGTTTATGTTGCGGGTCGCACAGCGCGTTCGCAAACTGGATCCAACGATTAAGCTGATCAAGCTTGTTGGGCCACAGATTTGGGCGACTCGGGCTGGTCGCGCTAAAACACTTGCTGCGACGGTCGACCATTTGATCTGCCTACACAGTATGGAAGCGCCGTACTACGAACCATTCCGTCTTCCTGTAACGGTTATGGGGAACCCGGCTTTAAGCCGCACTCAACAGGGTGATAGGGCAGCTTGCCGTAGCGGTTTGGGGATAAGTGACCAAGAAGACCTTGTGCTCGTTCTGCCGGGTAGTCGCCCGAGCGAGATCAAACGTGTTGCGCCAACTCTGGTTGAGGCCGCATGGCTCTTAAAGTCTGAGCGTTCAGAGACGCAGATTGTTTTTGCGCCTGCACTGGCGGTTCGTGAGGCTTTCGAGGCAGACTTTCCAGATTTATCATCCTGGGCTCAGATAGCAGCCGCAGACCAAGAGAGCGCAGACCTTATGGCTGCCGCGGATTTGGCCTTGGCTTGCTCAGGCACTGTGACGAGTGAACTTGCGGTGCAGGGTACGCCATTTTTGGTGGGCTACAAGACAGGTTGGATCACTTGGGCGCTTGCCAGATATTTGCTGTATAAGCCGACCCATATCACGCTTTTGAATATTGCCGCTGATGATCGTGAAATCGCCCCCGAATATGTTCAAACCCGTTTTCAACCCGAAGCTCTTGCTGAGAAAAGTCTTGAACTCCTCAATGATAAACAGGCCTTAAAGGCCCAAATTGATGCACAAAACAAAGCGCTCTCCCGAATGGGAGAGCGCGATGAGGCTGCTACGATTATAGCTGCGCGTGCAATTTTAGGCGTTACGAACGCGCACTGATTGGCACAAAGTCACGCTTTGCAGCGCCGGTATAGATCTGGCGCGGGCGTCCAATACGTTGGGACGGGTCTTCAATCATCTCGTTCAACTGCGAGACCCAGCCGACTGTTCTGGCCAACGCAAACAGCACGGTGAACATCTCTGTTGGGAAGCCCATGGCATCCAGAATGATGCCAGAATAGAAATCAACGTTTGGATAGAGCTTCTTCTCAATGAAGTAATCATCCTGCAGAGCAATGCGTTCCAGCTCTTTGGCAACGCGAAGAACAGGTGTGTCGATCCCTAGTTCATCCAGCACTTCGTGTGCCGTTTTCTGCATCACGATGGCGCGCGGGTCATGGTTTTTATAGACGCGGTGGCCAAAGCCCATAAGGCGGAAGCTATCCGACTTGTCCTTTGACTTCTCGATAAATTCTGGGATGCGATCCTCTGTGCCGATCTCGCGAAGCATGTTGAGACAGGCCTCATTTGCGCCGCCATGTGCTGGTCCCCATAGGCAGGCCACGCCCGCCGCGACTGCGGCGTAAGGGTGCGCTCCTGATGAGCCAGCCAAGCGGACTGTGGATGTTGAGGCATTTTGCTCATGGTCCGCATGCAGGATGAAAATCTTGTCCATGGCGCGGGACAGCGTTTGGCTGACTTTATATTTCTCGGCCGGAACGGAGAAGCACATGCGTAGGAAGTTCTCGCCATAGGAAAGCTCGTTGAGCGGGTCCACGAATTGCTGGCCTTGGGTGTATTTATAGATGCGAGCAGCCAGGGTTGGCATTTTTGCGATCAGGCGGATGTAAGCAAGATTGCGCTCATCCGGGTCTGAACTGTCCATCGCGCCCGGATAGAAGGCAGACAGAGCGCCAACAGTGCCCGTCAACATTGCCATTGGATGGCTGTCACGGCGGAAGCCTTCAAAGAAGCTGTCCATTTGCGTGTGCAGCAGCGTGTGCTGTGTAATCGTACCTGCAAACTCACGGAATTCAGACTGATTTGGAAGCTCTCCATTCAGCAGCAAATAAGCCACTTCAAGAAATCCTGACTGCTCTGCAAGCTGGTCAATCGGGTAGCCGCGATGAAGCAGGATGCCCTCTTCGCCATTAATGAACGTGATCTTGCTCTCACACGATCCGGTCGATGTGAAGCCGGGGTCTAGCGTAAACACGCCGCCATCAGCATAAACACGTTTAACATCAACAACGTCTGGTCCGTGCGTACCGCTCAAAATCGGAAGTTCAAGCGTTTTGCCTTTGACTTCCAGCTTAGCGGTTCCTGTTTGTTTCGTACTATTGATCATTTCAGCCCTCTACCATCTCTATTTTCTACGCCTGTTTAAACAGGCAAATGTTTCGCTATTCTTGCCAAGACTTCCTCGCGCCCAAGCCAGTGCATGACTGGTGCGAGGTCCGGTGCTGGCAAGCCCCCAGTTAGTGCCGCGCGAAGCGGCGGTCCAACCTGTCCCATAGATAGTGTATGCGCCGCACAATACGACTCCAATACACCTTCTAACGCTTCAATAGTCCAAGTTTCGGATTGGTCCAGTGCTTGCTGCAATTGAGCGAGTTTGTGCAGACCGTCTTCGCGTAATGCCTTGCGGGCTTTCTTATTGAGATTGTCTGCATTGCTGTCCCATAAGAAGCGGCAGGCCTCGGCCAACTCAGGTAGGGTTGAGCCACGCTCCTTAAGAGTTGGAAGCGCCAGTGTGACGCGCTTTTGCACCACTGCATCAAGGTCAGTCAGCGCAGAAAGAGCAGGCTTCAGGAGGTCCAAAAGCCGGTCCTGGTTAGCGTCTCTGATAAAATGCGCGTTTACATCATTTAACTTATCAAGATCGAGCCGCGACGGGGCCTTGTTTAAACCTTCAAGACTGAAAACTTCGGTTGCCTCTTCCATCGTGAAGATTTCTTGATCGCCATGGCTCCAGCCAAGTCGTAATAGATACGCGTTCATTGCTTCCGGCAGGTATCCCATATCACGGTAAGCAAGCGTTGAGAGCGCCCCATGCCGCTTTGAAAGCTTGGCGCCGTCTGACCCATGTATCAGCGGGACATGCGCAAACTCAGGAATGGCCCAGTCCATCGCGAGATAAATCGGTATCTGGCGGAATGTATTGCGAAAGTGATCGTCACCGCGCAGCACATGGGTCACGCCCATATCATGATCATCAACGACGACCGCGAGCATATAGGTCGGTGTTCCATCAGCTCTTAGCAGGATCAGGTCATCAATTTCTCGGGCTTCAATAGACACCTCACCCTGCACACGATCCTGAACTCTGATTTTGTCCTTATCCGGCGCTCTCAGCCTGACCGTGTAGGGGGCGTCCTCAGAAGGAGCAGGTTTTCCATCTCTCCAAGGGGAGCGATAGGGCGCTAGCAAGACGTCAGCTTCTGCGCGGAGGGCCGCGCGCTGCTCATCGCTAAGCCCGTCGGCTTTGGCTTCAGCGCGCTTCGCTTCACCAGCCTCGCGTCTGGCTTGTAGCTCTTCGGGTGTTGCGTAGCATTTGAACGCCTTGCCCGTTTCAACCATATCTTCCGCGCACGCCACATGACGCGCTGCATTTTGACTTTGAAAGACAGGAGCTTCATCTGGAGCTAGGCCGAGCCAGCTGAGGCCCTCCAGAATGGCGTCTGTCGCTTCTTGCGTTGAGCGCGCTTTGTCTGTGTCTTCGACACGCAGAAGGAATTTTCCACCTTTAGTCTTAGCCAGAAGCGCATTAAAAAGTGCGGTTCGCGCACCGCCAATATGCAGCATTCCTGTTGGCGAGGGGGCGAAGCGTGTCACGATTGTCATTGAGCAGAATTGTCCGTTTTTGCGGTTCTTTTTATTGGTGCTTCCCCGCTTCAACACGCTCTGTTACGTCTTCGCAAGGGGGTGTTTGAAACGTGAGTGGGTTTCTGCAGCGAATATTGCGATTCAGTCCGCAGGGGCGTTACCCTTTAGTCTTTGCCTTGAGCATGACGGTCGGCGCTGCTTGGTATTTTTCAATCTGGCATGAGCCTGCGCTTCGGTCCCTGCTTGGTGCAGCGATATGTGCATTCATGGCCATGGTTTATGCTCGGCGTTTGGCCGTACCCGGGCTTGTTTTCTTGATGCTCCTCTCAGTTTTTGGAGCTACGTTTGGGGCGCTGTCGGGCAAGGTTGCAAGTTTGAGGCTTGAACATCCGGTTATGTCTCGCGCGCTTGGGCCTGTTCTCGTCGAAGGCTGGATCAGCGATGTGGAACCAGGCCACAAAGGGATCCGGTTACGCCTTAATGTGCATGCCATCGATGGCCTTGCGGTAGAGGAAACCCCAAAATCCGTCCGCCTAACCCATACCAGCGGGTTCAAGGTCGAAGCAGGGCGCTTCGTCAGGTGCTGGGCGGTTATTCGTCCACTTCCACGCCCGGTGCTCGCGGGCGACTATGCCTTCGATCGCCAGGCTTGGTATGAGGGGTTGGGCGGCGTGGGTTACGTTCAGGGGCGCTGCCGGGGCGGAACACTCGGTGCACCAAAGTCTCTGTTTCAGGACGCCCAATTGCGCGTGTCAGAAACCCGGCGGCAACTTGCGAAATATGTTGTTGAGGCGGCTGGAGAACGCGCTGGCGGTTTTGCAGCGGCACTTGCATCAGGTGATCGTAGTTTCATGGCGATTGAGGATCAGGAGGCCTTGCGCGGATCAGGGCTTGCGCACTTGCTCGCTATTTCCGGGCTGCATATGGGTATTGTGGGTGGGCTGGCTTACTTAATCTTCTGGCGAATATTGGCCTTGATTGAGCCACTTGCGCTACGGGTTACTGTGCGAAAGCCTGCAGCCATCCTCGCGCTGGCAGCAAGTTTCACTTATCTGGTCATCTCTGGCGCAAGTGTTTCAACACAGCGTGCCTTCGTCATGTCGGCTGTGTTTTTCGGCGCGATTCTAATTGACCGGGCAGCTTTAAGTCTTCGGTCTCTGGCGATTGCCATGATCTTGATCATTCTCATGGCGCCTTGGAGTGTGCTCACCCCCGGCTACCAGATGTCCTTTGCGGCAACAGGCGCTTTGATTGCGACGTATGAAGCCTGGCAGCGCCGGATGCGGGCGCGGCCTGAGCAAACCAGACGCGGTATTTCATTCTGGTTCAAGTCATTGGTGGTGACCTCAACGGTATCCAGTCTTGCGACAATTCCGTTTGCGCTTTTCCACTTTGACCGGTTTGCGGGGCTTGGTTTGATTGCAAACTTGGTTGCTATGCCAATTATTTCCCTGGTGAGTGCGCCTCTTGCTGCGGCTTCGATCATGGTGGCGCCTTTGGGTTTGAGTGATTGGCCTTTACGAGCGTTTGGGCTGTCGCTTGAAGGCGTCTTGAAAACAGCGCATGCGTTTAGTCGATGGGGCGCTGAGCAATCGCATGCCCTGCCGCATATGCCGGCGACAAGTTTAACGGCTTTTACAGCCGCGCTTATCTTGGCTTGCGTTCTGCGCGGTATGCTTTGGCGTGGGCTTGGAGCAATATGCTTTGGGAGCATAGGCGCTGCATTGTGGATCTGCGCGAGTGTTCCGCACGTCCATTGGGCGCCATCAGGGGACATTTATCTGGCTGATCGAGCTGGGCGCGTTCAGGCGATTAAACTCTTGAAGGGAGAAGGCTTACCGCCACTGCGATACTCTGATCTGCCATTTGACGACGTTTGCCCGAAAGAGGACGATTGCATGTTACGCTTGGGAGATGCGCCACTGCACTTTATACGCGCACCCATATCCGAAGAAGCATGTCTATCTCCGGAAGCGGCGATCCTCTTGGTCCTGCATGAAGAGCCGCTAAATTGCCCTATGGGGGTTGAAACGACGCTTCTACGCTGGAGTGACGTCTTGGCTGAAAATGGTATCACCTATGAACAAAGAGGCGCTCGCTTTATCAAGCTGGAAAAGCCTTCATGCGGGGAAAAACCATGGCGGACATGCCCTGATTAAACCCCGAAATGTCTATTCATATTTGCGAATAAGAGCGACTAGACGCCCTTGCACGCGCACCCGGTCAGGCCCAAAAATTCGCGTCTCATAGGCTGGGTTGGCCGCTTCTAGGGCGACAGACTCGCCCTTTTTGCGCAGCCGCTTGAGCGTCGCTTCTTCCTCATCAATCAAGGCAACAACGATGTCGCCTGATTGCGCACTGTCAGTGCGTCGCAATATGACAATATCGCCATCAAGAATACCTGCATCCACCATCGAGTCGCCTTTAACTTCGAGGGCATAATGCGCGTCACTATCAGCATAATCGATTGGAGGTGTAACCCGGTCAACTTCATTTTGGATCGCCGTGATGGGTACACCAGCAGCAATGCGGCCTAAAATTGGAATGGTTCCAGACCCCATTTGCGGCTTGGTTGACCCAACCACACTCGGCCGAAAGGTCTGTCGGCCACGCGGCGGTGCCGTTGGGGTAGCAGAATCTGGCATTTTAAGAACTTCGAGTGCTCTGGCGCGATTAGCGAGGCGCCGGATGAACCCGCGTTCCTCCAAGGCGACAATCAAACGATGAATTCCAGACTTGGAGGCAAGGTTCAGGGCCTCTTTCATTTCATCGAAAGAAGGAGACACACCGTCCACCTTAATTCGTTCATGAATGAAAAGCAGAAGCTCTTTTTGCTTGGATGTGAGCACGGGAATCCTCCGGAGATTTCGAATCTGTTCTTCTTTTGTTTATTCGCGTTATGTTCTTTTGTCAAATTCGTATCTCAAGAGGCTCATCATATTCGTATTCCATAACTCGCTATTCGTCGGTGTTGTCTCACGGCGCGTGCCTTCAAGGGTGAAACCGCTAGCTTTATAGGCAGCAATCGCGGGTAGGTTATGATCGTAAACCATTAACTCGGTACGATGGACCCATGTATGGGAAAAGGCTTTCGCTACGGTCAATTTTACGAGTTCCTTTGAGAGACCTTGGCCGCGTTTTTCTGGTGCAAGCACGATCCGGCCAAGTCCTGCTGTACGTAGTCTCCGGTTAAGCCGTATCTGAACGTGTCCAATCATTTCACTTCCTTGAAACACCGCCCAAACTTCACGCGTTGGCGTTTGGCCTTTATGCTGACGG
>CAZGVG010000025.1:0-28583 GCA_964528975.1 uncultured Hyphomonas sp.
CTGCCGCACCGTATGGAGCGGATCGGAGAGGTCGACGGCGTGCGGTTCGTCAATGATAGTAAGGCGACCAACGCACAGGCCGCCGAACAAGCGCTTAAAACGTGGCCGAAAGTGCATTGGATTGCAGGTGGCGTCGCCAAGGCTGAGGGTATCGGCCCACTTGAGCCATGGTTCGACCGTATCACCGGAGCCTATCTGATTGGTGAAAGCAGTGATGAGTTTGCTAAGACGCTAAAAGGCAAGGTCGACGCGATCAATTGCGGTACGCTGGAAGCGGCGACGCAGGCGGCCTTTGATGCGGCCAAAGCTTCGGGTGACCCAAACCCGATCGTGCTTCTGTCTCCGGCCTGCGCAAGTTTCGACCAGTTCAAGGATTTCGAAGCGCGCGGTGATGCGTTTCGGGCCTTTGTCAAAAAGCTTGAGGCGCGCGCGGAAGCGCCTAAAGCGGCGGCGGTCTAGGGCGGCGCGATGGTTGAAGTCGCGCTTCGTCCCCGATCTGCCACTGGTGCACTTGCGGAATGGCAGCGCGGTATCGACTGGTCCTTGCTGATCGCAGCAACTGTGCTGCTTGGTGCGGGCTTGCTGATGTCACTGGCAGCAGGGCCATCGGCATCGGCCCGCCTTGGCTATGACGATCCATACTTCTTTGTGAAGCGACATGTTGTGTTTGCGGGTGCCGCCTTCGTTTTGATGATTGGCATCAGCATAGTGGACCGCGTCTGGGTTCGGCGATTGTCCGCATTGGTGTTTTTTGGATCCCTAGTCCTGCTCGCTTACATACTGGTGTCTGGGTATGAAGCTAAAGGGGCGCAGCGATGGCTCCGTGTTAGCGGCTTTTCGCTGCAACCGTCAGAGTTCGTCAAACCAGCCCTTGTGGTTCTGACAGGTTGGCTGCTGGCGCAGCGCTCGCTCTTTCCCAAAGGGCCATGGGCCGCGATCACGCTGGTTTTCTTCTGCGTAACGCTTGGGTTTTTATTGCTACAGCCAGATGTCGGGCAATCAGCTTTGCTAACCGCAGCTTTTGTCGTCACGTTCTTTGTTTCAGGTTTGCCTTTGCGGTGGGCGGCAGTGTTTGCTGGCGGCGGTGCAGCACTGTCTGGACTTTTATATGCGGTGTTGCCGCATGTGCGCTTTCGGGTGAACTCGTTCCTGAACCCAACGGCCTATGACACTTATCAAATTGATAAAGCCAGTGAGGCGATTGCGCGTGGTGGTTTGCTGGGCGTTGGCCCGGGCGAAGGCAAGATCAAGACCGTTCTACCAGACGCGCATACCGATTTTATTTATGCCGTAATGGGCGAGGAGTTTGGTTATATCGCTGCGGTCGGGTTGATCTGTGTATTTGGGTTTATCGTCTGGAAGGGGCTGCGTGGCGCGGCCCGTTTGCATGATCCTTATCCGCGGGCTGCTGCATCCGGATTATTTGCGCTTTTTGGTCTTCAAGCCGCCATAAATATTGCGGTTAATGTCAGCCTGATCCCACCGAAGGGCATGACCTTGCCATTCATTTCTTCCGGGGGATCTTCAATGATGGGCACAGCGTTGACGCTTGGATTGGCGCTGGCTTTGATCCGTCGCGGTAGCGTCAGTTGGAAGGGCTAATATGACAGATAAACCTCTTGTAGTGATCGGGGCTGGCGGTACAGGCGGGCATATGTTTCCGGCGGCCGCCTTTGCAGATGAAATGGCCGCGCGGGGGTGGGAAGTTGGTCTGATCAGCGATGATCGCGGCTTGCGCTATGCTGAGAAATTTCCCGCGAGCTGGAAGATGGAAGTCAAAGCGGCCAGCCCGAACATTCGAAAGCCTTGGACCTTGCCAGGCACGCTGATGAAACTGCGCGGCGGAGAGAATGCGGCGGCGCGGCGGTTCCGCCAGAAACAAAAGCCTGCGCTGGTGGCAGGCTTTGGGGGATACCCAGCTTATCCCGCCCTAAAAGCGGGTCAGCGCGTTGGTGTTCCACTGCTCATCCATGAACAGAATGCCGTGCTGGGCCGCGTGAACCGTTTGTTTGCCAAGCGCGCCAAGGTGGTTGCATCAGGCTTTGAGCGTCTGGATCGTCTGCCCGCCGGTGCCAATCATGTCCCGGTTGGCAACCCGGTTCGCGCGCCTATCGCTGCCGCGCGCGATCTGTCTTATCCGGCAACAGATGGCACTTTAACGGTCTTTATCACGGGCGGTTCACAAGGCGCGCGTATTCTGGGCGAAGCCATTCCGCTGGCGATTGCCAACCATATTCCAGCGCCGCTAAGGGCACGGCTAAAGGTCGTGCAGCAAGTGCGTGAAGAGCAGTTAGAGCAAGTGCGCGCGATTTATGACAAAGTGCAGGTTGAGGCTGAGCTGCAACCCTTCTTTTCCGATATGCCGGATCGTCTAGCCGCTGCGCATATGGTGATTGCCCGTTCCGGCGCTGGAACGGTGAGTGAGATTGCAGCTGTCGGGCGACCGAGCCTGCTGATCCCGCTTAAGATCGCGATGGACAATCATCAGGAAGCCAATGCCGAAGGGCTGGTTGATGCGGGCGCTGCTGATATGCTGCTGGAAGATAATCTTTATCCAAACCTGCTCGGTGAGTTACTTTCTATCCGGCTTAGCGATGGCAATGACTTGGCCGTCCGCGCGGCCTCTGCGAAAGCCGTCGGCAATGTCCGTGCGGCGCAGGATTTGGCCGACTTAGCTGAGGGAATTGCCGCCAAATGATCAAAGCCTCTGCCATTCTGGCCCTTATCCTCGGGAGCATTCTTTTTGTTGCAGAGATTGTGCGCAATTGGGGAGATTGGCAGTGGTGGCCGTTCTGGGTCGTTGACTATATATCTGCTTCATTGCTCATTTTTGGTGGGCAGCGTGCCTTAAATACTGGGACTGTTCGCTGGTTGGCTGGCGGTTGGGGTTTTACTGCAGCCATGGCTTGGATGTCGTTTTTCTCTCATGTTGAGAATTTGAGAACACAAACGCATATCTCGACCGGGCCGATTGAAGAGAGCAATCTGACAATGATTATTGGTGTAGGACTGGCCATTGCACTTATTGGTCTTCTGTTCGCTCTGTTAGGGAAACGCCCTAAGCGGGCCGCAAAGTGACAAACCAGATTTCTAGATATGCATTTATGTTTGGCGCGCTAGGATCAGTGGCAGCATATTTGGGCGGTATATGCCTTATCAGCTCTGAAACTTCTGCCGCGACTGCCACTACTGCGCACAGAATTGATCGCGATTGCGGCTGTCTTGTTATTGCATGATTTGAGCTTTAGCGCCTTTGATGTGTGGAGTTCGCTGATTTGCTTCTTGCTCGGCGCGCTTTATGTGTGCGGAATAATTTTTGGCTGGAAAGACTTGAGGCCTAACTGATGAAACCTTCTCCAACTCCATTCCCCCTTGGCCCCGCCCACCTTGTTGGTATTGGCGGTATTGGCATGTCTGGCATTGCCGAGATCATGATGAACCTTGGTTATCGCGTTCAAGGCAGTGACATGAAGGAAAGCGATAATGTCCTGCGCTTGCGGGAAAAGGGCGCCGTTGTGCATGTCGGCCATACAGCTCAGAATGTAGCCGGAACGAGCGCGGTGATCATCTCCAGCGCCATTAAAGACGATAATGTTGAGGTGATGGCTGCGCGCGCCGCTGGCATCCCTGTCGTGCGCCGGGCTGATATGCTGGCTGAGATTATCCGCTTGAAATGGACGGTTGCGATTGCTGGAACGCATGGCAAGACGACCACGACAACCATGATGGCGGCCCTGCTCGATGGCGCGGGTATTGATCCGACCGTGATCAATGGCGGGATCATCAATGCTTATGGCTCTAACGCTAAAGCCGGGGCTGGTGACTGGATCGTTCTGGAGGCTGATGAGAGCGACGGCACGTTCATGAAGATCCGCCCCACCATTGCGGTGGTGACCAATATGGACCCCGAACATATGGAGCATTACGGCACGATGGACGCCCTGCGCGCGGCCTTCGATACCTATGTCGGCAATATCCCGTTCTATGGCTTTGGTGTTCTGTGCACCGATCATCCAGAGGTTGCCGCCATGGTCGCGCGCGTCTCTGACCGCCGCATCATTACTTATGGTTTCAACCGCCAGGCCGATGTGCGGGCGGTAAACCTCAAGCCATCTGCGGAAGGGGTTGCCTTCGACGTGATGATCCGCGCGCGCCTCAATGCGGGGGAGCGCGTGATTGAAGAGATCTTCCTGCCTATGGCGGGCGAGCACAATGTGTCTAATGCACTGGCTGCGATCGCGGTCGCTGTGGAGCTTGGCGCGAGCAATGATCAGCTGCGTGACAGCCTGAAAGCCTTTGGCGGCGTAAAGCGCCGCTTTACCCCTGTCGGGGAATGGAATGGCGTCAAGTTCATCGATGACTATGCCCACCACCCGGTTGAGATCATGGCCTGTTTGAAAGCCGCACGTGCCATTCAGGGCCAAGGCCGCGTGATCGCAATCTCACAGCCGCACCGCTATTCGAGGCTAAACGATCTGTTTGAAGACTTCGCGCAATGCTACCGCGAGGCTGATATGGCCGTCATCACCCCTGTCTTTGCCGCTGGAGAAGCTCCGCTCTACGGCGTAGATCATGCTTCGCTGGTCGCAAGTATGAAAGGCCATGGGCACAAAGGTGCGCGGGTTTTGGGAGACTTGGATGCCCTTCCGGACTTGATCCGGGAAATTGCCCAGCCCGGCGATATGGTTGTTTGCATGGGGGCTGGCAGCATCTCAGCGCATGCGAATGAACTCGTTGAGAAACTTAGCGTTTAACTCGAGGCGGCTGAAGCGGCGGCGGCTGCGCTTGTGGCGGCTATGACCGCCATTTGCGCGGCTTTAATCGCTTTGGCTGTCGCGCCCGCTGCATAGAGATCGCCTGCGGTAATCGCTTTGATGCGGTCCTTATTGGCCTTGAGCTTCTTACGGTCAAAATTGTACCGCAGAACACCAGCCGATTTTGCAAGCGCTATGATCACGCAAGTCCGCTCATCGACCGGGCCTGTTCCAAACATCGCGTCTTCAAGTTGGAGTTTGAGGTTCATTTCAAGCTTCGGTGAGGCTTCGGGCCAGACGGTTCGGTCAAATAGGCCAAAGACTTTCGATGTCTCTCGTGACACAGCCCCAAGCGCGCAGAGCTCATCGGCGAGTGTTGGGATCAGTCTCTTGTCCTGCCCGATTTTCATAACCCAATGCGCCATATCTCGTGGTTTCTTGCTATCGCGCAGTCGCTCAAGGCAGACACTCAAGACCTCACTTTGAGAGTGGGCTTCGGGGTGGACAATGACCTTTGGTTTTTTCTCGTCGGTCAGGCTGACCATGTCCTTCAAGAGGAGTTCAGAGAGCGCTGCGCCTGCAATCGCAGGCTTATAGAAGCCAGCTTTTGGCGTTCCGGTTTCATCTTTCAATGTCAGTAGCAAGAGCGCCTGAGGCAGTGATAAAGCAGAACTCATTCATATACTCCTTATTGTTATTCGATATATGTGTGGAGGAAATTCTGCTTTTAAAGAGGCCGCCAAAAAATCAAGCACGTTTGGGCCCCTTTGCGGCCCGATAAACTCGGTTTAGAGGCAGGTATGGATTTCAATTATGATACCTTGCCCCCCGTGCGCGGCAAACTCCTCCGGGACGCCAGCCTTGCACCCTATACGTGGTTCCGTGTCGGCGGAGCGGCAGATGCGCTCTTTCTACCGGCCGATGAAGACGATTTGGCGACGTTTCTAAAAGCCCTGCCTTCCGAAATTCCTGTCACCGTCCTTGGCGTCGGCTCCAATACAATCGTCAGAGATGGCGGGATTGAGGGTGTGGTGATCCGCCTTATGGGTGGCTATTGGGGCGCTTTAGAACGCATAAACGCGTTAAGCTTGACCGCGATGGCTGGCGCGCTTGATCTTTCAGTCGCTCGGTGGGCGGCAAAAGAAGGCATTGACGGTCTCGGCTTTCTATCTGGAATTCCGGGCTCAATAGGCGGCGCTGTACGCACTAATGCCGGTTGTTACGGACGTGAACTGAAAAATGTCGTAAATCAGATTGAGGGTATGACGCGGCATGGGGAAAGAGTCGTTTTTCAAGGCGATATGGTGGAATATGGCCTACCGGAAGTCGGCTTTAGCTATCGCCATACAGATTTCCCTCACGATATCATCGTCACCCGCCTGTTACTTAGTGGTGATTATGATCGCGAACCGGAAGCCTTGAAAGCCGAGATCGAAGCCCATCAGGCGCGGCGCGCCGAAACCCAGCCCATCAAAGACAAAACGGGTGGTTCAACATTCGCTAATCCAGACCCGCCCGGCACCCCAAATCAGCGCTCGAGCTGGAAACTGATCGACGCTGCGGGCTGCCGCGGCCTTCGCGTGGGCGGCGCGCAAGTTTCGACCAAGCATTGTAACTTTTTGATCAATACGGGCGAGGCGACTGCGGCTGATATTGAAGCGCTTGGTGAACTGGTACGCGCGCGGGTCCTGGATCATTCGGGTGTTGACCTACGCTGGGAAATTCGCCGGATTGGGCGCATCCAAGACGTTTAGGCGCGCGTACAAAGTGCATGTTACGGCTGCCTTACATCCTGAATATCCTGATCCTCGTCCCGGTTTGCTGGGTAATGTTCTCCGGGACTGGGAAAGCCACTGTGTTTGAGAACAAGATCAGTTGGTCGAATGAGCTTGCCTTACTTATTGGCAGTCTTTGGTTTGCGATCCTCTGTGCGTCATTTGCAGGGCTGCTCTGGCCGCGTGTGTTTGTTCCCATCCTGCTGGCGCAAGTAATCTATAAGGCGCTTTTCCTGATACTGGTCGCTTATCCCTTGTGGAAATCAGGTGGGACAAGCGCTGTTCCTATGGGGATCAGCGCCTGTTTCGTTTCTATCGTGGTGACCTATCCCGCTGCGATTTGGGCCGCGTGGAGGCCGACCTAGAATGTGCCCTTGAGGCGCAAGGTCAGGATATTCCCAAAATTGCGAGTACGGTCTTCGATTCGTGTGATCGATCCAGTTCGATCTGGGGAATATACGATCCGCTGAAAAGTGTCGTCGCTATCAAGTAAGTTGGCGAGGAAGATTGTCCCTGTCATGCCCCACAGGTCCTTATGCTCGATGAACCCATAGGAGAACCCTTGAGGTTGCTCGAAATAGCGCCGGACATCACGCCGAAATCCCGGGGCATCACGAAACGTCTCATAGATTAGGCCCCATGCGAGATCTGTATTCTCAATATCGTGGCGAAACTCCAACTCATAATAATAGATCGTGTTGCCGCTGAAATCACGTGTCTCACCTGTGATGGGGTCGTCCAGGAATGTATCCTGCGCGAAGCCTTCATAGGTCAGTTGGGCCCCTTTCCAGCCAAGCGGGTCAAATTTCAGAGTGCCCTCAACTTCGAGGCCATACCTATAAGCGCTTTCGAGATTGCCCGGGCCTTCCCCAATAATCATAGGATTTGGTCCGCTAGAGAAAATAGGGATGGAATCAATGCGGTCTTCAATGTCTTCCGCAAAGACCGAGGCCGTTACAGCGCCCCATTTCCCGAAATCGCGTTCAGCTTCAACTTCCAGAAACCAACTTTGCGGTGGAACGATATTCACGTTTCCGGTTTGATCATCGCCTTGATTTAGGTCGACATTCGAAACGAAGTCGAAAAAGTTTAACTGCCCAACCTGGCGGGAAAGACTGGTATTGATTGTCAGCTTGTCATTAACCTCCCAGGCCAGAGAGGCTGAGCCTTTGGGGCGGGTAAAGGTACGCGTTTGGCCGTTCGCGCCGTCGGACATGATTTCAGACTGCTCTGCGCCGACTGACACCTGCAAACGGAGATCTTTACCAAGTTGGCGACTATGCGTGACGAAGGCTTCAACGCGCTTTTCTTCGACCTCTATATCCGGATCCCCGATATCGACTGAGCTTAATGTCCCAAAAGTTGCGCCCTCAAACAGAGCGGCATCGCTCTCAAGTGTGTTCAGTGCGCCTTCGAGGGAAACTTGCCAGTCGGAATCGTTAGCCCCTGACCAGCTATATTCGCCGCGAAGAATACTCTCGCTTTCGTCAACGACGCGGTCAAAAATACTGTCGCTAACATTTTGCCCATCCAGGTCAGCGCCAAAGAACTTGGAGCGTGTCGGGCTATGCTCGTTTCGTTGTAGGCCAATCAGTTTCAAACGCCCCGGTCCTAAACCAAACTCATAATCACCGCTAAGCTCACTATTCCATTCATTCTCTTTGAATTGGAAAACGGTCTGACGAAACAACGTCCCATCAGGTTGAAACACAGAACTCGTCTCGCGTTGATCGGGTTCAAACAGATTATATTCCGCATTAAGATTAGCGATATGTCCGTTCGCGGGTTTCCAGTTCAGACTGCCACTCAGGCCTACAAAATCTGATATGAAGGTGAAGGATTCTTCGCGATACTCCGTAAGCTGTCCAAGGCCGTCGGTAATATTCTCACGGCCTGATGCTGTTCCGCGTCCGGGCTCTGTCTCAAGCCCTAACGTCCATCCTAGGGCGCCGTTCTGGCCGTTAACGGAAAGTTCCAACCACTCAAAGGCGGGGGGTAAGTTTTCGCGAAAGCGTTGACGATAAGTCCATGTGCCCGAAATACCGTTCGCTTTGGCTGTAATGTTGGCCACTTGTCCGCTGAGACCGGGAACATCAAGGCTTGCCCCGTCAACGATTTCAATCTTTTCGACATTGGTGGCTGGAATACGCGCCAGTGCATCGCGGGCGCTGGTCGATTTTGAAGAAATACGCTGCCCGTTGATCAGGACGTTTTCATTTGCCTGTCCAAATCCACGATCGCCGCTGTTTCCAGAGATGCTGAAGCCCGGAATTTGGGAGACCATATCGAGCGCTGTTCGCGGGGCAAATTGTTCAAAGTCACTGATTGTGAACGTCCTTGTATCTCCTTCAGATTCGGTAGGTGTTTGGGCGCTAGCCAGTAAGGGAAGACTGATAGCTAGCCCGATAAGGAGAGGTAATTTCATGTTTGACTCCAAGGCGATGGACGATCCTGATGCGTGTTCTGTTACATGTGTAACTGAAGCCTGCAACCCCCTATTTGAGAAAGTCTTCCAATTGTAATGAAGAAAGAGAAAGACTTTGCCCCAACGCGGCCCTCTTAACGCCGCATCAACCATGATACTGCGATGACAACAAGGATAATCTTCGAAGAAGCGAGGCATCATGAAACGAGTTGCAGTGGTTTATGGCGGGTGGTCTTCAGAGCGCCCTGTTTCACTTGTTTCGGGACGCGCCATGGCCAAAGCGGCGCGCAGTGCCGAGTATGATGTTATCGAAGTGGATGCGACGCGCGACCTAGCTGAGCAGCTGAAGGCCGCTAAACCAGATGCTATACTGAACGGCCTGCATGGTCCTTGGGGTGAGGATGGTTGTGTTCAGGGCGTATTTGAAGTTCTAGGCCTGCCATATAGCCATTCTGGCGTCCTCGCTTCCTCGCTCGCCATGGATAAAATCAAGTCTAAGACAGTGTTTGCCACTGCTGGGCTTGATGTTGCCAAGGATGTGGCCGTAACGCGTGAAGAGGTTGCACACGCACACCCGCTAGAGCCGCCTTATGTGATCAAGCCCGTGAATGAGGGGTCCAGCTTTGGCGTACTCTACGTGCGTGAAGGCGCGAATGGCCCAGCACGCGAAGTGTTGGGGCCGAGCTGGCAGTATGGCGACAATCTGATGGCCGAGGAATATATCGCAGGACGGGAATTAACCGTCGCTGTTATGGGCGATCGCCCCCTCGCAGTGACAGAAATTACGACCTTAAGAGAGTTTTACGATTTTGATGCAAAATATACCGATGGTGGATCGCGTCATGTCGTGCCAGCAAACCTGACTGAAGCTGTAACCAAGGCTGCAATGGATGCGGCTTTGACCGCGCATCAGGCTTTGGGGTGCCGGGGTGTATCGCGTTCCGACTTTCGATTTGATGAGCAAAAGGGACGACTTGTGATTCTGGAGACAAACACCCAGCCCGGTATGACACCGACTTCGCTCGTGCCTGAGCAAGCGGCATATCTAGGCATGTCTTTTGAGGACCTCGTGGCCTGGATGATCGAGGATGCGTCATGCCAAAGGTAAAAGGCAAACAAGCTGCGCCAGAGCCAGAGGTTTACGGCGAACGGACCCAGATTTCTTCAGTGATTTTTGGGCTTGTTATGGTGGTCGCAATTATCGTCGCTGGCGCCGCCATGCTTGGCGGTTCCTTATCACAGATGGGACAACGCTGGAGCAGCGCCATGGATGGTGTCTCTCGCTCTGTAGGGCTTTCAGTCGACCGGGTTGAGGTCATTGGTCTTGAGCATATGCCAGCAGCAGCCCGGCAGGTGAAACTCGCAGCTATGATTGCTGAAGGTGAGAATATGTTTCGCGCCGATCCGCATGTCATTCGGCGGCGTATCGAGGAGACAAGACTTGTCGCCAACGTTCGCGTGCACCGTCTGTGGCCAGATGCTGTTATGATCTATGCTGATGCGGCCGAACCTGTTGCGCTGTGGAATGATGGAGAAAGCTGGACCGTCGTCGACAGTCTTGGGCGTCTGATGCCAAAGGCGCGACCGAGCGATCATTTGGATTTGGTAAAGTCTGTTGGAGATGGCGCACCTGAGGCAGCGCCTGCACTTGAGCGGGCGATCGCGCTGATGCCCAAGCTGGCAGGCGAAATTGATCATGTTCGCCGGGTTGCGGGGCGGCGCTGGGATGTGGTCTTGCGAACGGGCGCAATTGTGAAATTGCCAAGTGATGAAACCTTGAGTGCTGGCATTATGAGCCTGGATAGAATGAATAAAGAAGGCGCGCTCACGCGCCGAACACTGGCGACAATTGATCTGCGGGTTGCAGGTCGTGTTTTTCTAACGCCAGCACGTACGAGTAGAGTAGAGGAAGCGGCATAATGGCAACAAGCGAGCAACGATTAAAACCGAGGCAAGTTGGCAAAGCGGGAACCGTTATTGCCTCGCTGGATATTGGCTGCTCGAAAATCGCCTGCTTGATCGGCCGTGTTGACCCAGGTAGCCGCGCAGGGTTTGCCTTTATGGGCGGTGGGCGTCAGCAGAGCCGCGGGTTTAATGGCGGTGCGATCACAGATATTGAAGCCTTGGAGCGTTCTGTCAGGTTGGCCGTTGAAGATGCCGAGCGTGAAGCTGGCGAGCGGATTGACCGGGTTATTCTGGGCATCACCGGTCCCAAGGTTGATAGCCAGCTGGCCGAAGCGCAAATCGAACTTGGCCAAAGAGAAATCACAGGCCGCGACGTCCAGAAAGTTTGGTCTCAGGCCCTAAATAAAGTTGTGCCAAAGGATCGTGAGTTGCTTGGGGCCTATCCGGTTATGTACGGCGTCGATGATCAGGATGATATTCGCGACCCAATTGGCATGATTGGTGACTGCGTGCGTGTGCTCTTGAATGTCGTTACGGCGCCCAAATCTCTAGTGAAGAACCTGACTGAATGCGTTCAGCGGGCTCATCTCGGCGTGGAACGGATCGTTCCATCTTCCTTGGCAAGCGGCTCTGGCAGCCTGATTGAAGACGAAGTTGAAAACGGTGCAATTTGTATCGACTTTGGCGGCGGCGTTACGTCCGTTTCTGTTTTCCTAAATGGTGCGCCAGCCTGGTTGGACTTGGTTAAGGTCGGGGGAAACCGGGTTACAGCGGATATTGCTCAAGGCATCGGGACGACGTTTGCGGCTGCCGAGCGATTGAAAACGGTTTACGGAACAGCCGATCCGGAAGGACCTGGTATGGCGGAACGCATCGAGGCGCCGCGTCTTGGCGATGATGGCCGCTTATGTTCTGGACGCATGTCGCGCGGCGAGCTGACCAATATAATTTCACCCCGTGTCGAAGAACTGTTCGAAATGGTTCGCGCTCACCTAACAGCGAGTCCGCTGCGCCCAATTATGCCAAGACGGACCGTACTGACAGGCGGCGCAAGCCAACTGGCAGGGGTAAGAGAACTGGCTTCAAGCATTCTTGGACAGCCTGTTCGGCTTGGCCGTCCAATTGACGCTGATGTTTTAGGTGAGAATTACGGTAATCCGGCCTTTTCCACAGCTGCAGGTCTGATAAGCTACGAATTGAAGGGGTTTGCCGATGCTTCGCGGGCTGGCGGAGTAAAGGCGCTTGCCGGAGGAGAAGCCGGGCGTGGAGTGATTGCTAAGGTCTTAAATTGGATTCGCGAAAATTTTTGAGCGAAAACATATCTACTTAAGAGTCTTTTAGGCCAACACAGTCATTACTAGCTCCAAGCGATCCAAATGGCGCGTAGATTAAATAAGAGCGGGACTAAAACATGACGAAAGAACTCAAGCCACGAATAGTCGTCATCGGCGTTGGCGGAGCTGGCGGGAATGCTGTCGATAATATGATCGAGGCAAACCTGCAGGGTGTTGAGTTTTATGTCGCCAATACTGACGCTCAGGCCATGCTTCGGTCCAAGACCGAAAACCGTATTCAACTTGGGCTGGAGACAACATCCGGTCTAGGCGCTGGGGCGCGCCCGGAAGTTGGTGAAGCGTCCGCAGAAGAATCCATGCCTGAGATTATGGAAGCTCTTAAAGACGCCCACATGGTTTTTGTGGCTGCCGGAATGGGCGGCGGGACAGGTACTGGCGCCGCGCCCGTTATTGCCAAAGCTGCCCATGATCAAGGCATTCTGACCATCGGTGTTGTGACCAAGCCCTTCGGATTTGAAGGCGCGCACAGGATGACAACTGCTGAAGGCGGGCTGAAAAACATTCGCGCCGCTGTCGACACACTCATTGTCGTCCCTAATCAGAACCTGTTCAGAATTGCCAATGAGCGTACGACCTTTGCCGAAGCGTTCCGCATGGCCGATGACGTTCTTTATAGCGGCGTTCGCGGTATTACCGACCTGATGATCATGCCGGGTCTGATCAATCTCGATTTTGCCGATGTTCGCACCATCATGAAGGGTATGGGCACAGCGATGATGGGCATGGGTGAGGGCGAAGGCGAAGGCCGGGCGCTTGAGGCCGCGCGCTCTGCGATTGATAACCCATTGCTGGATGATGTTTCGATGAAAGGCGCGAATGGCGTCCTGATCAATATCACTGGCGGTTATGATATGACCCTGTTCGAATTGGACGAAGCGGCTAACGAAATTCGCCGCGAAGTTGACGAGGATGCGAATATCATTCTCGGATCGACTTTTGATCCGGACCTCGAGGGACGCATTCGTGTCTCTGTTGTGGCTGCAGGCGTTAAAGCTGAAGAAGCGATCATGGCGATGCCAGAGCCAGTTGAACGCGTCGTTCCGCAAGTTGCGGTTGAAGCTCCGGTTGTTGTGACGACACCTCAGCCTGCAATGCCTTCGGTATCTGAAACAGATCAGCGCCCTGATTTTGACGGACGTACATTGCCGCCCGCTCATGTTGAGCGCCGTGAGGGAACTGATACAGTTTCAGCTGATGCTGTCTTTGGCGCGCGTCCTGTTGCTGAAGGTCCAGCTGGTTTTTCGAACCTGTTTGGCTGGCGCCGTGATGAAGCCAAAGGCGACAATGATATTGGCGAAGAGCAAGAAGCCATTGTCTCTACGCCGGACGATCATCCTGAGGCGGCCGCCTTTGATGATGAAGACCTTGAAATTCCAGCGTTTTTGCGTCGATCAGCGAACACCTAATCATTCGCTTCAATTGACTTGGAAACATGTCTTTGAGTTTAGTTTTATCACCGCTTTAAATTGCAACAAAGCGCAATAATGCTTGTGTTGAGATTGCAGCCGTAACCCGCATTTATACTCATGAGAGATGAAGTGTGAGCTGCGGTAATGGTAGAGTATCAGACAACCCTTCAGGCCCCTGTGATTTGCGCCGGTATTGGCGTTCATTCAGGCGTACGCGCCCGAATGGTCATCAAGCCCGCCCCTGTAAATACCGGCATCCGGTTTCGCCGGACAGATTTGAGTATCGGGTCTGATATCCCGGCGCGCGGCGATGCCGTCACCGAGGTTCAGCTTGGCACCACTCTGACCAATCAAGACGGTGAGAGCATTGCAACCGTTGAGCACTTCCTGGCCGCTTGTGCAGGCATGGGCGTGGATAATCTCGTTGTCGAGATTGATGGTCCTGAAGTTCCGATCATGGATGGTTCATCTGCTGTCTTCTGCGAGCTTTTTTACAATGCTGGAATACAGGAACAAACCGCCCTGCGTCGCCGTATTCGCATTCTCGAAGAGATCAAGGTTGAAGACGGTGTGAAGTGGGCTTGCCTAAGTCCAAGTAAAGACAAGGTTCTGACCCTTAAGGCTAAGATTGAGTTTCAAACGAAAGCGATTGGCACACAGCAAATGGCCATGCGGCTCATGCCCGGTCTGTTTGCGCGTGACATTGCATTTGCCCGTACGTTTGGCTTTGCGAGAGACGTAGAAGCCTTGAAAGCCATGGGGCTGGCACGCGGTGGCTCGCTGGATAATGCGGTCGTGATCGATGGCGACGATGTTATCAATCCTGAAGGTTTGCGCAGCGACGATGAGTTTATCCGTCATAAGCTCTTGGACGCCGTTGGCGATTTGATGCTGGCAGGCGCGCCCATTGCGGGTATCTATGCGGCTCACCAGCCGGGTCATGCGATGAATAACAAGCTGGTGCGCGCCCTGTTTGAGCATCCTGAGGCTTGGTGCTTCGAAACAGATGCGGAAGATGTTCAGGCTGAGCCTGCACGTCAGGCAGTGTCGATCTAAAGCCAATCGGGCGCGGGCGTTTGGTCCTGTCGTAAATTGTGTAGAGCCGGCTGCGGATAACGCTCAAGCAGTTTTTCTATAATAATATCAGCGACGCGCCCAGCTTCGCGCAGCGGTTCATACTGCCATTGCGAGAGGGCGCCTTCGAACCAACGCGCGGCTCCGTGATCAATCAGGCTTTGGTGCAACCGATCAAACTTGGGGGCTTTGCCGCTGAGCCGGGCAATGTGGACTGGTAAGCCATGCCATGCGGCGTCCGACAGCATATTGGCGCTGTCTTCGGTCACAATGGCGGCATCGGAGTACAACAACCAGCCTAGATAAGGGTTCGGCCCGTCATTCTCTCCGGACCAGAACAAAGCCCCGACCTTATTTGCGAGCGCACGCATATCAGCGACCACTGATACGGGGGTCCGCCGTGATGTCGTGATCCGCAATCGCCAGCCCTCGGCTGCCAGCCTCTCCAATGAAGATATCAAAGCACTTGCTGTTGATTTCGTGAATTTGTGCGTTTTGGAGTCGCCGCCAAGAATGACAACAGCGCTTTTGCCGCGCGCATCAGCTAAGTCTGCGAAGAGTTGACCAGCCTCTTCAATCCTGTCTTCGGAAAAATGCGCTGGAGACCCAGTTGTCTTTATCACATTGTCCCCCGACAGCACGTCATGCTCCGGCACTATGACGAGGTCGAACTTGGCTGAGTCTGTTTTCGGATCAAGGATCTGTACGCTAAAAGTCTGACCGCCGCTCCAGTTGCGAACGCTCGCAGTATAGGGGGCGCTGCGCCTGCCTGCGGCAATCCAGAGGGTTGGCCAGGGACTGGTTAGGGCCTGACGCTGGGCCTTTGGTAGAGCAAGGCGAGGGGCAGGCCAGTTCGCACCTGGCAGCCATGTCCAGGGAATACCAGGGCTTAGTGTCAAAGCGTCTGAGCGATGCCCTTGGCCTGGAATATGGCCAATTTGCATCCAGCGGCGCGTTTCGGACAGGGCAGAAATGATCGCGCGCGCCTGAGCGGCATTACCAGCGCGGCCGTCACTTACGGCCCAGACTGAGGGTCCGATGGGCTGTCCTGAATTGCTCATTTGATTAGCCCTGCCAGAGTTTGCCGGGCGCGAGTAGGGGGCTAAAGGTATTTTACATCCGATACTTCATAGACGCGGGCCCCACCCGGAGCCGCGACCTCAGCCTCATCGCCAACACTTTTACCAATCAGGGCTCGCGCGATTGGTGATGTGTTCGACACTTTGCCATGTGCGATGTCTGCTTCATCCTCACCGACAATACGGTAAGTCGACTCGCCTTCTGTATCGACATCAATGATCGTTACAGTTGCGCCAAAGACGATCCGGTCGCCTTTGACCTTGGCCATATCAATTACGTCTGCGCGCGAAAGCTTGTCCTCAAGCTCGAGGATACGCCCCTCGATAAAAGACTGCTTTTCTTTTGCGGCATGGTATTCGGCGTTTTCGGAAAGATCGCCATGTTCGCGCGCGACAGAGATGGCTTGAATTACAGCCGGGCGTTCAACGGATTTCAGATTTTTAAGCTCTGCATCAAGAGCCGCATGGCCCTCGGCGGTCATAGGTGTTCGTTGCATCAGAATTTATACCATTACTATTACTGGACGGAAGGTCCGATCAAAATGCTAAAAGGTCAAGTGGTGGCGGCCTAAGCGTTCTGCAAGGCTTGGACTGAGAGCGGCTTTTCGCGCTTGGCCCGGATGGCTTTCACAGCCGCACGTGAAGCAGATAGGGTTGTGAAGTATGGAATGTTCTGGATCAGAGCGGTTCTGCGCATAGATTTCGAGTCTTTACGAGACTGCGCACCTTCGGTTGTATTGAAAACCAGATCAATCGCACCGTTGATCATATCATCTTCGATATTTGGTTTGCCCTCGATGACTTTGCGCACAATACGGGTCTCGATGCCATTGTCTTGCAAATAGGCGGCTGTGCCCGAGGTTGCGACAATGTCAAAACCCATCTCAACCAGGCTCTTGGTGGGTTCAAGAATGCCTGCCTTGTCAGCTTCGCGAACAGACACAAAGGCTGTTCCAGTGCTGGGCAGGGTCACGCTTGCGCCAATCTGGGCTTTCAAGAAAGCCGTTCCAAAATCATCATCCCAGCCCATAACTTCGCCGGTGGAGCGCATTTCCGGACCAAGGATCGGATCGACATTCGCGAACCGCGCGAACGGGAAGACCGCCTCCTTGACCGCCACGCGGTTGGCTTTGGCGTGGCGCAAGTCGAACTTGGTCAAAGGTTCACCTGCCATGATTTGCGCCGCAATACTGGCAATCGGTGCGCCGACCGCTTTTGCAACAAAAGGTACGGTGCGACTGGCGCGAGGGTTGGCCTCAAGGACATAAATCTGGTCATCTTTGACAGCGTACTGGATATTGATCAGGCCGCGGACCTTGAGCGCTTTCGCCAGCGCAATGGTCTGCTCTGTCAGACGCCCAATGATAGCAGGCGCAAGCGTATAGGGCGGCAGGGCACACGCACTATCGCCAGAGTGGACGCCCGCTTCTTCAATATGTTCCATGATGCCGGCAACATGCACATTCTCACCATCGCAGAGGGCGTCAACGTCAACCTCGATGGCATCGGAAAGATAACGGTCAAGGAAGAGCGCTTCGCCGCCCGACACTTCCAGTGCGTATGCCGCATAGGCTTTGACGTCCTCATCATCATTACAAATCCGCATACCTGTACCGCTCAGCACATTCGACGGGCGCAGCATGACCGGATAACCAAGGGTCTGCGCCATGTTGAGCGTTTCCTCCAACGTATGCGCGGTCGCGGAAGGCGGTTGCTGGATGCCAAGATCAGAGAGTAGGGCGGCCCATTGTTTGCGGTCTTCGGCCAGATCAATACTGTCTGGGCTGGTCCCAAGGATAGGGACACCCGCCTGGTTGAGCGGTTGGGCAAGCTTTAGCGGTGTTTGGCCGCCAAACTGAACAATCACGCCAGAGAGGTCTCCAGCGCCTTGTTCTTTGGCGATAATTTCTGAGACATGCTCCAGCGTTAAAGGTTCAAAATAGAGCCGATCAGAGGTGTCATAATCGGTTGAAACCGTTTCCGGATTACAATTCACCATGATGCTCTCAATGCCAATATCCTCCATCGCGAAGGCCGCATGGCAGCAGCAATAGTCAAATTCGATGCCTTGCCCAATCCGGTTCGGGCCGCCGCCCAGGATGATTGCTTTTTGACGCTCTGATGGAAGCGCTTCACAATCGGCCTCCGCCTGACCGTATGCGGCGTGCTCATAGGTTGAGTAGAGATAGGGCGTCCTGGCGGCGAATTCTGCTGCGCAGGTGTCGATGCGTTTATAGACAGGACGCACGTTCAGCGCGTGGCGACTGGCACGAACATCTGTTTCCGATTGTCCGACGAGTTCCCCTAACCTTGCGTCAGAAAAGCCCATACCCTTGAGGTCTATCATTGCCCGCTTTGTTGTCGGCAGGCCATCGCGTTTTACCCCGGCTTCAACGCTGACAATTTGAGCGATTTGCCGCAAGAACCACAGGTCTATACTGGTAATATCGTTGACCGCTTCAACGCTAAAGCCTTGTCTGAAAGCCTGCGCCACATTGCGAAGGCGATCTGGCGTCTGTTTGCCAAGCGCGCCGCGTAGGGCATCTTCAGAGCTGAACTCAACATCATTGAGGCCTGTCAGTCCGGTTTCGAGTGAGCAAAGCGCCTTTTGCAGGCTTTCCTGAAAGTTACGGCCAATGGCCATCGCTTCGCCGACAGATTTCATCGCTGTGGTGAGAAGTGGCTCTGCGCCTTCGAACTTTTCAAAGGCAAAGCGGGGAATCTTCGTCACGACATAATCAATCGTAGGCTCGAAGGAAGCAGGCGTGATGCCTGTAATGTCATTGTCCAACTCATCGAGTGTATAACCAACTGCAAGCTTCGCTGCGATCTTGGCAATCGGGAAGCCTGTGGCTTTTGAGGCGAGCGCGGAAGAGCGGCTGACCCGCGGGTTCATCTCAATGACAACCAGACGCCCGTCTTTAGGGTTCACAGCGAACTGTACGTTTGATCCACCGGTTTCGACGCCAATCTCGCGCAGTACCGCCAAAGAGGCATTGCGCATAATCTGGTACTCACGATCCGACAGGGTCAAAGCAGGCGCAACCGTGATCGAGTCGCCGGTATGCACGCCCATCGGGTCAATATTTTCAATCGCACAGATAATGATGGCATTGTCGGCTGTGTCGCGCACAACCTCCATCTCATATTCTTTCCAGCCCAGCAGACTCTCATCCACAAGGATTTGAGCCACCGGCGAGGCGGCAATGCCAGAGCGGCAAATCTCTTCATACTCGGTCTTGTTATAGGCTACCCCTCCGCCTGTGCCGCCAAGGGTGAAGGCCGGGCGGATGATCGCTGGCAGTCCAACCATATCCAGTGCGTCCATCGCATTCTTCAGACCGGTAATCCGATCATAACTACCATCTTCATTCTTCGGCGAGTCGACGATGGTTGCGACCGGGTTTTCCAGACCGATCCGGTCCATAGCTTCGCGAAACAGTTTGCGATCTTCAGCCATTTCAATCGCGTCTGCGCGGGCGCCGATCAGTTCTACGCCGTGCTTAGAAAGAACCCCCGCCTGTTCAAGGGCGAGGGCACAATTCAAAGCGGTCTGTCCGCCCATAGTTGGCAAAAGCGCATCGGGCTTTTCAACCTCGATGATCTTTTCGACAAAATCCGGCGTGATTGGCTCGATATAGGTTGCGTCAGCAAGACCCGGATCGGTCATAATCGTGGCCGGGTTCGAATTGACGAGGATTACCCGGTAGCCTTCATCCTTAAGAGCTTTGATGGCCTGCACGCCTGAATAGTCGAACTCACAAGCCTGCCCGATAATGATAGGACCAGCACCGATAACGAGAATGGACTTGATGTCAGTACGTTTCGGCATTCTCTTGATCCTCTTGACTTCAGCGCAGGCAAACGGGTGGCCTATAGCGGGGAGTCGGTATCAGGGGCAAGATAAATCGGATAAAAAATACAGGCTTAGACGTTTCAGGACAAATTTATTCAACGAGGCGTGCCTCGCGCGCAGGCTGGATAACAACAGGTACCGAGGTCGCGCTAGGATTGAAGTCAATATACAAAGCGCCCAGTTGTGAAATGTCGATTCTGTTAGCGATGATCTGTAGATAGGGCGAAGACTTCTCACCCCAGCCGTTTCCAGTAATTTCGATGGTCTGATTGGGAAGATAGATCAGGCCTTCAATGTGAATTTGCCCATTTCCAGTTACAGTCGAAACCAGTTCTTCTTTTTCGACTTCCGTCCCGTTTCTTCGCGCTGCGAATGCGGCCATGAGGCTGGCCTTGTGGGTTGTGCGATCTTCAGCTAGCGCAATGCCAGCAAGGGGGCCATCGACCGGCGCCGTCAAGCGCAAGATGCCATCGCCTCGGATTTGAACCCCAGCATTGCGGCCCGACATGATGAAGGTCACGCCTTCACCGATGAGTTCGTCTGACCCGTTCAAAACTAGCGGTCCGTCTTTGATGTAATAGACGCCGGGATTGAGATTCACTTTGTCCTTGGTCGCCCAAAGCCCACCGCAGAAAACGCCGGGGCTTAGATCTGCGCTGATCCCCCCGTTTGAGAATGTGAAACCACCAATCGTATCACATTTACCGGGTGTCGGTGGAACCCAACTGGCAACCGGGTCCGGAATAGGTTCGCAGCTGATACTCGGCTTTGGCTTGGCCAGCGCAACACTCCCACCGCCTGCACCGCCCACAGCGCATAAGGATCGTGCCTCAATGCTCGCTGCATCATCAATATAGATGCTGTTCGAGGCGGCGGAGTTCGACCAGATTGCACAATTCGGCGCCGTGAGGGTTCCTCTACCCGTCAATGACAAGCCAGCTTCATCCGTTGCAAGAGACAACATACAAAGTGGAAAACCCCAAACCGCTTCGGCGACGGCGCGGCGTCTCATTTCAACATTAGCATTTCGACCTGCCATTTTCGCGGCCGCATTGGCAGGCTTGAACTCAACTTCAATCTCTAATTGCAGGTTCTGCCCGTAGTCGTCTTCACTGACCGCACCAAGATCGAAGTCAGAGAGCTTGTAGCCGGCATTCTCTGTCGCAAGTACAGAAGCTTGAGCTTTGGCTGCACTGAGGCGGTCTTCCAGTTTTGGGGAGGCAGAATACAGAAAAGCTGTTGCACCACCGAGGGCTGCCGCATCGGCCGTATGCTGCAGATTATTGGCGGCTTTCGTATCAATGCTCAGAGCGATGCTCGCCCCGACCAGCGCCATAATTGCGGTCAAAGACAGCATAAAGATCGGCATCACGCTGCCGTCTTCGTTTCTCCCGAATTTGTATCCGCGTGGCATTGATTAAAACTGTCCCATCTATGCGGGACAACATTTTGCCCATGTCCCGACCGATGAGGATTTAGAGACAAGATGCAAATATAGCTTTGATAGAGTGCGTTAAGTTTCTATTGCGAATGTAAACAGCTATTAGCCATACAATTGATCTGAATAGGAATTTTAGCTGTGCTTGTGTCTTCGCCTAATCATATCTAGTCGGCCGTCACGCAGAGCCTATTCAACAAGTCGAGCATAGCGCTCTGGTTTCAGACCAGCCGGAACTTTGGTTTTCTCTTCGTCATAGACAATACTGATCTGGCCATTCTCGCTCATACTAACGGTGTTGGCGACGATCTGTAGAAGCGGCGAGATCTGTTTGCCGGCACCATTTCCTGTCACTTTCAGATCATGCCCGGGTAGATAAATCGTTCCGATGGCATCAATGACGCCAGAGCCTGTCAATCGCGAGAGCGGACGATCCAGCAAGCCAAGTTGAGGCAGATTGGGTAAGCTGAGGCCTGCTTTGCTATAAGTGCGGCTTTTATCTTCGGTCAGGGCAAATCCGGCGAGAGACCCACTGATTGGCGCGCTAAGCGTTAGGCGGGCCTCATCCAGAACGCCGAAAAAGGCATTCTGGCCTGACATAATGATTGTGACGCCTTCTCCGGTCAGCGTCGCCCGGCGGCGCACAATCAAGGGACCATCCTTGATATGATAGGTGCCTGGCTCGAACTTTACATGACCTTTTGCGATATCCAGCCCGCAATACGTACCCGGGGTCAGAATGACTGTGGGCGTATCGACATAGGTATCGCCTGCATAATCAGCAGGGTCGGAATTATCGAAGAGGCCCAGAAGCTGCGCCTCTTCTGCAAGCGTTCTGCCTTGGCCTGCACCGGCGTTGAGACGGCCTTGATTATCAAGCGTATTATTGGCCAGGTTGAAGTAATCATGGCCCTTGAAATACTGGTTCAGGTTATTGAAGCCTGAGAGTTCGCTTTCAATCGCAGCGATTTCAGCAACTTGAGCTGCAATCGTGGCCAAGCCTTTAGGGCCTTTCCCATTCCAGCCGCCTTTATCCATGTGCTCTAGCACCAGCAATAGCTCAGTATGTTCTTCCATAAACCGTGTGGGTTCAAAATCGACTTTCAGGATATCATCAAGCTGGTTGGCCATTCCGACCAAATCAGCCGGATCTACGCTTCCACCTGCTGGGCATTTACCCGGTGTCGGGGGTGCCCAAGAACTCAGAGGGTCAGGGATCGCTGCGCATTGCGTCTTCGGGGATGGTGTTGATCTTGTCGCACCGAAAGAGCCGCCTGCTGTACAGAGTGAGTGCGCTTTGGCTGATCCGCCTTTGAAGTTTAAGGACTTCATATCTGAGGAATTGCTCCAGACGATACAATTTTTGGAGGAATAAGCAGCATTATCGGAGAGCGAAAAAGCTTCACCCTCGGTCGACAATGCAAACAGGCAAAGCGGGAAGCCCCATGTTGCCTCCGAAACCGCGCGGCGGCTCATTTTCACATTAGCATTGCGCCCGGCCATCTTTGCCGCGGCATTTGCAGGTTCGAAAGCAACTTCAACCTCAAGCTTAAGGTGTTGGCCGTATTCATCTTCAGAGGCGCTGACCAGATCAAAAGCAGCAACTTTATAAACTGCATTTTCTTCCGCAAATCGGCTGGCTTGCGCCTTTGCGTCTGCGATCCGATCCTCAAGTTTTGGCGATGAAGAGCTCACAAAAGCCGTCGCTCCACCAATCGCGGCTGTATCGGCTGTGTGTTGCAAATTGTTGGCTGCGCCCGTGTCGATATTGAGCGCAATTGATGCCCCAACGAGTGCCAGAATAGCCGTCAAGGATAGCATGAAGATCGGCATGACGCTGCCGTCTTCATTGCTCCGAAAGGCATGTCCGCGTGGCATTCAACCAAAGTACCCATCTAACGGGGATGGCATTTTGCCTTTGCCCCTAGATGCGAGAGGTTTAAAGACAGGGTCCAAATATAGCTTTGCCTAGCTGCGCTTAGTTTCGCGCGGCGTCTTAAGTGACTATTAAGTTTGATTTACAGTCCAAGCACGCGTTTTGCGATTATATTCTTCTGGATTTCATTGGTGCCGCCATAGATGCTTTGGGCGCGTGCTCCAAAATAAGTAGAGACCCCCGGCGCAGCATAGGCCATGTCGCCTGACCAGTCTGGGCTAACACTATCTTCGAACTTGCGCAGGCCTGCATTCGCCGCGACTTCAAGATACAGCGTGGTGATTTGCTGCGCTGTTTCCGTGGCCAGAATTTTGATGATGGACGCTTCCTTACCCGGACTGCCGCCATCTTTCACCGCTGAAAGCACGCGAAGGACCGTCATTTCAAGGCCGTCCACCGCCATATCGGCTGCAGTAAGGTGCGCGCCGAAAGCATCATCATCAATGAGACGTGTATTACCGCCTGTCGGTTCAGCCTGAGCCAGCGCGCGGATATGCTGAAGCTGCTTTCGCTTACCGCCGATCCGCGCATAGGACGTGCGCTCAAAGCCCAGTAAGTACTGGCTATAGGTCCAACCTTTACCCTCTTCACCGATCAGATAGTCGGCGGGGACACGAACATCCTCAAAGGTCACAGAGTTCAGAGCATGTTTGCCATCAATCGTGATGATCGGATTGAGCGTGACGCCCTCACGGTCCATTTCGCAGCAGATGAAGCTGATACCTTGTTGTTTTTTCTCTTCCTTTGAGGTCCGCGCCAAGAGGAAGATCCAATTGGCATGCTGGGCGGCGCTGGTCCAGATCTTGGTGCCGTTGAGGATATACTCGTCGCCATCGCGCTTGGCCGAGAATTGAAGGGAAGCAAGATCAGACCCGCTATTTGGTTCGCTGTAACCTTGTGCCCACCCCAGAGACCCATCGCGCGTGCCGGGCAGCCATTTTTCTTTCTGCGCGTTCGAGCCAAACGTATAGAGGATTGGTCCAACATAGATAACGCCCATCGGCGTGACAGTTGGGACCCCGGCGCGTTCCAACTCCTCATCAAAGATGTATTGCTCTTCCAGGCTCCAGCCTGGACCGCCATATTCGCTTGGCCAGGCGCTGGCGAGCCAGCCTTTCGCGCCGAGCGCCATCTCAGACTTGCGAACTTCTGCGGTCGTCAGGCTCGCTCCCGTCGCAACTTTTGCACGAATGTCTTGTGGGTACTCGGTCTCGAAAAAGGCGCGAACGGTTTCGCGAAACGGCTCAAGGGCGGTATTGGATGAGAGGTTCATACCTTTAATGTAACGCGCCGATCCCGACTGCAAAGGGGTGTCGGCGCGGGAAGTCCTTGGACAGACTTGGTTTACGCCGCCTCAGTTGTCATCGCAACGAAGACATCTTCAAGATTAGGCTGTTCCGTTGAGAGGTCAGCCACGCCGATACCAGCTTCACGAACCTGTTCCAGAAGGCGGCCAATCCCAACCTCAGAACTGCGGAACGTGATGCACAGGGTGCCATCATCGGTAAGCTTTGCATCCAGTTTGGATAGACTTGCTGGAACAGCGCTAAGCGCCTCACGCGGTGTGATCTTCAACAGGCGCTGATCGAGACGTGAGAGCAATTGCGGGGTCGGCTCTTGGGCCAGAACTTCGCCATGAGAGATGATCGCGATCTCGTCGCAAAGCTCTTCGGCTTCTTCGAGATAGTGCGTTGTCAGAATGATCGTGGTGCCATTGGCATGTAACTCGCGGACATAGGCCCAGAGTGAGCGGCGCAGCTCAACATCCACGCCTGCGGTCGGTTCGTCCAGAATAAGGACTGGTGGGTTATGCACAAGGGCTTTCGCGACCATCAGCCGGCGTTTCATCCCGCCCGATAGCTGGCGCACATAAGCGTCTTTCTTATCGTCCAGGCCAACTGCCGTCAGGATTTCCATACTCCGCCGTTCGGCTTTCGGTACACCGTAATAGCCCGCTTGCAGCTCTAGCGCCTGGATTGGCGTAAAGAACGGGTCCATGGTGATTTCCTGGTTCACGACACCAATTGCCGCGCGGGATGATCTGGGGTGTTTCTCAATGTCGAGGCCCCAAATCTTCGCCGTACCGCCTGTCTTGGTGACAAGCCCGGCCAGGATATTGATAAAAGTCGACTTGCCCGCGCCGTTGGGGCCGAGCAGGCCAAAGATGCTGCCGCGTTTGATCTTCAGGTCGATGCCCTTGAGCGCTTTCATCTCCGGCAGCTTGCCTGAAGCCCGATAGGTTTTCTCAAGCCCAATGGCTTCAATGGCATAGTCTGGTTGCGACATGGAGGCTCCTTGGACGGTCGATGGATGCATATAGGCACGTTTGAGCGCAGGGGCTAGTGAGCCTGAAACCAGAAGCGCGCATTGACGCTTATCGCGCTGCGGCCTAGCACGGCTGAAACATCTTCAACACGCGGCTTATCCCGAGGTCCCATGTCTCTTACGCCTTCTTTTGATCACCCGGAAACGTTCATTGTTGAAAGCCGCAAAGTGTCTTGTGATGGCGGCGGCGGTGCATTGGGCCACCCGAAAGTCTGGTATGAGATGGGCAAAGAAGACGTAATTGTCTGTAAGTATTGCGACCGCCGTTTTATCCTGAAAGGCGGCAAGGCTGACCCGAACCGCTAGGGCACCTTCTCAAGGCCAAGCCGTTTGAGCGGCCGTCCAATAGACCCGCTTACCATTGCTGCCAGTAAAGCCGGAGCAGGCCATAGTTTGCTCAGCGGCGCGGCCAGCCAATCTCTAAGCCAGGGCAGTATGCGGCTATCACCTTGATAGACCGGCGTGAACAGCCAGGTCATAATTTGGTATAGGCGAACGTGATCTTTCCTGAGGTGCAGGTAATGACTCAGCCCATCTATAACGGTCGGTCTCGTTCGAATGGCTTCACAAAGCGCCCAGGCGTCAAGCAATGCCATATTCGCGCCTTGCCCAAGCTGAGGGGACGCCGCGTGCCAGGCATCACCAATATGAACCAGGCGCGGTCCTGAGATCGGCTTGCGGTGCGTGCGATGGCGATACCGCGCAAAGGTCAGCGCGTCGTGGTTGTCGAATTGGTCTAGCAGCCCGCGTGTTTCAGGCCATAGGCGAGCGGCTTCAGCCTTCCAGGCCTCAAGATCGGCCTGCCGCCAACGCGTTTCTTCATCGGCTCGAATTGACCAGAAGTAGGTCAGGCTGAGCGGCGCGTCTGTATGCGCGCGCCCGGATGCCATGACGCCTGTCATCCGGCTTGCTGATTTGTAGCGCTGCTCCAGCGCAGTGGCATCAAACGCGCTGTCTTCTGGCCAAGGCAGTGTTGCCCACAGCGCGCCATAGGGCAGCTCTTTTCGCGGTGCTTGTGTCAGCGGCGACCGCACCCCCAGCGCATCAACCACCAGATCGAACGGACCCATATCGCCCTTGGGGGTGTGGATCATACCAGACCTCGCCTCAACCCCTGTAATCTCAGTTGAAGGCACAAGCTCAACCCCGCTCTCCAGAGCCGCCGCCAGCAATTGATCAAACACCATGCCCCGTTGCACGCCCAACCCGTATAGCTCTGGCTTCCACTTCGCATAGCGCACATCCAGAACCGGACGCATGGAGGGTGTTGTCAGGCCCCACAGCCGATCAATCCGGCTGCCTAGCGCCTCGACCTGATCCCGCAAACCAAGCTGGCCTAGCACAGCGAGCCCAGTCTGCTGCAGCATCAGCCCAGAGCCAATCGGGCGCGGCGCCTCGAACTGGTCAAATATGCGAACTTTATGCTCTGCCCGAGCGAGCAGGATCGCGCTGGCAAGCCCGCTAATACCTGCCCCGCAAATCGCAATATTGAGTGATGTCCCCATCGCGGCACTGTGTGACAGCGCGCAGTGATTGTCACGCGCGGCAAAACTTCCTAACTGCAAGCCATGACCAAGACGCTGAAAATTCTCGCCGCCCAGCTTAATCCTGTTGTCGGGGATATTAGCGGCAATCTTGAGCTGGCCAAAAAGACTGTGGCCGACGCGGTAGAGCAGGGCGCTGATCTGGTTGTCTTCTCTGAGCTTTTCATTCTGGGCTACCCCGCTGAGGATTTGGTCCTGAAACCTAGCGCGGTCGAGCTTTCCATGGCGGCGATCAAGACGCTCGCCAAAGCTACCAAGACAGGCCCTGGAGTTGTCATCGGTTCACCTTGGGCGGCGCGCGGTAAGCTCTATAACTCAGCGTTGCTCCTCGCTGACGGGAAGATTGCCGGGCGCTATAATAAGCGTGAGCTGCCTAATTATGGCGTGTTTGATGAGAAGCGTATCTTCGATGCTGGGCGCGGAGCGCACCGCGTTTATCAGTTTCGCGGCGTGAAGCTTGGCCTTGCCATCTGTGAGGACCTCTGGTTTGAAAAAGTACCCCGCGCAATTGCTGCAGCGGGCGCTGAACTCCTCATCGCGCCCAATGCCTCGCCGTGGCGGCGCAGCATTCAGGAAGAGCGGTCTTCGGCCTTTGACCGCTGGAGTGATCTCAATCTCCCGTATCTTTTCGTCAATCAATGCGGCGGGCAGGATGAACTGGTTTTTGACGGAGCCTCCTATGCCACAAACTCCACCCATGGCGAGCGCTGCGGCTTGGTTGGCCAGTTTGAAACCGGAACGGCGATGGTCACGTTTCAGAACGGGGTCTTCACTGGGCTTGGTACAGGTTGCACCGCTGATCGCTCGGGCTGGGCGGCGGAATATATCGCGGCCGTTCTCGCGCTCGGCGACTATGTTAATAAGAACCGCTTTCCCGGCGTGGTGCTCGGTATGTCCGGCGGTATAGACAGTGCGTTGACGGCTGCCATCGCCGTGGATGCGCTTGGGCCGGATCGGGTTTGGTGCGTGATGCTGCCTAGCAAATATACCTCCGATCATAGCCTCGAAGACGCAATGGCCTGCACCCGCGCGCTTGGCGCAAAGTATGACACGATCAATATCGCGCCGGGTGTTAGTGCTCTGGGTGAGATGCTGGAACCGCAATTTGCTGGCCTTGAACCCAACACAGCCGAAGAAAACATCCAGTCGCGCCTGCGCGCTGTCACGTTAATGGCGCTCTCCAACAAGTTCGGCCACATGGTCGTGACGACAGGCAACAAGTCTGAGATGGCAGTTGGATATGCGACGCTCTATGGCGACATGTGCGGCGGCTATAATGCGCTGAAAGACTTCTACAAAACCGAAGTGTTTGAGCTGGCCAAATGGCGCAACACCGCTGTGCCGCAAGGCGCGCTTGGGCCATCTGGCGAAGTGATCCCGGAGCGTATCATCACCAAGCCACCAAGTGCCGAGCTGCGTGAAGACCAACGCGATGATGACAGCCTGCCGCCTTATGAGGTGCTTGACGATATCCTGCGCGGCCTTGTCGATCAGGAAGCCGATGTGGATGATTTGCTCGCGCGCGGTCACGATGAAGCAGTTGTCCGGCGGATTGAGCACTTGCTCTATATTGCTGAGTACAAACGCAGGCAGGCGCCTCCCGGGGTTAAAGTCGGCGGTAAGAATTTTGGCCGCGACCGGCGCTATCCGATCACGAATAGATTTCGGGATGACTGATCACAGCGCTGACGCTGAGGAAATGTTCCGA
>CAZGVG010000026.1:0-28384 GCA_964528975.1 uncultured Hyphomonas sp.
CCAAGTCTGAAGCGGGCTGGCATGAGCGGCTGGTTGGCGCCGACGGCGAGGGCGTGCTGTACTTTGGCCTGAGCAAGACGCCAGTTCCGCCGCTGCCAGGTTTTGATGGCTGTGAAGAGAGCTGTGAGGTGCAGCCGGGGCTCGATGTGTTGGTAACAGTGCTGGGCGATTTGTTCAGTCGCTGCGCCGGGTCGGTTCTACTGGTCGATTATGGGCCAGTAGATCGCACACCAGAGGATACATTGCGGGCGTATAAGGATGGCGAGCAAGTGGACCCGCTGGCAGAGCCTGGCGTTTGTGATCTGACAGTCGATGTGGATTTTGCGCAGTTAAGGCATATCTCGGAGGCGCAAGGGTTGTCGGTTTCGGGACCTGTGCCACAAGGTCATTTTCTGCTTTCGCTGGGCGCAGAAGCGCGGCTCAACCAGCTCGCCAAATTACATCCAGAAGAAGCTGAAACGCTTTATGCCGGGGTGAAAAAATTGGTTGATGCGGAAGAGATGGGGATGCGGTTTAATGCCATCTGTCTGCAATCTCCGGGCCTTCCAAAACCTGCAGGGTTTTAGAAAAGCCTTACAAAAAGGCGCGCCAAATTGACCTTCACGTCAAGGTAAGCCTTGCGTTTCCCGGTCGGACTGCTACCTGCGAAGCAACTAAAACCATCTATTACTTGGGAGTCGCCGATGAAGGTTCTCGTACCTGTCAAACGGGTCATCGACTATAACGTGAAGGTTCGGGTGAAGTCCGACCAATCCGGTGTCGATCTGGCCAATGTCAAAATGTCTATGAATCCATTTGACGAAATTTCTGTCGAAGAAGCTGTCCGCATGAAGGAAGCTGGATCTGTGACAGAGATTATCGCCGTATCCGTTGGGCCGCAGCAGGCTCAGGAAACTATCCGTACAGCGCTCGCAATGGGCGCGGATCGCGGCATCCTGATCAAGACAGACGAGACCGTTGAGCCACTTGGCGTTGCAAAACTGCTTGCCAAAGTCGTTGCTGAGGAATCCCCGGACATGGTCGTTCTGGGTAAGCAGGCGATTGACGATGATAGCAACCAGACCGGGCAGATGCTTGGCGCACTGTTGGATTGGCCGCAAGGCACCTTTGCCTCAGAAGTCAAAGCTGATGGCGGTAAAGTTCATGTCACCCGCGAAGTGGATGGCGGCCTGCAAACAGTTGCCCTCGAAGGCCCAGCCATCGTGACGGTTGATCTTCGCCTGAACGAGCCGCGCTATGCGTCTTTGCCAAACATCATGAAGGCTAAGAAAAAGCCGATCGATATGAAGGCGCCAGAAGATTACGCTGTCGATATCTCGCCGCGCCTCACGGTTGTGAAGGTCACTGAGCCGCCGGTGCGCGAAGCTGGTGAGAAGGTCGAAGATGTTACGACCCTGGTTGATAAACTCAAAACTGCAGGAGCTGTATAATGGCTGTTCTGGTTATTGCTGATCACGACAACGCAGCGCTAAGCGATGCAACCGCAAAGACCGTAACGGCTGCGGCCAAGTTTGGCGGCGACGTTGATGTTCTGGTCGCGGGTAAAGGCGCCGGCGATGTTGCGGCGGCCGCTGCAAAGATTGCAGGCGTTCGCAAGGTGCTTCACGCTGATGGCGACGCTTATGAAAAGCAACTCGCAGAAGCGATGGAAGCTCTGATCGTTCCGATGATGGACGGCTATGATGCTTTGATGGCTCCAGCTACCACTATGGGTAAGAACGTAACACCGCGTATCGCCGCGAAACTAGACGTTATGCAGCTGTCTGACATTACAGGAATTGAAGGTCAGGACACGTTTGAGCGTCCGATCTATGCCGGTAATGCGATCATGACCGTCACCTCGGCTGATCCAAAGAAAGTCATTACAGTTCGCGGTACGGCCTTTGAGGCGGCGGGCGACGGCGGCTCTGCTGCGGTTGAAACCGTTGATGCGCCTGCTGGCCCATTCAAGTCGGCGTTCGTTTCAGAAGAAGTTGTGAAATCTGACCGCCCCGAGCTAACCGCTGCGAAACGGATTGTTTCGGGTGGCCGCGCGCTTGGCTCTGCTGAAGAGTTTGAGCGTCTGATGAACCCGCTTGCAGATAAGCTTGGCGCCGCTGTCGGTGCTTCGCGCGCTGCTGTTGATGCAGGCTATGCACCCAACGATTATCAGGTTGGGCAGACCGGTAAGATCGTTGCGCCCGAGCTTTACATTGCGGTCGGTATTTCCGGCGCGATCCAGCATCTGGCAGGCATGAAAGACAGTAAGATCATCGTTGCGATCAACAAGGACGAAGAAGCGCCGATTTTCCAGGTTGCTGATTACGGTCTTGTCGCTGATCTTTTCAACGCTGTACCGGAGTTGACGGACGCACTTTAGGCGCTCGTCGACAAACAAACCTCTGAAAGCCCGGGCTGAAAAGTGCGGGCTTTTTCTTTAGTCCGTGGTAATAGATGTCATGATTATTCGACCTGAGACTGCCGTCGACCTTGATGCTATCTATACTTTGACTCAACGCGCATTCGCACCGATGCCGTTTAGCGGGGGCAATGAGGGTGAGTGTATAAACAAGCTGCGCTCTGATGGTGATTTGACCGTTTCTTTAGTGGCTTGTGAGGGGGATGAGATTATCGGGCATGTGGCGTTCTCTCCTGTGGAGATTGGCGGTACTTTTGACCATTGGTATGGGCTTGGGCCAGTATCAGCGGCGCCCGAGAGACAAAGAAGCGGGATTGGCAGCGCGTTGATCAATCAGGGGCTTGAGTTGATTAAAGGCCTAGGGGCAAAGGGGTGTGTTCTGATTGGTGACCCCAAATATTACTGTCGGTTTGGATTTGTCGCAGATGGTCGCCTGAGCTACCACGATTTGCCAAGTGAGGTTGTTCAATGGCTTTCTTTCTCAGGCATAAAGCCAAACGGTGTTTTGAAATATAGTCCCGGGCTTGAGGTTTAACGTAGCGCTCATTTCCAATGCCAAGGCTTTAGCTTTTCAAAACAAGAGTTAAGGTCTGGATAGCGGAGGGTCTGAAATGCGGGAAACAGCAGCAAAGCATCTGGATCATGATCCAGAGTTTGAGTGGCGCGGGCAGAATGTAACGCGGATTGAGAACCTGTCGGACATTGTCTTTGCGCTTGCCCTGGGCATGCTTTTATTGACGGGCACACCGCCTCAGACGTTTTCAGAGCTTGTGACCTTCCTGCAGGGCATAATACCTGTAACCGCCGGGTTTGCGATCCTGTTGCTTATCTGGAATTCTCACTTCGTTTTTTTTAGACGCTATGGATTAGCAGATAACAAAGTTGTATTCTTGAACAGTGGTTTGCTTCTGGTCGTTCTATTTTTAGCTTATCCGCTGAGGTTCATATTCGATAGTTTGTTTCTCTTCATTATCGCCTCAATGACGGGGGATTTTAGTGCGCTCGAAGCCAGTGAAATGAGTTACCAAACCTCAGCTTATGGCGTTGCGATTTTCAACCTTGGATATGCCGTATTATTCTTCATATTGAGTTTGATGTATGGTCATGCCCTCACCAAGGCTGACCTGATTGGGCTCGATGCTGATGAGCGCATTCTCACAAAACGGTCTGTCTGGGCGATGCGTTCGCAAGTTGTTATTGCGCTCATTATTGTTGTTTGTGCCTACTTTACCTCTATGGGAGCATTTGCAGGCTGTCTGTTAGCCCTGAGTTGGCCGATAGGCGGTTTGATAGACAGACGTTTCAGCCCAACAAAACTAGGTCCCGGCAGCGCAGACTAGACTACACTGCCGAGCTATTTTTGATCTAATTCGTGGTGAGCTTCGCCTCTAGCGCCTTGATGCGCTTTTCCTGCTCAATCGCGTGCAGGGTTAGTTCCTCAACCTTGGCAAGCAGGACGCCATTCATGGCATTGAGATCAACGCCTTCGGTTTCCATTTCTTTGGCAGAGGCAACGCCCGGCAAGTGGCCTTTGCGCGCGATGAAAGCCTCGACATCGGCTAGCGGTTTAAGCTGGTAATCGGCGGCGAAGACAAAGTCCGCTGTTGCTACATGCTTGCCCTTGATGCGGATCACGCCGTCGCCTGCGTCCAGGTGGATGATCGTATCGCCTGCATCATCTTTCAACGCGATGTCACCAGCAGCGCCTTCGCCGCCTGCATAAATATTGGCGCGGCCACCATCAATGTGCATGCGCATTTTGCCATCATCACTGAATAGCGCCAGATCGCCATTTGAGCCACCGCCGCCAAGGCGCATATTACCATCGCCGCCATCAAGGAAGACAGTCTGTTCCTGTGTGCCTGAGAGGAGTGAAATGTCGCCCGAAGCACCGCCGCCACCCATTTGCAGGTTGGCGGTATTGCCGTCGAGGTGGACGGTTCCCTCACCAGACGCGTTTTTCAAGGAGAGGTCCCCGCCAGCGCCTTCACCGCCCATGTAGAGATTGGCTTTGCCACCATCGATATGCATTCGTAGTTTGCCATCATCAGAATACATGCCGATGTCGGCATTGTGACCATGCCCACCAAGTCGCAGATTGGCATCGCCGCCATCAAGGTGAACCGTATCACCGCCTTTGCCATCACGCAGGATGATGTCGCCCGACGCTGTTTCGCCGCCCAGCGCAAGATTGGCTGTCTGGCCGTTCAGGACGCCTGTTTCGCGGCCTGCATCATTAACGATATCAGCTTTGTTGATGCGATCTGTCATGTCTGAAATTCCCCTTCATAGACAGGCGGTTATTCGCCTATGCAGAGAGTAGCGAAGGGGCGAGGGGCTGCAAGCAAAAATCTAAAAATGACAGAGCCTTAAGGCGGATGCTCAGCTTAACCCGTAATGCCAGTTTAAAAGCTATCAATTCGAACGGGCAGGCCATAGTCGGAGAGGCGTGAACAAGCCCACTCATATTGGTCGCGGCAAGCGTCCTGCATTAAGCGTGTGCCTTTGGGGCGGTCCTCTGTGCCGCCAAGGCCGCGATACAGCATATTACCCAGCCCGGCGCAGGCCCCGGCATGGCGCAGGTCACAGGCTGAGCTATAAAGCAGGCGGGCATGCTCATAGTCTCGCTCTCCTGCACTGCCTTTATGCGAGGTGTAGGCTTGTTGCATGCAGGCTTCAAGGTGACGGCCCTCCAGGCACGCTGCGTCATAGTGGATCTTGGCCGCAGCGTAATCTTGCTCTGTGCCTTGCCCCTTGCGGTGCATATGTCCGAGAGCGAAGCAGTTGCGGGCCCATTGATCACGCGGCAAGCTGCGATCCTCGCAGAGCGCTGTGAAGCCTTCCAACGCTTCTGCAAGGCGGGCCTCTGAACGCTCTAGCTTGGCAATGTCACTGTCGGCAAGCGCGTCTTTATAGCTGCCCTCAGCCAAGCGACCGGCATCGACGAGTGCGCGCTCAGCAAAATACTCAGCGGCATTTTTCGGGGTTGGCTTGGGTTTGCCAAACTGCGCGGCAGCCGACAGGCTACATAAGACAAAAAAACCAATCAAAGCCAGAAAACGCATGCAGTGATCCTCCACCAGGTGAACGCAGTGTTATACTATGACTTAGGAATGAGGCGCTTTTCTGTCGAGTCTTGCCAGACAGTCTTGGCCCTGTCACCGTACCCCTAATGGAGGAATATATGGCAGCAGAACATCAAAAACCGCTCGGCTCTGGCTTTGGTGCAAAGACGCCCGCCGCAGAGGTTCTCAAAGGCCTAGACCTGAGCGGCAAGAATGTGGTCGTAACCGGGGGTTATAGTGGTATTGGGATTGAAACCGTGCGCGCTCTTGCAGGCGCCGGGGCAAAAGTCACAGTGCCCGCGCGCCGCCCGGATGCAGCCGCTGAGGCGCTGGGACAGGTTTCCGGTGATATTGAAATTGCGACCATGGACCTTGGCGATGTGGCGAGTACGCGAAAGTTTTCTGGTGACTATGTCGGAACGGGGCGGCCGCTCGATATTCTGATCAATAATGCCGGGATCATGGCTTGCCCGCTAGACCGTGTGGGTCCGGGTTGGGAGCGCCAGTTTGGGGTCAATCACCTGGGCCATATGGCAATGACTGTGGGTCTGCTGCCAGCCTTGCAAAAGGCCAATGGATCTCGTTTGGTTGCGTTATCCTCAACCGCGCATATTCGCGGCGATGTGAACTGGGATGATCCGCACTATCAGACGAGCGAGTATGACAAATGGGGCGCTTATGCTCAGGCAAAATCTGCTAATGCGCTCTTTGCCCTCGGTGCAGACCGCAAGTGGGACGAATATGGCGTCACCGCCTTTGGGGTGCATCCCGGCGGGATTTTTACACCGCTACAACGCCATCTGCCCGAAGAAGAAATGGTCGCACTTGGTTGGAAAAACCCAGACGGAACCATTCCGCCCATGATTGAGGCGATGTTCAAAACCCCGGAGCAGGGCGCTTCGACGGCAACCTGGGCGGCGACCTCGCCGATGTTAGAGGGGCGCGGCGGTGAATATTGTGAAGATTGCGATATTGCCCAACTCGCAGGCCCTGACAGTCAAGGCTGGGAGCATGCCCGCGAGTGGATTACGGATGAGGCCAAAGCCGACCGCCTGTGGGAGATGAGCGAAGCCATGCTGGCAGGCGCCTAGCTGCGTGAGATTGCCAGACTGTAATCAGCCATTTCTGATCCTGATGCTTGACCTTGGATGACCTCAAGCGCAGGGAAGACACATGAGTGAGAGTTTAAGCATGTCTGCCTCAAAACCATCAGGATCAAAGCTTGGGCTGTGGGGCGCATTAAGCGCCATAGCCTTTGTTTTAGGCCTGTTTCTCTTTGGCAAATATACTGAATTCTTGAACATTGACGCCTTGGAGGATGCGATTGCTGTCTTTGCGGATGGGCCTTGGGGCGTTCCGGCATTGATCCTGACTTTTTGTGCCTGCGCCTTTATTGGCGTGCCGCAATTCGTGCTGATTGGCATCGCTGTCTATGCGTTTGGGCCGCTTTGGGGGGCGATCTGGTCCTGGGTTGGGACAATGTGTTCAGGTACAATCACCTTTTGGCTGGGCCGCTCGTTTGGGGAAACGACCCTTCAGCGCCTTGGCGAGGGCCGGGTGAAGCGGTTTACGGACTTCGTTGCCCGCAATGCTTTCGCTGCAAGCGCGATTGTACGGAATGTGCCGACAGGCCCGTTTTTGATGGTGAACATGGTGTTTGGCGCTGTAAGGGCGAAATTTTTGCACTATTTCGGGGGCATGGCAATCGGCGTGCTTCCGAAGATTGCCTTGGTCACTTTAACGATTGTCTTTGGTGAAGCTGCTGTACAGGGAAACTTCCGTATTGCTCTTATTGCAGCACTGGCTGCAATTGTGGTTTTCCTCGGCGGCTTTTTCTATGTCCGACATCGCCGCGCCAAAGGGGATAATATTGCGCTAGGGGCTGAATAGCCTGTTGACAGCTCTGCATGCGCGACGCATTGCAGTTCCATGCGCAAGATTTTGCCCCTTTCTCTACTGCTGCTTATCGGCCCCTGGCCGGTGGCGACCGCGCTGTAACGCGCAGGTCCACGGCCAGGGGACAAGAAACCTTCACTTCTTCTTAGACCTTCAGGCCAGATCATGACCGACACCACAGATATTGTAATTTTCGACACAACCATGCGCGATGGCGAGCAAAGCCCCGGCGCATCCATGACCCATAATGAAAAGCTCGCGCTTGGTGAGCTTCTGGAAACGATGGGTGTGCACGTCATTGAGGCTGGGTTTCCAGCCGCTTCCAAAGGCGACTTTGAATCCGTCAGCGAGATTGCTAGGCGCTCAAAGTCAGCTGTGATTTGTGGGCTGGCGCGTTCCACCCCAGGCGATATTGATCGCTGCGCTGAGGCCGTTCGCAATGCCGCGCGGCCACGTATTCACACGTTTATATCGACCAGTCCGGTACATATGAAGCATAAGCTCAAAATGGGCGCGAACGCGGTTCTGGAAGCTGTCGGTCGATCTGTCGCTCAGGCGCGGAACCTCGTAGATGACGTAGAGTGGAGCCCGGAGGATGCTACCCGCACGGAGTTTGATTTCCTGTGCAAGTGTATCGATGCGGCCATTGTTGCAGGCGCAACCACGATCAATATCCCTGACACCGTAGGCTATTCGCACCCGGAAGAGTATGGCCGCTTGATCCGGACGCTGCGCGAAACCATTCCAAATTCTGATAAAGTGGTCTGGTCTACGCATTGCCACAACGACCTTGGGCTCGCAGTTGCCAACTCTATCGCAGGTGTCAGCAATGGTGCGCGTCAAGTGGAGTGCACGATCAATGGCCTTGGCGAGCGCGCTGGTAACGCGGCTCTGGAAGAGGTCGTGATGGCTTTTAATGTGCGCAAGGATGAGCTGCCTTTCCAGACCGGGATTGATACAACCAAATTGGCCACCGCCAGCCATATGGTCAGCCGGATCACAGGCTTTCCGGTGCAGTATAATAAAGCCATCGTCGGTAAGAATGCCTTCGCGCATGAAAGCGGTATTCACCAGGATGGCATGCTGAAGAATGCTGAAACCTATGAGATCATGCGACCTGAAGATGTCGGGGTTTCAAAAACTAGTCTTGTTATGGGTAAGCTTTCGGGGCGCAATGCGTTCCGCGATAAGCTGGAAAGCCTGGGTTATGAGCTGGACAAAGAGGCGCTGAACGAGGCTTTTGTTCGGTTCAAAGCCTTGGCGGACAAGAAAAAGCATGTTTTCGACGACGATATTCTGGCCTTGGTGGACGATCAATTGTCAGCGATGGGCGAACGGATATCTTTTGACAAACTGCGCGTTGTGGCCGGGTCAGAGGGGCCGCAGACTGCTGATTTATCTGTTCTGGTCGATGGTGAGGCGCATTCTGTCGCCTGCGAGGGAAATGGTCCCGTGGATGCGGTCTTTAATGCGATCCGGACAATCATTCCGCATCAGGGTAAGCTTGACCTGTTCCGCGTTGCCGCAGTGACAGGTGGAACAGATGCGCAAGCTGAGGTCAGTGTACGTCTTAAAGGCGAGGGCATTATGGCGACCGGGCGGTCCTCTGACCCAGATACTTTGGTTGCCAGCGCCAAGGCCTATATCCATGCTCTAAACAAGCTTGAGGCGCGCCGTTTGAAGCGTAAGATGGTTTAATCACCATCAAACGCTCCGTTCCGTTAGGTTTTGTGGGGGCGCATCCATATTGTTAGTCACCTGTAATGATTACGGTCAATCATACATGATGTACGGTCCGTACACGCAGTGTGTGTCGTGACTCTTGCATTAATTGAATGTAAACGGCATTGAGGTATGGGGCTGGTATCAAACAATAGCCGCGTGTGCCTTGTATCGGCCACGCCAGAACAGAAGCGGCGCGTAAAATGATTGGAAGCCTCCTCGGCGTACTCTCCACAGATATGGCAATTGACCTCGGAACAGCGAACACGCTGGTCTATGTGAAGGGTCAGGGCATCAAGCTCGATGAACCATCGGTCGTTGCTTATATGAACCAAGGCGGCCGTAAAATGGTCTATGCCGTTGGGGATGATGCGAAAAAGATGTTGGGCAAGACACCGCTCAATATGGAAGCTATTCGTCCGATGCGCGATGGCGTGATCGCCGACTTCGAAGTTGCGGAAGAGATGATCAAGCACTTCATCCGCAAAGTGCATAATCGCCGCGCCTTTGTTTCACCGCTGATCATTATCTGCGTGCCGAGTTCTGCGACCAATGTTGAGCGCCGGGCGATCCACCAGTCCGCGCTTGCAGCGGGCGCACGTGAAGTTCACTTGATTGACGAGCCGCTCGCAGCGGCAATTGGCGCTGGATTACCGATTGAAGAACCTGCGGGTTCAATGGTCGTCGATATTGGCGGCGGTACGACTGAGGTCGCTGTTTTGTCTCTTGGCGGTCAAGTCTACTCGCGCTCTGTCCGTGTCGGCGGGGACAAGATGGATGAGGCGATCATGAATTACCTGCGCAAGCATCAGGGTATTCTGGTCGGTGAAATGTCGGCTGAGCGGATCAAGAAGCAAATTGGGACAGCGGTTGCGCCTGAAAATGGCAGCGACGGGATGACAGTCACAGTTCGCGGACGGGCCACTGGCGACGGTGTGCCGAACGAAGTTGAGATTAATGAGCGGATTATGGCTGAAGCACTGGCTGATCCGGTCAATGAGATTGTTGAAGCGGTTCGCATAGCGCTTGAGGCCATGCCGCCAGAGCTTTCAGCCGATATTGTAGATCGCGGAATTGTTTTGACAGGAGGCGGGGCTTTGCTGCGCAATCTGGATGTGGTTCTGCGCGAGCAGGCGCGGCTTCCGGTAATGATTGCCGAAGACCCGTTGAAATGTGTGGCGAATGGGTGTGGATTCGTACTCGAGAACATCTCGCGTATGAAAAACGTTCTATCGCCAGAAGTTTGACATGATTGGTGCTTAGCTGAGCGCCGGACCATAACGGAAGGAAGAGGCCCATGCCACGCTTAGGCGGCAAGGGATACAGGCAGCGCCCGCTCCGGCGGTACGGCTTCTTTATAGCTGTTGCCGGGCTGTTAGCGTTGCTCCTCCTCCAGACCTCACCGCGCCTTAGCCAAGGAGTTGAGCCGATCCGCACGGCGGCGTCAGACCAGCTGTTCCATGTCACACGGCCCAGTCTGATTGACCGGATGAGCGGTAAGGCCGGTAAGGATCGCCGTATCCTCGAATTGGAGGCGCGTGTCCGCGAGCTGGCGCAATATAAGGCGCTGGCTTTGACCATGGCGGAGCGGCTCGAGGTCTATGAAGACATTCTCAACATGCAAGGTGAGCCTGGCGGTGCAGAAGTGACCGCGCGGATTATGGCCGAAACAAACGGACCGTTCACAGAGGCGCTACTGGCCAATGCTGGCGCCACGAATGGCGTCGAGGTTGGGTATTTCGCCGAGAATGATCGCGGTCTTGTCGGGCGGGTGGTCCAGGTTGGCCAGCGGTCCTCGCGTATTCTGAAAGTGACTGATTTTAACAGCCGGGTTCCGGTTATGGGTGAAGCCAGCGGGCTTCGCGCGATTATGTTTGGGGGCCGCGATGGACTGGGCCGCCTGACTGATTTGCCGGAACAGGGCGCGTTTCTACCCAAAGAGCGTATTTTGACGTCTGGTGAGGGCGGGTTGTTCCCGCGCGGCGTCGTGGTTGGCGAGGTGCGCGCCGCTGATGGCAAGGATATTCGCGTCGACCTGGCTATGCTTAATGGCCAGCTTAGCTATGTCAGGCTGAAACCTGCGCTGAAGGTTGAGCGCCCGGAGGATAATCCGGTCGAAACGAACGTTGCCAGCCTTGAAGATGAGGCGCGGCCATGAATGGGCTGACGCAGTTTGCCGACATGTTTGTCTTGCGCTGGGAAGGCGCTAAGCCGCGCACACGGCTCGTTATAGGTGCTGTCGTCGTACTTCTGATCGGGGTGGTCGGCTTGACGCCAAAGAGCGTCTTTGGGATGCCGCTGGCTTGGCCATATGTCGGTTTGATTGCGGCAGTTGGTTGGGGGCGATCTGGTCTGGCGTTTGGGCCAATGGTCTTCCTGATCTTTTTTGGTTTCGCGCAGGATGTTTCGCAGGCGCCTTGGGGCAGTCATGGGCTTGCCAATCTTTTAACCTATGGCGTTTCGGTACTTGTGAGCCAGACTTTTGATACTGACCGCAATCCCAGTTTGAGCTTTGGCCTGCCTGTTATCACGCTGTTTCTGGGCATGGTGCTGGTATGGCTTGCGGCAACGGTCTCCAGCGGACATGCGGTTCGAATCATCCCTTTGATGACAGCTTATTTTGCCACGCTTATTGTGCAGATGCTGATCGCGCCTTTGTTTGACCTTGGGATCAGGCGCGGCTTGTCAGGGGGCGGGGTATGAAGAGCCGTCCGGTCGAAGGGATGTTTAGCCGCCGCGCTTTAATTGCTGCAGGCGGCGGTGGTCTGTTATTTGGCGGCCTGATCACACGGTTGTTTCAGTTGCAGATACTGGAGCATGAGCGGTTCGAAGTTGCGGCTGCTGAGAACGGCGTTCGGCTCGATCTTGCACCGCCAAAGCGCGGACGCATACTCGATCGGTTTGGGCGGCCTTTGGCAGCACACCGTCAGGCCGGGCGGGTCTCGATTATACGCGAGCAAGCAGAAGATTTAACGCGTCTGCTTGCAGATCTTTCCGATCAGATCGAGCTCTCGCCAGAGCGGCAAGCCCGCCTGATCCGTGATGCGCGTCGGCAAGCGAGTTTCCAGCCTGTGATTGTTGCAAGTGAGCTGTCCTATGAGGACTTCTCGAAACTCTCTGTGCGCGCGCCGAGTATGCCAGGCCTGCATGTTGAGATGGCCTCAACGCGCTCTTATCCGCGCGGGCGCGACTTTGCGCACGTGCTGGGATATGTCGCCAAGGCGAGCCAGAAAGACTTGGAGCGCCTGAGCGAAGATGCGACTGATCAGGAAAGCAAGGCAATCCGCCGCCTCTTCAAGCATCCTGATATGCGTACGGGGCGTTCTGGGGTGGAGCGCTTTGCGGAAGAATGGCTGCGCGGCGAAGCTGGGTTTCGCAAGCTTGAGACGAATGCCGCCGGACGCATCATCAAGGAATTTGATGACCCGTCGCTTAACCCAAAACCCGGCAAAGACCTTTATCTGACCGTTGATGCTGAGCTGCAGCGCTTTGCGATTGATCGCTTTGGAAAGGAAAGCGGTGCGGCGGTGGTGATGGACATTGAGAGCGGCGATATTCTTGCCTTCGTCTCCACGCCCGCTTTTGATCCGAATGATTTCGTCAACGGCATATCGTCGAAGGATTACGCAATCCTACGCGATGATACCGAGTATTCGCCGCTTTATCACAAGGCCTATGACGGAACCTATCCACCAGGTTCGACCTTCAAGATGGTGGTTGCGGCAGCGGCGCTGGAAGCCGGGGTCATCGATCCGAATGAACAAATTTACTGTAATCAGAAATACCGCTTCGGAAACAATACCTGGCATTGCTGGAAACGCGGCGGCCATGGCCCGGTCAATATGCACCAGGCGCTTAAGGGGTCTTGTGACACGTACTTTTATGAGATCGCAAAACGTATGGGGATTGAGACCCTTGCCGATATGGCCAAACGCTTTGGCTTTGGCCAGCGCTGGGACCTTGGCCTGACAGGAGGGCGTAGCGGCGTTGTGCCGAATGATGCCTGGAAGCGCGCCGCGCGCGGTGAGCCCTGGTATGAAGGCGAGACGCTAAATATCGGGATTGGGCAAGGGCAGGTGTCCACTAGCCCGCTACAGCTTGCTGTAATGACCGCCCGGATCGCTGCTGAGGGTCGTCTGGTCACGCCGCGTATTATTGGGCAAGGGCCGCGCCCTGAAGCAGATATTCCGCTGGATGCACCGCTGGACCCGGAGATTATGCAGCGCATGAAGGCTGGCATGTATGGGGTCACCTCAGAGGCAGGCGGAACGGCTTTGCGGTCTGGCGATCTTGGTCTGGGCGGGCCGCGTCTCGCTGGCAAGACTGGAACAGCGCAGGTTCGCAGAATTTCGAAAGCGGAGCGTGCAACAGGTATCCTGAAGGGCGACAAGATCGATCGGCGTCTGCGCGACCACGCGCTATTTGTTGCTTATGCCCCGCATGATGATCCAAAATATGCGATTTCAGTCGTGGTGGAGCATGGCGAAGGCGGCTCAAGCACGGCGGCCCCGCTGGCGCGTGATATTATGGCTGAAGCGTTCAAAATAGATGCGCGCCGCACGCCAAGCTATCAGCGCTCTGCTTCAATGGGCGGCGTTGGTAAGGGCAGCGGGACGCCCTGAAAATGGTGACCATGCGCTCCAGCAATCTCGATTTTAATCGTAAGGGCCTGCTGTCGCAAGTCGGCTCATTGCCTTGGGGGTTGATCCTGCTTATCTGCGCAATGGCGATGATTGGGGTTGCAACGCTGCACTCAGCAACGTTTACAAACCCAGAAGAAGCCGGCCTGCCATTAAGACAGGCGAGCCGTTGTGCCGCCGCTTTGGCTATCTTGCTTGCAACGGGCCTGATTCCGATCAAGTGGTGGTTTCGGCTGGCCTGGCCCGCTTATTTTGTGACTTTGGCGCTCTTGATTGGCGTTGAAGTGTTTGGGCTGACCCGCGGCGGCGCACAACGCTGGCTGCAGCTTGGGCCTGTCGCGGTTCAACCGTCGGAGTTCATGAAGGTCACGCTGACTTTAGCGCTGGCAGCCTATTACCATAAACGTTTGAGTGATTATTCAGGTGGGTTCTTGCTGCACCTGCCAGCTCTGGCTCTGATTGGGGTGCCAGCGGCTTTGATTTTCAAGCAGCCTGATTTTGGAACAACGCTTGCCTTGTTTGCATCTGGCGGGATTTTGATTTTCTTGGCTGGTCTATGGTGGCGGGTAATCGCGGCGATTGCCGTTGCGGCGGTTGCCAGTATTCCGGCGGTCTATTTCTTCGTCTTGCAGGACTATCAGCGTGAACGTGTAGATACTTATCTGGCGCAGCTAACCGGGCAGTCGGTCAATGTCATGGATGATGGCTATCAGATTGAGCAGGCCAAGATTGCCATCGGTTCAGGCGGTTGGACCGGCAAGGGATACATGGAGGGCACGCAATCACAGCTCGACTATATTCCAGAGCAGCATACAGATTTCATTCTGACCGTTTTGGCCGAAGAGTTCGGATTTTTGGTCACCAGCGGTGTCTTGATCATGTGGATGGTCATTCTAGGGTTGGGCCTCGCCATCGCACTTCGGGCATCGAGCCTGTTTGCCCGTTTTGCTGCAGCAGGGGCAGTCGCGACGGTCGCATTTTACATCCTGTTCAATGTTGCCATGGTGCTGGGCTTGTTACCAGTTGTTGGCGTTCCTCTGCCGCTTTTATCCTACGGCGGCACTGTGATGCTCACGACTGCAGCATGTTTCGGTTTGGTCTGCTCGGCCCACCTTGGGCGAAGCGAGTCTCTAGCAGGCGGATAGAATGCGTGTCTGCTTCTATGACTGATAATTCTGACCCTGGACCCCAGCCCACGCGTTGATTTTTGGCCCGCGGCGGCTAGTGTCGCGCAAAATCATTCCCTGGGAGGAGTTATTCATGGCTGCAATTGGCCGCAAGACAGACGCGTGGGGCTCACGCTTTGGATTCATTATGGCAGCTGTGGGCTCTTCGGTTGGCCTCGGCAATTTCTGGCGGTTTCCCTATACAGCAGGTGAGAATGGCGGCGGCGCTTTTATTATCATCTATTTGCTGTGCGTGATTGCTTTTGGCCTACCTGTTCTGATGGCTGAATATGGCATGGGCCGTAAGTCGGGTATGTCGGCAATTGAAGGTATTCACTCGCTGGCACGGGCTGAAAGTAAGAGTTCCAATTGGGGCGCTGTGGGCTGGATTGGCTCGCTTGCAGCCTTCTTTATTTTGACATTCTATATGGTCATATCGGCTTGGGTGATTGAGTTCATTCCGCAAGCTTATGGCGGTACGTTTAGTGGGTTTGCCGATGAAGCTGCAAGGCTGACTGCGGAGGCGCAGGCCGCTGATCCAAATGCTGTTGCAGTTACCGTCGCTGATGTTTCAGGTGCGAATTTTGGTGGGGCTATTAGCGACAAAAATACGATTTTGATGTGGCTCGGGCTATTCATTGGCGTCAACACACTGATCGTTGCACAAGGGGTTAAGGGCGGCATTGAGCGCGCTGCCAGTATTCTGATGCCTCTCTTCTTTGTTCTGTTGATCTTCATTGTTGGTTACGCTCTGACACAAGGAGATGCTGCTCAAGCTGCGAGTTTCCTGCTGACCCCAGACTTCTCTCAAGTCACATTTAATACGGTTCTTGCAGCTGTCGGGCAGGCTTTCTTCTCGATCGGTGTCGGTTCGTGCCTGATGATCACGTATGGCGCGTATCTCACAAAAGAGACGAATATTCCGCGGTCTTCGATGATTGTAGCGGGCGCTGACACCATGGTTGCGATCATTGCTGGATTTGCGATTTTCCCAATCGTATTTGCCTTCAATGCACCTGTTGATGCAGGGCCTAGTCTGTTCTTCATCTCGTTGCCGATGGCGTTCGGGGAAATGCCATACGGTGATCTGATTGGCGGTGCCTTCTTTACACTGGCATTGTTTGCAGCCCTGACATCATCGATCTCGCTCATGGAGGTCGGCGTATCATGGTTAGAAGAGCGCCAAGGCGTTACGCGTTGGGGTGCTGCGCTTGGTGTTGGCTTTGTCCTATTTATGATCGGCGCAGGCTATGTCCATGCCGACAGTTATATTGACTTTGCGGATATGATTACGGGCACGATCATGCTGCCGCTCTGCGGGCTCTTGGTCGCGGTCTTCTCTGGCTGGATTTTGAGCCGCGATATGCTGACCTCAGAATTTGGCGAGGGTAGCATCATGAATATATGGCGCTTCGCCGTGCGTTGGGTTGTGCCGCCAGCGCTCGTCGTGATCCTGGTCTTTGGGATTATAGACAAGTTTTAGGCTCCACTCCGGCCTCTCCTGGTCGAGTAAGATAATGAAAAAGCCCTGCCACATGATGTGACGGGGCTTTTTGGTTTGTGGAGCCTAAGGCCCCCGAGGGATCATTGGGGCTGCGCCTAGCTAAACCTTCGGCCGAAGTCTCTTGTGGCGCGGATCAACTTATCAACGATGCCGGGTTCCAGGCTTGAATGGCCTGCGCCCTGGACAATGTGAAGATCAGCGAGTGGCCAGGCTTTTTTGAGGGCCCATGCCGAGGAGAGTGGCGTGACGACATCATAGCGGCCATGAATAAGCGTACCGGGGATGTTTTGCAGTTTCTCCTGAGCTTGCTTGAGCAGCCAGCCATCTTCTGGGAAGAAGCCCTGATTGACGAAATAATGGCACTCGATCCGGGCGAACGCGTCCGCGAAGTCATTCTCCTCAAACCTTTTAGGGCGGTTCGTGGGTCCGTTGATCGTGATCGTTTCACCTTCCCAGCAGGCCCAGGCTTTTGCGGCGGCTTTACGCTCTTCCTTGTTGTCACCGGTCAGGCGGCGATGGAACGCATGGACTAGGTCGGAGCGTTCTTCCATAGGGATTGGCGCAACATAGCGATCGAAAGAGTCCGGGAAGAGCCGGCTTGCGCCTTCCTGATAGAACCATTTGACCTCTGCTTTGGTCAGCAGAAATATTCCGCGCAAGATCAAGCCAATGGTGCGCGCCGGGTGCGTTACCGCATAAGCAAGTGCCAGCGTTGAGCCCCACGACCCTCCGAACAGGACCCATTTCTCGATCCCGAGATGCTCGCGAATGGCCTCAATATCCTCGATCAGGCTCCAGGTATCATTGCCTTCCAGCTCCGAATGGGGGGTAGATTTCCCGCAGCCGCGCTGATCCATCAGAATAATGCGATAAACCGTTGGGTCGAAGAAGCGGCGCATTTCGGGGCTGGAACCACCGCCCGGTCCGCCATGTAGCGCGATAACGGGCAGGCCATTCGGGTTACCCGATTCCTCCCAGTATATTTCATGGAGATCGCTGACGCGCATGAAGCCAGAGCGGCGCGCTTCGAGGGGGGGATAAAGTCTTAACATTTTTTGCCTTTATTCACGACCTCTTCACCTATCGGCTGTTAACGTCTGAATAAAGGGTATGGACGGCGATTTTCTCATCTGTATGAGTTATTACGGGTGAGGGACAATTTTTTGGCGGGTGTGTGGCCTATGCGTAGTATAGTTGTCTCTTTATTTGCAATATGCAGCCTTGGCGCGTGCGCGACCGTTTCCATGGTTCCAACTGAGACAACTGTTGAAACCGGTATTTCAGCTGAGCAGAGCCGCCTTCGTAAAGTTTCCAACGCTTATATCGAGCAAGCCGAGCGTGAAGCCTGGGTCCAGAAAGGCAGTGGTCTTCTTGGGTTTGCCAAGGTCCTCATGGACGGCGCAAAGACTGACGACAGTTCAAAATCAGCAGATTATTACGACCATGTCTCTGCTGGCACGAGTTCGACTGAAATGGTTGTCAGGATTACAACAGATATTGACCGTGCCAAACACGGTCTCGACGTTGCGACGATAGAGGCAAAACGTCTGCTCGAAACGCCGCCATCAGCGAAGGGTTTGCGCGTTGATCTGGTGAGCTATGAGAGCGTTTTGGTCACAGCCAAGAAAGCCCGCCGCACTTTTGCAGCTTCGCTGTCGCGTGTTGAGGCTGCGCCTGAGCTTGGCGCCTATGAGGCCGCAGATAAGCTTTCTCAACTGGATGAGAGCATTGAGGTCGCCAGAAAGATGGCCGACACGCTTGCTGACTTCACGCGCGATTATAAAAAGCAACAGGCTAAAACCTAAAGCCTCAGTCTGCCATTTTGCTTTAGAGCTGCAACAGACTTCGTTCGATCTGCCAGCTGTTTTCCAATATTTCTGACAATTGGCCCGTGCGTTGCCGCACCACGTCTGGTGTCCAGGCAACTTGATCCTGAATGTCTTTCGTTAGCGCAAACTCAACCTCACCCCCTATGAAATATAGAGACTTTTTTTCTTCAAAGGACAAATTGTCCGCCTCTTGGTTTGTCTTCTGAGAGAGCAAGGCGAAGTTACCGAGCGTGTCTACCAGGTCCCGGTGCGCTGTCATATTAGGCCATGAGTTTAGCCAGATAGAGTCTTCCGGTAGATTCTTGGGCAGCACATGCTCAACCGTTGCGCCATCATCGGGCCCCAGCGCTTTACCACCCTGAATCTCAGCGTTTAGACGCAAGGCGATGGCGCGGCGCTGTGCAAAGGCGCCAAAACGGCTCTGCAACCGGCTGGAAATGGCGCGACGTTCCTCGCGCGATAAGGATAAAGGTCCATTATCCGACAGGAGGTTGCGCGGGTTATTAGCCGCGTCTGCAATTCTCTGATAGCGCCGCTGACGCGAGCGGGGTTCGGTAATCACCATCATCGCTGCATAGGCAAAGCGTTCGAGGTTCAGGAAAAAGGCATGAGCCGTTTCCGGGCTACCATTATGATTGACCAGGAATTTCAGTGCAGGCGCACGCCAGAGTTGGTGGTCGATGAGCCTTAGATGGTTCAACGCATCGGTGATTTGAGGCGTCATATTGCCAAACTCACCAACACCGGTGGAAATCGTCACATAGGCATCGACATAGGCTGGTAGCTCACGGCTGAGAAACTCTCGGGCATTGATGCCATTGCGGCCCAGAACGGCTTTGCGAAACTCTGTCGCGCCTTTTTTGTTCTTGCGTGTGTGCAAGGATCGGATCTGGTTCAGCAGGTCATCAAAGCCAGAGCCGCCCAGACGTGCCTCATGCTCTGACCACTGCCGCGAGAACTCATTGGCCTCGTCCTGGCTAAGATTAGCGTTCTCAAGAAGGTCTGTTTTGATAATATCGTGACTGTTCGGCGCTTTACCGCGCGTGTTCAGAACCCGGAAGACATTATAGCCACCATCCCAATCCTGAACCACCACTTTCACCAAATGGACCCGGTTCTTGATCGTTTCGGCAAGGGCCCGGCGTGTGTCAGGGGACATGTTGCGTGTGGATTTCTGAAAGACATCGAGATTGCGGAGCATACGCTTCTGGCTCTCACCATCATTCGGCTCAACCTCACGCTTTAAGGCTGCGCCGCGGGTCTGTATCGCCTCGCAGAAGAACGGGCCATCAATGTGATTCAGCGAAATGCGCCAGCGCGTTCCGCCTGCGGGCTCATCTGCGATCAGGCTGTAAATATTATCGCTATGGGTCTTGTCGGTCTCCATATCGCGGAGGACAGACAGCAAGATAGTAAGCGTCGTCAGGCGCTGCTGACCATCGACGATCAGGTACCGGCCACCTTCCTCACGCACCAGAACAATCGCGCCAATGAAATGGCTTTCGCCGTTTTCGCTCGCTTCAGTGAGGTCGGAGAGAAGCGCTTCTGCTTCTGAAATGTCCCAGGAATAACTGCGCTGGTAGGGCGGCATCGCCATTTCCATGCCATTGCATAGAAGGTCTGCAAGTGTGCTTTCCTGGGCACGTAAGCCTTGTGTCATATTCTGCGTCTTTCACTCTACCCGCCCAACCCGAACGGACAGCCCTAGACATCTCAGCCAACACCATCAATTGAAAGTGACATATTTTTTGTCCGGTTTAGGCTGATCGTAGCGAAGAGGTCACACGCGAATGAAATGGGCGACATTTGATAGCAAAGGCGAAACGCTGATCGGTCTGGTGGAAGGCGGGCAGATATTCGCGCTGCATGGTCGGCTGATGACGGATATTCTTAGTGATCTTCAAGAGGCGGCTAAACAGGCGCGTCGTTCCACCCCAATGCCCTTAAAAGATGTTCGCATCCGCCAGCCGATTATACGGCCGGGTAAAATTCTGGCGATTGGCTTGAATTATGCGGCGCATGCAAAAGAGTCCGTCTCTTTTATAAAGAACAAGGCGCCTGGTGTGCAAAAGTGGTTCAATAAGCAAGCCACGGCCGCGAACGGACCTTATGATCCCGTCCACTTGCCTGCGGTCTCTGAGCAATTGGATTACGAGGCCGAACTTGTGGTCATTATTGGTAAGACGGGCCGTCACGTTCCAAAAGCGCGCGCAATGGAAATGGTTGCTGGCTTTGCCTGCGGCTGTGATTTTTCAGTCCGCGATTGGCAGCGTGCGAGTCCAACCATGATCATGGGTAAAGGCTTCGATACGCACGCGCCATTTGGACCATATCTGGTGACGCCTGATGAGGTCGGAAATCTGAGTGCTCTGGAAATTAAAGGCGTGGTGAATGGAGAAGTGCGGCAAACAGGTCTCGTCACTGACATGTCATTTTCGATTGCACAGCAGATTGCGCATTTGAGCGCAGCTTTCACTCTCGAGCCTGGGGATGTGATTTTTACCGGAACGCCAGCAGGAGTTGGCGCGGGTTATGAGCCGCCAAAATGGTTGAAGGCTGGCGATCAGGTTCGGGTTGAGATTAGCGGCGTGGGGCATATCCAAAATGAGATTGTAGCCGAGCCGAAGCAGACTATTCTGCACTAAGCCCCAATGCGAGGAGCGGGTATGCTGTCTTTCAGATCAATCATGAGCGGCGTCGCTTTTTCGCTTGTCTGCCTTGGTGCTTGCGATCAGGTTTCTGATCCTCAAACTGCGTCTGAGCGGCCCGAGATTACACCGCAGGACTTTGCTTTGGTGCCTTGCGGGCCAGGCTTGGAGACGCGCCCCTGCACGTTGGCGATTGCTGGAGGAAAGCGGGTTTTATTTGGGGCGCCTGCCGGAATAGCTGCGACTCTTCAGGCGCAAGATTTACAGCTTCTCGATGGGGTGATGCTATTCTCGCTAAGCGCCGCTGACCTTGAGGGGTTGGACGAAGTTCGCAATGAAAGTTGGCATGCAGGCCGCTCTGAGCCGCTTCTGGTGGTTGGACCTGAGGGCATTGATGAGGTCGTGACGGCGATGAATAAAGCCTTCGAGCAATCCGATGCGCTGCGGATTGTCGAAGAGGGTATTCCGCGGGGGGGCTATGATGCTGCGATCCTTGTTTCAGATGTTTTGCCGCGAACTGGAGAAACGCCAGCCATTATGTTCGATACAGGCGATATCGTCATCACTGGGGCGACACTTTCTGGTGGGATTGCGAGCTATATCATGAGTTATGCTGGGCATGAGGTCTGGGCAGAGCCTTGCTTGCCTGAGCGCTTCAAGAATGTGCGAACCAGCAGAGACGATCATCAGCCAAGTGACAAAGTCTTTCTTGGCGGCTTGTGCGATTTGAACCAGCCCAATTGGCCATTGACCGCAACCCGCTTCGTTTTGAGGAAAGAGTCCTAGAAAAAGCAACGGGGTCCTGTTTGCACAGGACCCCGGTCTCCCCCGAGACGCCCCCATCCGGTCAAATATGACCGTGGACCAAAGGTGTTCGGGATTTGAGCTTCTGATTAGGAAGCGTTGTGAGGGCTGTCAAATGTCAGCCTGCAGCTTTCATTAACCTTGGTTCAAACTGTGGCTGAGTTGTCACGGTATTCCAGATGACCAAGCCTTCCATGACAGCTAATCTCAGTAAGCTTGAGCGCAAAGGTTATGTTGAGCTGATGCCCAACACGGAAGATCGCCGCCAAAAGAATGTGAGGATTACAGAGTCTGGGAAAATGGCGCGAAGGCGTGGCTTGCTGGCAACAGCGCCTTTAGGGGCTGTGTTGGCGGAAGGGGTAGATTCCTCGAAACTGTCTGCGATCCTGCCCATTCTGACCGAGCTGAGAAGATATCTGGACGAGGCGCGAAACGCTGAAGACGGGTTAACCTGATCGCTTGGCAGGCGGTGCAAATCAGCGCTTATGCTACCAATTCGTTAACCCTTGGCTCATATCTGTTAAGGTTAATGCGTTTGCAGGGGCTGTAGGTTTATGATTGCCGTGTTCTTTTTACTCTATGCCGTGATTGGTGGCGGCGCCGGATGGGGTCTTTTTACCTATGCGGAGATTGAATTCCCGCTGGCGATTTGCGCGGGCGCGATCATCACCGCATTGCTGGGCCAAGTTCACCTGTTCTCCTTCAAAGGCGGTAGCTCGAAGAAAATCGAAGCACAAATCGAGGTGATCGAGCAAGCCCAGCGCGATACTAAAGAGCGAATGGACGTTGTTGAAGCGCGCACCGATGCGGTTGAGAGCACGGTTAAACAGGAACTGACCGAGCGGCGTGATGCGCTGGTTAGCGAGATGAAGCAGCTTGAGACGCTGATTGATCGCTTGTCGCGTAGTTTCGAAACCAAGCTTGAGACAGCTGAAAGCAGCGGCGAAGTGGCCCCGCAGGATGATGCGGTCCTTCGCGCCGTGAAAGATGCGCTTGAGGATGGCCGTGTTGATCTGCACTTGCAGCCTATCGTGTCTTTGCCGCAGCGCCGGGTCTCGTTCTATGAAGGCTTTACCCGTTTGCGCCGCCCTGACGGCTCGCTCTTATTGCCCGCCGAATTTCTGGATGCTGCGCGCCGCGCCAATCTAATGGGCGTCATCGACAATATGATGCTGTATCGCTCAGTTGAGGTTGTGCGCCGTTTAGCAGCTCGCGACCGCCGTGTCGGCGTGTTTTGTAATGTCTCAGCGCACTCGCTTGAAGACCCGCATTTCTTCCCGTTCTTTCTCAATCACATGGAAAAGAACAGAGATCTTGCTGGCGCTCTGATCTTTGAAATTCGGGCAGAGCGGTTTGAGCATCGCTCACGCCAAATGCGCAGCGCGATGGAGCGCCTGACAGCCCTTGGCTTCCGGTTCTCGATTGACCATGCTGAGAAGATTGATCTCGATCTGCCGCGTCTGCAAGATGCGGGAATCCGCTTTGTGAAAGTCAAGGGCGGCGATCTGATCGACCAACTGCGTGATCCGTTTGGGCCGCGCCCGGCCTCTTCAGTACAGCGTGAGATTACAGGTGAAGAAGTCTCTGCGGTCTGTTCGCGCTATGGGGTGACGCTGATCGCTGAAAAGATCGAAGAAGAGGTTAGCGTTGTGGAAGTTCTGGAATATGGAATTCCCTACGGGCAGGGCCATATCTTCGGGGCGCCTCGGCCGATCAAGTCTTCTCTTATGGAAGAGACCGCGCCGCCAGCTGAATTGGTCAAGCGCCTCACCGCGCGCGGCTAGTCACTCGCCAAGAGATTTTATCGCAATTGACGCATGCGGGTCACACGCCTAATTCGCGGCTATGACCAAACCTGATTTTCCGGGCGGCCTAGCCGCTATTACAGATAAGTATGATGCAATCCTGTGTGATGTCTGGGGTGTTCTCCACAATGGGCGTTACGCTTTTGAAGAGGCTTATGAAGCGCTTGTGCGTTATCGTGATCGCGGCGGAGCGGTCTGCCTGATCACGAATGCACCTGTTCCAAAGCTTCAGGCCATTCGCCATTTTGATCCGCTGGGCGTGCCGCCGGAAGCGTTTGATGATTGTGTCACCTCAGGGGATGCGACGCGTGAGGTCTTAAAAGAGCGCGCTGGGGAAGTGTTTCACCGCATGGGCGCCGATGAAGGCTGGGAGAACGACAAGTTCCTCTATGAGGGCCTCGATTTACAGTTTGGCTCGGCTAAAGAAGCGCATTCTATCCTATGTATTGGCCTTGAAGATCAGGCGAATGATCACCCGGATGACTACCGTGATCGCCTTGCTGAAGCTGCAGATCGCGGTCTCGATATGATCTGCGCTAATCCGGACATAAAGGTACGGATCGGAGAGCAGCTTTATTGGTGCGCCGGAGCGCTAGCCAAAGTGTTTGAAGAAGAAGGCGGGAAGGTCATCTATCCGGGCAAGCCGCATGACCCGATCTACGATCTGGCGCTGTCAAAGCTATCTGATCTCGGTGTTGAACCCTCAGCCAACCGCATTCTCTGCATCGGTGATAGCCCAGCGACGGACATTAAAGGCGCGATGCTGCGCGGCTATGATAGCCTATATGTTGGAACAGGTTTGCAGCAGCATGGCAGTGACTTCTCACTGGAGGCGACAGAACTGCTGGCCAGCTATCAGGCAGAGGCCACTTACGCGATGCCAGGATTGGCATGGTGACGAATGCTGAAACACATTGTAACAGAGCGTGTTAGGTATAATGGAGAACACAATTTATGAGCGTTACTGACGGCTATAAGTTTGAAGACCTGTCGCTTGGCATGAGCCATGAGACAAACCATGTGATCACTGAAAAGGACATCGAGCTGTTCGCCGAAGTGTCTGGTGACCGTAATCCCCTGCACATGGATGAAGACTTTGCCAGCAAGACGCCATTTGGACAGCGCATTGCGCATGGCGCGCTTACGGCAAGTTATATCTCCGGCATTCTTGGAAATAATCTTCCGGGACCGGGCTCTATTTTTGTTGGGCTGTCGATGCGGTTCCGCCGTCCGGTCTTTATCGGATCAGAGGTTCTGGTGCGCGTCGAAGTGACCGAAATGCGCGAGCGCGGGAACCGCGTGACATTGAAAGTATCATGCATCGTAGATGGCAAGGCGGCGATCTCTGGTGAAGCGCAAGTTATGGTGCCAAGCCGAGGCGCTTAATGGCTATTATCGCTCACTACCGTGATGTTCCGGAAGCCGCCCGCGGCTTTTCCATAGCTTTAGGCAATTTTGATGGCGTTCATGCTGGGCACCGCGCCGTCATAGAAGCTGCCAAAGCGGCTAAGGGCAAGCTTGGTGTCGCGACGTTCGAGCCGCCGCCGCGCGCTTATTTCCGGCCAGATGACCCACCTTTCCGGATTTATCGCCCCGCGCGGCGCAATGTTCGGCTGGCCGAGCTTGGGGCCGAAGCAATTTACGAGCTGCCGTTCAATGCAGATATGGCCGCAATGACCGATGAAGCCTTCGCAAGAGAGGTTTTGGCGGACGGCCTTGGTGTTTCTCATGTCACGGTTGGATTCGATTTCCGGTTCGGCCGTGGCCGGATGGGGGATGCGCCGAGATTGGCCTCACTCGGCCGTGCCCTCGGTTTCGGTGTGACAATCGTTGAGAAGATTGATGCACTTGGAGCCAAGGCCTCGTCTACGGCGATCCGCGAGGCCCTGATTGCGGGTGAGCCGCATAAGGCTGCTGATATTCTGGGTCATGACTGGGTGGTTGATGGCCCCGTTGAGCATGGTGAGAAGCGCGGGCGTACGATTGGTTTTCCAACTGCAAATCTGCACCTTGGCGAGTTGATCCACCCAAAGCATGGCGTCTATGCTGTGCGGGTCCGAATTGCGGGCGAAGAGGTCTGGCGCGGCGGAGTTGCGAACTTTGGCCGAACCCCGACGACAGGCCTGCGTGACCCTCTTTTGGAAACGTTCATTTTCGACTTTGACGGCGATATTTATGGGCAAATGCTGGAGGTTGCACTGGTGCAATATTTGCGACCAGAGCTGAAGTTTGACCAGCTTGACGATATGGTTGAACAAATGCACCACGATAAGGAAGACGCTCGAAAGGCGCTTCTTTAGCTCTGGCGTCATATCTTGCCACATTTCGATGCTAGGGCTGATTGGAACACAAGGGGATTACCATGTTGAAATTTAGCTTTGTGCTTGCGTTCGCGCTCGCCATTTCAGGTCTTGCTTCGACGCAAGAGGATGCGAACCAAATTGCTGTCGCTGATACGAGTGGATCGATTGTTGATCCTGTGCTTGCCGATGATAACCGCTTGGTGCGAAGCGTATCGCTGGATGATTTAGAAGCAATCATCGTTTCTAAGGGGCATACTGTTGAGGCCACAAAAACCATATCGGACTATTCCGCGCGCGGGCGAGACGATGACGGTACAAAATACCTGATGATTGGAACTGCTTGCAATGACGCGACCCAACGCTGTCTCGGCGTAAATATGCAGGTACGTTATACCTATGATGAGACCCAAGACTGGGAGGCTCTGGCGCGCGCGAATATGAAGCGTGCAGCGGCAAGCACCTGGCGCAGCGGCGATACGATTGGCATTACGCGCTATGTGATCCTGGATGGCGGGATGAACATGGAGAACATCAAGGTCAATCTTGATAATCTGCTTGCCATAGCGCCTGATGCTTTTGCCTTTGCAACGGGCGAAAATCCGGACGCTCCCGAAGACGTTGCGGCTGAATAGGTGACAGCCCAAGAGGGCTCTGCTAAGCGGCGGGCATGATGATCGCCGCTTACATATGCAGTATTCGAATTAGCGGCCCGGTCGCGCGCTGAAACTTTCAGGATGCGGCCGGGTGACCTTGCTTTAGCCCTATCTTTACCTGCTGATCCGAAGACCACCAATATGGCCGATACTGACAAACCAAAAAAAGCTGAGAATCCTTACAAGGATACACTCTTCCTTCCGACAACCGACTTTCCGATGCGCGGCGGCTTGCCCAAGGCTGAGCCGAAGTGGATCGAGAAATGGGACGAGATGGGGCTTTACGAGCGCCTGCGCCAAGATGCCAAAGCGCGGGGAGCGACACGCTTCATTTTGCATGACGGCCCGCCCTACGCGAACGGGCCGATCCACCTTGGTACGGCGATGAATAAGATCCTGAAAGACATGGTCGTACGCAACCACCAGATGCGCGGGTTTGATGCGAGCTATCTGCCCGGCTGGGACTGCCATGGCCTACCGATTGAGTGGAAGGTTGAGGAACAGTTCCGCGGCAAAGGCCGCACCAAGGATGATGTGCCGGGCGACGAATTTCGTCGCGCTTGCCGCGAGTATGCCGCCGAATGGATTGAGGTGCAAAAGCAAGGCTTTCGCCGCTGCGGCGTTGAGGGCGAGTGGGACGACCCGTACCTGACGATGAATTTTGCCTCAGAAGCCGCGACAGTGCGCGAGTTCTTGAGCGTGGCGATGGGTGGACGGCTCGTGCGCGGCGCTAAGCCTGTCATGTGGAGCCCGGTGGAACGCACGGCTTTGGCCGAGGCGGAAGTGGAGTATCATGACCGCAAAGTGCCGACGATCTGGGTGAAGTTTCCGGTTCAAGGCTGGGAGGATGTTTCGGTCGTTATCTGGACGACCACACCTTGGACAATCCCTGTCAATCAGGCGGTGAGCTACAGCCACAATATCAGTTATGGCCTTTATCACGTCAAAGAGGTGATGAGCGAAGAAGAACTCGGCTTTGCGCCTTATGCGAAACCCGGCGAAAAACTGATTATCGCAGATGCGCTGGCTGAAAGTATAGCTGCGGCGGCCAAGATCACAGATATGGAACGGATCGCTGTTGCTGACCCTAGCCGTATGGAGCTATCGCACCCTCTGGCCGATGTAGACCCCTTCTGGGAGCACGATATTCCCATGCTCGTGGGCGATCACGTCACTGATGATGCGGGGACAGGCTTTGTGCATACCGCGCCTGCGCATGGTGAGGATGACTATAACGTCTTCATCGCGTCGGGCCGCCAGTCCAGCGAAGTGCGCCAGATCGTCGATGCCGATGGCTGTTACACCGATGAGGTGCCGGAGCCGCTGCGCGGGCTCGATATTATCCGCACCAGCGGTAAGAAGCGCGGGCAGCCGGGTAAGGCGAATGATGCGGTGATTAAGCTGCTCGCCGAGAGCGGCAATTTGCTAGCGCGCGGTGTGGCGACGATCCGGGATGCGCATAGCTGGCGGTCTAAAGCCCCGGTCATTCGCCGGGCGACGCCGCAATGGTTTATCGCCATGGATACGCCGGGCAATAATGGCAAAACGCTGCGCGATATGGCGATGAAAGGCATTGAAGAAACCGACTTTGTACCCGCCACAGGGCGTAACCGGATCAATGCCATGGTCAGCGACCGCCCGGACTGGCTGATCTCTCGCCAGCGCAATTGGGGCGTGCCGATCACGCTTTTAGTGTCTCCAGAAGGCAAACCGCACACTGAGGCGCTATCAGAAGCAGACGCGAACATCGTCAACGAGCGAATCCTTGATGCGATCCGCGCTGAGGGTGTTGAGGCCTGGTTCAGCGCTGATGCCGCCACCTTCCTGGAAGGCGTCGTCGATCCGGCGGGTTGGGAAAAGGTCAACGACGTGCTGGATGTCTGGTTTGACAGCGGGACAACGCACGCCTTCGCGCTGCGCGACCGGGGTATTTTGAACAATACTGATGATC
>CAZGVG010000027.1:0-4402 GCA_964528975.1 uncultured Hyphomonas sp.
GGCAATTACGGTCTGAAAGCGTGAAAAAGAGCGCCGCCGAAAAGCGCCGCGAGGCCCTCGCGGCCGAGGCCTGATCTTTCGTCCTGGTTAAGGATGATCATGAAATTGCATTTGGAAGCCAAGGCTAAGCCTTAAGCTCTCTCGGCTACGATCTTTCTCAAATATGAGGGATGGAAAATGCAATTTCGAACAGGCGGACAAAGCGCAGAAATGATCCATAAGCCGTGGTTCAACTGGATTATGATGGGGAGTTTGGGCGTGATTTCGGCGGTTGGTTTCATCTATCTCCAATTTGAATTGCCCAACATGGAACCGGCGAAAGCCAAAGTCATGGGTATGATGTCTTCAATGACTGGGGGGATGGCATTAATCGGTTTGTTGGGTGTTGTGATTGAACCTGTAAAAACCGTTGTCTTTGACCGATCAAAAGGCCATTTCGTCTTCCGAAAGGACTATGTGTTTGGCAAATTTGGACGCCAGCATCCTTTGTCTGATATTGCAGGCCTTAAAATCAAGCGTGTCGCTGGTAATGGCCCAGAGGCTTATTGGGTCACGTTAAAATTGAAGAACGGCAAAAAGAAGAAATTTGCGCCTCACGCCTTCAAGCCGGAAGACGCAAAACTGATAAAAGCGATTGTTCAGGGCAGCCTGCGAGGCGCTCCGGCTCCAACGACGCCAACGGCCACCTCACGTCGTCAAGTTTCTCAACGCCGCGGCTTTGGCCGCGCGGCTTAAACTGCCTTAACGCGTTGGCGCGCAATTAAGGCCTCCACGAAGTTGATGTGACTGCGCAAATGGTACAGTTCGTCATTGTAGGACACCGGGACATCAACCTGACCCACCTCCATCTGCATCGCATGGATCTCGTCTAGGACAGCCTTACGAGTGTCTTCGTCGGCGGCATCTATCCCGCGGCGTTCCAGCTCATGTAAGTCATTGTACCAGATGTAGATTTTACGCCTGATGCGCCAGCGATAGACAGGCGGGGCCATCTGCCCAAGCGGGATCAGGATCGCCACCAGCGGTATCAAAAAGACCCAGGCACGCTCCAGAAAGTTCGCCCAGCCAAAGCTGAAATAGCGCCGGAGAAACGTTGGGCCTTTGCGGTAAAACCTGCGGGCTTCTGCTGAGAGTGGCAGGTCGATGCGCGCCTCGTCTGGAAACGTCCCGGCGCGGCTCAGAATAGAGCCCTGTCCATGTATTGGTTCAGCCGCTTCGAGCAGCACAGACTGGATGGCCGGGTGGAGATCATTTCGCACGCCAAGCTGTGCAATCGCGGCAACCAGCGGGACATCTACACTCGGAATGTTCTGGTTCATACTGACCACACCCTCAAACAGTGTTACCGGAGCCAGCGCGGCATCACGCATAGACAACCCATTGGCGCGGCGCATGCCAATCAATCGGGTTTGAGGATTAGCCATCAATCGCTGAACATATCCAGCCTCGACCGAGGCTGTATAGACAACGGCTTCGACATCGCCCGCCAGAAGCGCGTCAGCGGCTTTCTGGCCTGAAAGCGGGATAATCTCTTGCCAGTCCCCACCCCATTCTTCTTGTAGACGTTCTGCCATCGCACGGGTTCCAGAACCGATAGGGCCGCCAGCAATTCGAACCGAGTTTAAGTCACCAAAGTCTCGCGATAGGTTAGATAGCGTATCTGATCGCATGAAAATCCAGAACGGCTCAGCGAGAACACCGCCAAGCGAGTCAACTTGCTCGCGCTCCACTTGGCCTGCAATGCCGCCTTGTAGCAGCGCGACGTCAGCGGTCCCATCTAGCAGCAGCTTGTAATTCTCAACCGTCCCGGCGGTTTCAAGCACGTCTACTTTGATTCCGTGCTCAGAGAGGGCGTCAGCATAGCGAGTGGCGAGCGCATAATACTGACCGTCTGCCCCACCTGCGGCGAAACTGATCGTTTTCGGCGGCGGCGGCGCGACCAGGCGCATGGCAATGATCAGAAGTAAGAGGGCAATCGCGGCAATTGGCCCATAAACCTTCAAGGCGTCTTTCATTTGCATCCCTCTAAGCGCACTGGCGGGCCCATATATTAGGCATAAATGTATCCTATGTCACAGATTGACAGGAATTGAGTCGTTTTCGTGAAACGCCTCCCCTATATAGACGTTTATTGGCATGTCTAATGACTGGATAATTCTATGAATATGCGAAATCTCGCGGTTTGGGGCCTGATCGGCATTCTCTTACTCGGCTTGTTGGCCGTAATGAATAACAGCCCGGCGCAAGCTGGCGCTGAAAAGATTACGATCGGTGAGCTTTATGACCAAGCCGAAAGCGGCAATGTTACCGAAGCAACCATCAAGCCGGACCGAATTACGGCGATGACCAGCAATGGGCCAGTCTATGCCCTTAAAAATGTAGATGTCTCGGCCACTCACTCGACCGCTTTGATGGAGCTGGGCGTAGATGTGGCTGAAGACCCTGATACGGGCTTCAAGCTTGGCGACTTGATCATGGGCCTTTTGCCCATCCTGTTTATTGTCGGCATCCTGTTTTTCTTCATGCGTCAGATGCAAGGCGGCGGCGGTGGCCGCGGCGCGATGAGCTTTGGCAAATCCCGCGCCCGTCTGCTGACTGAGAAGCAAGGTCGTGTGACGTTTGACGATGTCGCCGGCGTCGATGAGGCAAAAGAAGAACTTGAAGAGGTTGTCGATTTTCTGAAAGACCCTGCCAAGTTCCAACGCCTCGGCGGTAAAATCCCCAAAGGCGCTCTGCTTGTTGGTCCTCCCGGAACGGGTAAAACGCTTCTGGCGCGTGCGATTGCAGGCGAAGCAGGTGTGCCGTTCTTTACGATCTCAGGTTCTGATTTTGTTGAGATGTTTGTCGGCGTCGGTGCCAGCCGTGTCCGTGATATGTTCGAGCAAGCCAAGCGCAATGCGCCGTGTATCATCTTCATTGATGAAATTGACGCAGTCGGCCGTTCACGCGGTGCAGGCCTTGGCGGCGGCAATGATGAGCGTGAGCAGACCTTGAACCAGCTTCTGGTTGAGATGGACGGCTTTGAGGCCAATGACGGGATCATTATCGTTGCGGCGACCAACCGCCCTGACGTGCTGGACCCTGCGCTCTTGCGTCCGGGCCGCTTTGACCGTCAGGTTACAGTTGGCAATCCGGATGTGATTGGCCGCGAAAAAATCCTGAAAGTTCATATGCGCAATGTGCCGCTTTCAAAGGATGTCGAGCCAAAGATCATTGCGCGCGGAACGCCTGGGTTCTCAGGTGCGGACCTTGCCAACCTCGTCAATGAGGCGGCGCTTCTGGCGGCGCGGCGCGGCAAGCGCGTTGTTGCGATGAAAGAGTTTGAAGACGCCAAGGACAAGGTTCTGATGGGCCCCGAGCGCCGCTCCATGGTGATGTCTCAGTCCGAAAAAGAACTCACAGCATGGCACGAAGCTGGACACGCAATTGTCGCCATGAAAGTGCCCAAGGCTGACCCGGTTCATAAGGCAACAATCATCCCGCGTGGCCGCGCCCTTGGTATGGTTATGCAGCTGCCCGAAGACGACAAACTGTCGATGAGCAAGCTGGAAATGACCTCACGGCTCGCCATCATTATGGGTGGCCGGATCGCTGAGGAAGAAAAGTTCGGCATGGACAATGTCACGGCAGGCGCTGCATCTGACATTCAGCAAGCGACACGCCTTGCGCGCGCCATGGTCACACGCTGGGGGCTTTCCGATGAGATCGGCCCGGTCGATTATGGTGAGGATCAAGGTCAGGTTTTCCTCGGTCAGCAATTGGTTCAATCTTCTTCTGTATCTGAAGAAACCTCAAAAAAGATCGAGGAAGAAGTTCGCAAACTGATTCAGCAAGGGATGGATGATGCGCGCGACGTGATGACGAAACACCGCGATCAATGGTCGGCTCTGGCTGAAGCTCTGCTTGAGTATGAGACGCTGACTGGCGATGAAATTCGCGATCTGATCAATGATGGCACGCCGCCGTCTCGCCCAGATGAGCCTGATGAGCCACCTAAGCCAAACGCCGCTGTGCCTGTGATCGGCAAGCGCCGTAAGGATAAAGGCGGCGACTTTGGCGGTGAGCCAGAGCCTGCTTAGAGGGACCGCATAATGGCCATGACCCGTGAAACTCTGGAGGGCTTCCTCACAGAAGCCTTTCCAGACGCTGAGATCATTTTGACAGACCTCGCCGGGGACAATGATCACTGGCAAGCCGAGATCGTCTCTGAGCAATTCAAAGGCAAACCCCGCGTTGCGCAGCACCAGATGGTCTACGCCGCGCTAAAGGGAAAGATGGGCGGCGAACTGCATGCGCTTGCACTTAAAACGCGGGCCCCGGGTTAAAGTCCTATCGGAGATGCAGCTAAGGAGCTGCCTAGCACTCAGCTGGCTGGATCAACCTATAAGCATTATAAACTACG
>CAZGVG010000027.1:4502-28292 GCA_964528975.1 uncultured Hyphomonas sp.
AGGAGCTGCCTAGCACTCAGCTGGCTGGATCAACCTATAAGCATTATAAACTACGCTTCCATTCATGGTGGCAGTTCTGGTCGATCCGCCAAGACTATCGTCAGTCCGGGGCGTTACCCATTCATCCAATCTTGGATGTATGGATAGAAAACGGACTCCCAATTGATCGGGTTTATGATGGCGTCAAAGCCAATATTGAAACTTATGGCCCGATCACGGGAGCGGGTCGTCTTGAACTCAGCACTTCAGACAAGTCAGCTAATGCTTCGGGCTGCAAGCGATAAGCTTTGCTGACGCCAAGAGTCTAAGCTTTCTTCAATTTCTTCTTCCCGCGCAGGCGGGGCCAGATCAGTTTGAGCCAGATCCATAGGAAAGCACCAATCAAAAGTATCCAAGGCAATCCAATTGCAAATGCCGTAATCACTGCCGCTATCGCGCTGGAGAGATTGTAGAAGAAATCGCTAAACGCTTCGCCGAGTGGGCTTTCGCGCGTGGCTGAGAAAGCCGGGCGCACGGTTTCATAGCCAATGTCCAGGGAGGACATAGAGACCCGTAGGCGCAGCGTTTTTAGCTGCGCTTGAATGCTCTCAATGTCGCCTGTGACGCGGGCTAGTTCCCGCTCGATCTGTAACAGCTCGCCCAGCTCACCATCGCGGCGTTCCAAGAGGCCCAACAAGCGACCTTGCAGGGTCTTTTGCGCATCCAGTCTGGCGCCTGTATCGATGATTTGCCGGGTTAAGTCCTCGGCGCTGGTGGAGCGTTGGGTAATTTCACCGCCAGCTTTGGTGGCATCGCCTTCAACACCTTTGATAAAGGCTTCTATCCAATCCGGTGTGGCACGGATTGAGAGATTGCCTGAGGCATAATCCTCTTCCTGACTGTAAACGTTTGAGTTGATGACGATACATGTTGATGACCCAGCGGCGCGGCAGGCCTCTGTATGCGTAGCCATCATTGGCTCAACCCCGCCTTTGGGTAGGCGCATACCAAGATTGTGGCGGTAGGCGATGTATTGCTCAACACTTGGCGCGCCAACCTCTGGAGAGGGTTCAATCGGCATGGATTGATCAGCTGCCATCTCCATCATCGGCGCTGACTTCATCGCCATGACAGGCGGTGTCGGGGAGGGCGATCCTGAATAAGAGTCAGTATTTGCGCCGCCGCCACAAGCGGCCAGACCAAGCATGGCTCCAGCGAGTAAAAATAGGCGTTTCATGTCTCGTCCCTCCGAATACAATAAATATTGTCGGCCAATCAGGGCTAAATCGCGACGCAAATCAAGGCGCTGCGGCCTTAAACGTCTTTGGGTGGTTTCAAACGACGCTTGGTAACATGGCTGTCAATCTTGTCGCCGGTTTGCTTTTCACCGCGCATATAATGGCGCTGCCAGCCGGCTTTTTTGGCTTCTGGGTCACCAGAATAGAGCTTTTGGTTGAACTCACCTCGGCTTTTTGACCAGCCGTGAAACTCCTGTTCCAGCTCTGGATTAGTGCTGAGCAATTTACGCTTCGGCTCAATCTCTTCCAGCTTGCCGTGTTCAATCGGGACGATGAAGCAAAACGGCTCGCCCTTCTTGAAAATCACTTCGCCGGGGCGGGTCATCTGCCAGTTCATGGTGAAGGGGAAAGGTAGCCAATCGGTTTCAACCAGGCCTGTCAGGGGCGCCGCCCCGTCCTTGAAGAAGTTGGGCGCGCCTGTCGTCATCAGGCCCCAACCGGGCGGGGTTCGAAACAGATGCCCGGTATGGAAGGTAACGATGCCGCGCTGAAAGTGGCTGTCCGCGAAAGACGCAATCGCGCGTGGGTCGCCCGTGGTCTTCAGCTCAATGTCATTCTTGTTTGGGCCGCCATTCCAGATAATCTTGATATCCATTGGGCAAAGGATTTCCCAGCCTGTTGAATTGGCCATGGAGAGCGGCAGGCAGCGATAAGGCTGGCGGTCTGGAAACGCGTCCATCCAGTCACGTGTGCTGCGGCCCGGAACAATCTCCGGGGCGACATCATAAATCTTATAGCATTCAAGCTCCATGCGGGGCGTCCTTTGTGTCATGGCTTGACGGGTCTTCAATTTCCTGCCCCAAGGCGAGGATGCCTGCAAGCCCAGCTGATCTTTTCGCTTATCTTGATCGCCTTCAGATCACTCATGAAACCGTGCAGCATGAAGCGCTGTTTACGGTTGATGAAGGACGCGACTTGAAGGCCTCAATGCCGGGCGGGCATACCAAAAACCTGTTCATGAAAGACAAGGACGGTGTCATTGTTCTGATCTCGGCTTGGGCCGAAAGCCAGCTCAAGCTGAACCAGCTCCACAAGTTGATCGGGACCCGGCGGCTCTCCTTTGCGAGCGCTGAACTGATGCAGGACTGTCTTGGCGTGCAGCCCGGATCAGTGACGGCGTTTGCATTGATGAATGATACGCAAAACAGAGTGCGCTTCATTGCCGATAAAGCGTTGATGGCGTTTGAGACGATAAACTTTCACCCGCTGATCAATACCGCCACGACAGCCATTGGGCGGGATGATTTTCAGTGTTTTGTTGAGGCAACAGGCCATACCCTGACCGAGATTGACTTCACTCAGTTTTAAGCGCTCTCAGCGCTTCAGCCCGCCCGGCCAGACGATCTGCTTCCAGCAACGGGATCAAACCCTTCTCAATCAGGTAGCCATCCGGCCCCCAAGCATCTTCCTGGGTAAACTCGCGCACATAGTCCGCCAGACCAGAAACAAGCGGTAGGTTCTCGCGCTTTACATAGAAATACATGCTGCGCGATATGCCATAGGTGCCGTTTGAAATATCCTCAAACACGGGCGCAACGCCACCAATTTTCGCGCCTTTCACCCGGTCCAGGTTTTGCTCTAGAAATGAATAGCCCAGCACGCCAATCGCGTCTTCATTGCGCAGGAGCGTATTGATAATGCTGCTATCGTTTTCGCCGCTATCAATCCAGGCCCCATCATTGCGCACATCATGTGCCCGACGGGTGAAAGCGGCCGGATCTGTGTCTTTCAGCGCCAGAACTTCCGGCACCGACATCGCGCCGCCCGCCATGGCAATCTCAGCAAACGCATCTCTGGTGCCAGAAGTTGGCGGCGGTCCAGAGACGATGATGCGGATGCTGGGCAGCGCCGGATCAATATCGCTCCACCTCTTATGCGGGTTCTTTACCCAGCCGCCCTCACCATTTGGAAGCTCAGCTGCAAGCGCCAGGTAAAGCTGCTTTTTGGTTAGATCGAAATCCGGCCCGGTTTTGATGTTGGCGAGCACAATACCATCATAGCCGATCTTGATCTCAACCGGGTCAATAATCCCGGCTTTCTCACACAGCGCCATTTCACCGTCTTTGATCTTGCGGGAGGCATTGGAGATCGACGGCTCATTCGGACCGATGGCCTTGCAAAATGCCTTAAAGCCGCCGCCAGTGCCGGTGCTTTCAACGATTGGAGTTGGGTAAGGCGAGGCAGCGCCAAACTGCTCCGCAACGGTTGTTGAGAACGGCGCGACGGTTGAGGAGCCGACAATCTTGATCTTTTGCTCACCGGCAACGCTGAAATAAGGCGGCGCATCAGCTTGTTCTGGAATAGCCGACAGATCGACCGAACCGCCGCACGCGCCAAGGGCAAATATCCCGATGAAAAGCGCCAAGCCGCGCATACTTATACTCCAGCAGACCAAGTGAGGAGCGCAGGCTTTAACTCGCAATTGTGACAGTGCAATGTGGGTGGCCGTCAAAATCAGATTGAGACGATCTGAGCGCGGTTAAAGCCGAACCTGTGACAGACCTCAATCAAGCGGGCTTGCTTGTCTTGCGGGCTGGTCAGCCAGACGGTTCCGCCGCTCTGCGGGCTCACTGTATCCCTTGGCAGTACGCGCAAGGTTTGCCGGGCAATTGCCTCACCGCTATCAATATAGGTGACGGGGTGGGGAACAGTGGCGGCCAACTCACCGCGGATGAGCGGAAAGTGCGTGCAGGCCAGCACAATTGTATCAATGTCCTGACCGCCTTCAGCGGCAAAAAGTGGGGCCTGAGCCTGCCGGAACGCTTCTAAGGCGACATCTGCGCCAGAGGCGATTTGCTCAGCTAGATGTACCAAATCAACCGAGCCGTGCAGGATCACCTTGGCTTGTGAGGCGTAAGTTTCGATCAGCTTGGCGGTATAAGCGCGCCGGATTGTGCCGGGCGTTGCGAGCAGGCCAATGGTTCCGGTTTGGCTCAGTTCGGCAGCGGGTTTGATCGCTGGAACCGTTCCGACAACCGGGATGGACACCGCAGCGCGAACCTCCTCCAACGCCAGTGTGCTGGCGGTGTTACAAGCGATCACGAACACGTCGGGCTGCGCGGCGTCCACCAGCGCTTTAGCGACAGCTGGCAAACGCGCCTGCAGGTCTGCATCAGACTTGTCGCCATAAGGGAAAAAGCCACTATCGGCAGCATAGTCGACGGTCAGACTGGGCGCGAGTGCCCTGATTTCACGCGCAATGGTGAGGCCGCCCATACCAGAGTCAAAGACGAGAATTTTGCCGTGTGTAGGATGAGCCATAAATGCGCCTTACCCTGTTTTGGTTCAGGAAAACACTCCCAATACTTGCCGCTGGGCCAAGCTGCTGTTATTGTGCGGTGCAGCAAAGCGCTTGGAGTTTTTGATGTCAGAACAAGATCTACCTCAAGATACAGTTCCATTGACCCCTGTGGAATATATGCAGGAGAGCTTTGCGGTGTGGCGTGACTTCTCAGCCCGTACATCCCAGCTGATGATGGGGCAGCTCAACACCGCGACCCGCCCGATTGAGCCAAACAGTGAGCAGGCCGAAACGTTGGCGAGTGAGTTTCTGCGCACCTTTTCGGATATGAATTTGCGCCATTGGCAAAATACGGCCCGCTTGCTGGAAAGCCTGCCAAGCTGGATGCGTGTACCGCACAATCTTAGCGGATCGGCTCTGGTGGACTGGTTCGATCAGATGCGGCGCAGCGAGACTGGCTTTGGGTTTGATCCAGAGAAAGCCGAGACGGCACAGAAGGCAGAGCGTGGGACGTCGCAAAAGCCGCAACCGATCGCCAAACCTGCGGGTAAAGCTGACGACCTGACCCGGATCAAAGGCATCGGTCCCAAATTGTCATCGCTGTTGAATGAGCTTGGCATCTATCACTTCAAACAGATCGCAAATTGGTCGGACGCAGAGGCGCGCTGGGTTGATGATTATCTGGCGTTCAAAGGCAGGGTTGATCGTGAAGATTGGATTCCTCAGGCTCGCGCTCTCTCAGCCAATGGGTCTCAAACCCTTCACTAGCCCCTCGCCATAAGCGCATGCAAATTGCCGATTGCAGGCGCGACGCTCTTGCGAAAACGGTCCAGCACAGCGACCTTGTCAGCCTCCTGCGGGTCCACGCTGTTCATGATATTACTGAACGCATCGAGGCGGCTATTGAGCAGCCACTGTCGAATGCGGGGGTCACGCTGCCACATGTATTGGTTCATCATATTGGTCATCGTCGCCGGCAGAAAATCTGCTGGAACTCTTGGCGCGGGGATGACCTGGCAAAGAGCGTTCTTATGCTCCTCATCGTAATCTTGCAGGGCAATATGCGCTGTCAGGGCGGCGCTGAACGTTGGCTGGCACATGCGGATCATTTGCGGTGTGATCAGCCCGCCATCGAAGATGGGTTTTGCAGGACGCCGCTCAACCGCGCAGGCGGTACAGTCCACATACAGCGTTCGGGCCGGCATATTCTGGTGGCCATTCGTCAAGACCAGGCCGCTTTGGCCAATCTCTTTGACATGGCCTTTACGGATCACATTTGAAATCGACCCGGCTAGTCGAATTTCTTCTGTAGAGGCGATGGCGCAATGAAACATTTGCGGAGCAAAAGATGCATCCATGCGAAGCATTTGTGCTTCAGCTTCGAGTTGCTCAAAAAGGCTTTCTGAAGTCTGCGCGGTTGCAATGGCTTCCAATTGCTGGGCTTGCATCCCGATTGTGTCATGGAAAAACTCGGAGCCGGGCTGCATATGTTTGCGGTTCATATACCACGCATCCCGCGGTCTGACCCAACTGACCGTCTCAGGGTCGCGGCCTTGCCTTAGCAGCTCTACGGCAACATCCATACTGGTTTTGCCGCCGCCAAGGATGCAGATATGTTCCCAGTCATGCGCGTCATCGGCGAGTGTTTGTTCAAGACCATTTGGCGGGATAAGCGTCACGGTATCTGAAACGGCAAAGCTGGGCGTGTGCAAAGCTGGAATCGTTGTCCTATAAAAGGTCGCGTCGACGACTTTGCGGGGGGTCCCCAAGTCTTCAGTCGCGTTTGTCTTTAGGTTTAAAAGACTTCCATTACCGCAATACTCATGTTCTGGGTAATAAGTGACACGCCCGCTCGCCAGCAGGGTGTTCGTCATAACGTCTTCAAAATAGCTCAGGATTTCTGGGGCGCCGGCAAGTTCATACAGTCCGGTATTCGGCCCCGTTACATCTTTCCGTCGCTGACCGAGCTCAATCGAATTGACGCCATAAAAGGCCGATGGCTGGTGCAAACGAACGAAATCATAAGCATCGTTCCAATGCCCGCCTGGCTTGGCTCTCTTATCAACAATCGCAACTGTCGCGTCACTTTCATTGATAAGTGTGTCCGCAAAGGAGAGGCCGACAGCGCCAGCTCCAATAATTAAATAATCAGCGTCCCGCAACGTTACTTCTCCCACCCCTGGATGATCGTGTTGTGCCTAAGATAGATATCTTGGTATTATTAATCGAAAGTATCATTTCAAATAAAGATACCAGCTTTTACCATTTTTATTTGCTTGTCTTGACGAGCAGTTGGAAGCCCTTAGGCATAGGCACTGACTTGGTAAGGGCATCATGCAAGATCGTCACTCGCTTCACGACTGGGCGCTCTTTGCGGCATTGTCGCTTCTCTGGGCATCGGCTTACGCCTTTACCAGGCTTGCGGTCAGCCAAAATGCCCCGGATTTGGGGTTTCCTCCAGAATTCATTATCCCAGCGCGCATTACTCTTGGCGCGCTTGTCTTGCTGGGAGCTGTCGTTTTCAGCGATCAGAAATGGCCGGCATTGGGCGCATGGCGAGACTGGCTGGCGATGGCGGTTATGGGGATTGTCGGGACCACCGCGCCATTCTTCCTGATCACAACAGGTCAGAAGACCGTCGATTCAAGTCTAGCTGCCCTTTATGTCGCCGCCGCGCCGCTATTTGTGGCGCTCTTGGCGCATGTTGTTTTCAAGGATGACCGGATATCTCCGCAAAAGGCGCTGGGTATTCTTGTCGGATTTTGCGGGGTGGCCGTTTTGTTCGGCCCTGAGGCAGTTACAGCTTTTGGCTCTGCGAGCGTCACCGCGCAGGCGCTATGTCTGTTTGGAACAATGTTCTACGCTATGGCAACGATTACTGCCCGATTTGCCCGCAACATTCCACCTTTAGTCTTCGCGGCCGGATTCTTGAGCATTGGCGCGGTGACGTCCTGGCCGATGCTGCTCGCAGTCGATTTTGAGAGTTTGACCCCGTCTTCGGCGGCCATTTCAGGGGTCATAGGCCTCTCTATTGGGCCAACCGCTGCAGCGTCGATCCTGTATATGGTCCTGATCAAGCGCACCAGCGCGACCTTCCTGTCGCTCACCGGATACACCATCCCCGTCATCTCGGCAGTAATCGGCTATTTCGCTTTCAAAGAAGTGCAGGGCTGGAATGCGCTTGCTGCGTTCGCTTTGATCCTCAGCGGTGTCTGGCTGGCGCAGCGCGTTAAAGCGTAAAGACCCCTTCGATCACAGTCACGCTTGACCCGCGCAGCTTGACGCGGTCGCCAACAAGCTCGGTCTCTATATGTGCACCGCGCCCCGGATAGGCCTGGAAACACTTTGCGTGTGGTTTGCCGATTAGCTCTGCGACAATCGGCGTGAGCATGCAGTGCCAGCTTCCAGTGGCGGGGTCTTCGTCAATGCCGCTGCCAGGGGCAAAGAAGCGGCTGGTAACATCAACGCCGTCCCCGCCAAGCGCGAGGCAGCCAAAGTTTCCTGAACCCCAAGCCTCGCCCATATAGCCGAGCGGCGTCAAAGCACGGTAGTCTGGTTGAAGGGCCAGAACCTCTTCCGGTGTTTCAAACACCGCAGCATAGAACGGGCCTGCAAACGCTTGCTTCGGCGCAGCGCCCAGCGCAGCGATGATGTCTGCTTCAACGGGCTGCCGTGAGATAGGCTGGGCTGGAAAGTCCATTTCCAGACGCCCATCACTGAGGCGCGACACATAAAGCGCGCCAGACTGGCGTGTCTGAAACGTGATCCTCTCGCCGCTATAGCCGTCATGTTCGTAAAGGTAATGCGCGGCGGCCAGCGTCGCATGCCCGCAAAGCGGGACTTCAACGGCAGGGGTAAACCAGCGCAGCTGCCAGCAGCCTTCTGCCTCAGGCACGATAAAGGCCGTTTCGGCGACATTATTTTCCGCCGCAATCTTTTGCAGGATGGCATCGTCTAAGAAGGCCTCAAGCGGCATGACACAGGCTTGGTTGCCCTCAAAGGCTTTGCTTGCAAATGCATCAATCTGAGTGAATGGAATTTTCATGGGCGGCCTCCAGCGTAAGTTCGGGTCCCGCTGCCAGGCAACAGGAAGCCCTACTTAAAGCCACCTCCATAAGGGGCACAAACCATGATTTCTAAGCGATCGATCAGTCCTGCTGATCTTTCAGTGTCCAGTTATGTGCGACGGGGCCATGGCCCTTGCCAAGCTGAGGCGCGTTGCGGATCGCACCTTGCAGATACGTGCGGGCTTGCTCAACGGCCTCTGTCATGTCGATGCCTTGGCCAACGAAAGCGCTAATCGCACTGGCGAGCGTGCAGCCTGTTCCATGCGTGGCATCGGTTTCGATCCGTTCGCTTTCAAACAGCCATTCGCCATGCTGGGTTTGCAAGACATCCACCAGCACCCGGCCCGGAATGTGGCCGCCTTTGACCAAAGCCGCATCCGCGCCTTGTTTCAGCAAAGCTTCAGCGGCGCGGCGCTGCCCATTAATGCCGTCTACGGCTTTTCCGGTGAGGACTTCGGCTTCTGGCGCATTGGGCGTCACCAAAGCCGCTTGTGGGATTAACAGCGAAGCAAGAGCGCTGACGGCCTTGTCGTCCACTAAACGGTCGCCGCTGGTTGCGACCATAACTGGATCAACGACACGCGGTGTGCCGCGGGCGAGTTCGTCCAAGCTTTCTGCAATTCGCTCAACCAGTGCAGCCGAGCCCAGCATCCCGGTCTTTATCGCGTCCGCGCCAATATCTGACAGGCATGCCCGCATCTGAGCATCCACCGCGTCGAGGGCAACAGGCCAGACGCCGTGCACCCCTGTCGTGTCCTGCGCGGTGATTGCGGTGATCGCAGTCATCGCATAGCCGCCCAGCATTGTAATAGTCTTGATGTCGGCCTGTATGCCTGCGCCGCCGCCGCTATCCGAGCCAGCAATGATCAGAACGCGGCCTTGTGAGCCAGCGTCTGTCGTCTCAGTCATTCAATCGGCTCCACGCCCCATGGTAAAGGCGGCGCCGGAACTGTTTCGCTAAGATCAAACTCGACTCGAAACAAGCGCTCAGGCCGGCTCATTTCATAGGAGAACTGCTCGCCGGGTGCGATCTCGACTGCCCAGGTGTTCTGGTTCGACACTTCAATGTCTTCGGCGGTAAACAGCGTGCGCGTTTCAGCGTCCACAGGATATTCTTGCCGGGTCTCTGTGCCAGTATCCAGACTATCGCCGCCATATTGGGTCAGCGTATCCGCTGTCCCATCCTTGTGGCGGTGGTCATGCTTCAGGCGCAGGCCATCCTGGGTCCTTGTAATAACCCATGTACGAGAGCGATCCTCATCTACGGCAAACGGAACCCGTACCGTCATGCCATCACAGACCGCTGGGCCCATGATCATCTTGGCTGTCTTGAAGTCCGCATCTACGGCGTCATTGCTGACAAGCTTGCCTGCAAATGCGCCTTGGCCGCATAGGCTGCTCAATGCCAGAAAATAGCGGTCGGCAGTCGGCTCAGCAGGTGTCGGTAGGCAGGCTGCAACCGCCACGGCCAGGAGGGGTGTAAACTTGCGCATCAGAATTTCATCGCTCCGGATAAAAGAGTTTCATAGGCATCAGAGGTCAGCGGTTCATAGGTTTTGGTTTCCGGGTCAAGGAACCAGACCGGATCATCAACTTGTTCCGGGTCAAAGCCTTCTTTGACCAGCTCAACCTTGCGATACTTAAACGTTCCAGTTGTTTCCGCTTCTTTTTGGACGCGAACGAACAGCGGAATGGCATATTTTGGTAAGCGCTCTGCCAGCCAGGCATACAGCTTGTCAAAGCTGACCTCGCCATCGGTTGTGATCGCCGCCATCCCGGCCCGGCCATCTGTTCCGGGGACAGAGACACCGTAAACATTGGCAGTGGCAATGCCGGGCGCTTGCCCCACAAATTCAGCCACTTCATTGGTTGAGACATTCTCGCCTTTCCAGCGGAACGTGTCGCCAATCCGGTCAACGAAATAGACATAGCCAAGCTCGTCCTTTTTCATCAGGTCGCCTGTGCGGAACCAGAGATCGCCTTTTTCAAAGACATCTCTGACCAGTTTCTTCTTGGTGGCGGCCTCATCATTATAGCCTTCGAAGCGGGTGCGCGCATCATCGCCAACCTTACCGATCGCCTCACCTGTCTCATCCGGCTCGGTTGGTATGCAGAACCCATCAGCGCCGCGCACAGGTTCTTCTTCGACAACATCAAACTTCACAAACGCAATATGCCCAAACGTGTTTTTCAAATAGCTGGGAATGCGTCCAACGGCGCCGACTTTGCCATCATAATTCGCAAAGCTGACATTGCCTTCGGTTGAGCCGTAAAACTCGCAGAGTACAGGAATGTTGAAGCGGTCGAGGAAGTCCTGCCAGATGTCAGGACGCAGACCATTGCCAAATCCGGTGCGGATTTTGTGCTCGCGCTCTCTTGGATGCGGCGGGGTATTGATCAGATAGCGGCAAAGTTCACCGATATAGACAATCGCGGTAACGCCTTGATCGGCGCAATCATCCCAAAACTGCGAGGCTGAGAAGCGCTTGCGCAACACAATGCTTGCACCTGTCATCAAAGACATGCCAACCCCGCAAATACCGCCTGTGCCATGATAAAGCGGCAGCGTGATATAAACCCGGTCTCGCGCCGTCAGCTCGCAAGGGGCGATAAAGCTACGCATCATGCCTTGTGTACGGGAATGAGTCAGGCGGGCGGCTTTCGGTAATCCGGTTGTCCCGGATGTATAAACGTAGAGGCAAAGGTCTTTGCCGCGAAGATGTTCGCGGTGGCTGCGGTCTGGCCGTGCATCTGATGTTCCGGCAAGTGCGGCTTGCAAGTCTTCACCTTCGTGCCCGCCAAGGGTCCAGACCTTTGGGTCACCTTCAAAAAGACCGCTGGCGCTTTGAATGTTTTCGTCTTGATCTGCACCCGTCAGGATGAGCTTGGCATCGGCAATATTGACGCAATGGGCAAGCGCTTTGTCGGTCAGGTTATGATTGATCAGGCCAACCACGACGCCAATTTTTGTCAGGCCATACCAGAGCGAGACATATTCCGGACGGTTCTCCATGAACAATGCAACGGCGTCGCCTGCCTTCAGGCCTTTAGAGAGGCCCCAATTGGCGACCTTATTGGCGAGCGCATCCATCTCAGAATAGGTGGTCAGGCCGCCTTCAAATCGGAACGCGACATTGTTTGGATACTTATCAACAACCGCCTCGAAATCATCCGGAACTATGCCGGTTGAATCTGGGTCAACGTCCTTCAGCCATTTTTTAAGACCCGTCAGGGTTTTCAGGGTTTTATACTCGCGTCCGATTGTTTCAAACAAACCCATTATCATCTCGCCTTTTAAGTTTTATACTTGTCCATTCATGCAAACCTAGGTTGCATCGGCAAGCGTTTCCAGTTTCACAAGGGTTTGTTAGATCAAGCCTGTTAATAATTAATGCGAGAATAGCCATAAATGACTGATCCTGTAGGCGATTTGCTGCACCTGATGGACCTTGAGCGTCTTGAGAAAGATCTGTTCCGTGGGCAAAGCCCCGAGAATGAAACGAACCAGCGCGTGTTTGGTGGCCAAGTCATTGCGCAGGCGCTCGTTGCGGCTTACCGGACGGTTGATACAGACACCCGCACCTGCCACTCGCTCCACGCCTATTTTCTGCGCCCGGGTGATCCTTCCATTCCGATCATTTACGAAGTGGACCGGTCCCGTGATGGCGGCAGTTTTACCACACGGCGCGTCGTTGCCATCCAGCATGGCAAACAGATTTTCAATATGGCCGCCTCTTTTCACAAGATTGAAGAGGGCTGGCACCATCAGCACACCAAACCAGATGTTACGATGCCAGAGGATCTGGATGACAGGATCGAGTGGCGGCAGAAATTTGCGGATCGCTTGCCAGAGCGCGCCAAGGGCCACTTCTTGCGGCCCCGCCCAATTGAAATCCGAGAGATTGATCCGCTTGACCCGCTAAAGCCTGAGAAAACCAGCGATCTGCAGCACCTTTGGTTCCGCGTGGCGCGCCAGATTGATGAGCAGCCCTGGCTGCATCACTGCCTGATGGCCTACGCCTCTGATATGGCGTTGCTCGGCACGGGTAATCGCCCGCATGGGGTCAGCTGGATGACAGGCGAGTTGATGTCTGCCAGCCTCGATCACGCCATGTGGTTCCATGCCCCAATCAATTTCAGCGACTGGCATCTCTATACGATGGACAGCCCCTATGCAGGCGGCGCCCGCAGTTTTAACCGGGGATCCATCTTTACCCGTGACGGCCAACTGATCGCCAGCGTCGCGCAAGAAGGCCTGATGCGCCCAGTGAGGCCAAAGGCTTAAACCGTCACTGGGGGAAATGATTGCGAATCCAGACCGTTAGGGTAGGGATGTCGGATGGTGGGACCATGGTGTAGATATCATCTGGCAGGTGTGTTCCTGCTTCTGGCGGTCCTGTTTCAACCAGCGGCGAACGCTTGGGATTGCCTCAATGCGCACCGTAATCAGGTGACGATTACGGCTGGTCCAGCCGGGCATAATGAAGAGGTCCGCATTGACCTTGCTACGGCCGATTTTCCCGCCAGCTATATCTTTACACCCGATGGCGCCGACGTTCGCGTCGTTCTGGCCAGCGATGATACAACGCCGGTCGATCACATCGTCACCGGGTGGGACAGCGTGACCCGAACGGGCACAATCTTTATCAAGCTTCCAGCCTTACCGGCCTCCAGCTCAACCAGCGTGTATATTTATTATGGGGATGATGCGCTCGCCTCGCTTGGTGACATTGATGCGGTGTTTCCGGTTCCCGGTTTGCGGCTTCGATCCCGGGTGAGCAGTGTTGACCCGACCGATGCGGCCAGCGCCAGAGCCGCTTTTGCAGCGGCGACTGTGGATGTTGATGACAGTGTCCGAACGTCAGTGTCCGGGCTGAACAATCGCGCGCTTGGCGGAACCAATGGCAATTATGGTTGGTGTATCAGCGCCATGATTGAAGTGACAGCGGCAACAGCGGGCCTCTGGGAGTTTCGTTACGGCGCCGATTTCGGTCATGGCGGGCACCTTTATGTGCGTGAGACAGAGCTGGAAGAGCAATGGAATGACGATTTGTGGTGGGCCAATAATTTCGCCAATACAGGCGAAACACTTGAGGGCTCCATCACGCTTGCGCCGGGATGGCATCGCTATGAGGCGTTGGGCTTTGAGGGCTGCTGTGATGGCCCGGTTGGATGGCAGGCCAAAGCGCCGGGTGGGCCATGGCAAGACCTTTCGACCAGTAATTTCTCAATGCGGGCGACACGTTGCGTGGTCACGACGGTCACGGTCGGGGTGGGCAGCTCAGAGTCCTGCTCTGCGCAACCTGATGCCTCTAAGAGTGTCAGCATCATCTCTGACATTTTCTCCAATCCTTCTCCTTATGCCCTGCCGGGCTCGGTCGTTGAGTATGAGCTGTCGGTTACAAATATCGGGCAGGAGCTGGATGATGGGACGGTTGTGTTGACCGACGCTTTGCCGCCAGATGTGAAGCTATTGCTCAGCGGCGCATCAGCCTTTGTCTTCACAGACGGTGCTACGTCTTCAGACCTCAGCATGAGCTGGACCAATGCCAGTGACATGGCCGACAGTGTCAGTTTCTCAACCGATGGCAGCACTTTTGGTCATACTCCGATTTTGGATGGCGATGGCGCCGATGAGACCATTACGCATGTTCGCTTCTCGTTATCCGGCGCGATGCGCCGCCATGTCGACGGCGTCACGGACCCCAGTTTCACGATCCGGTTTAGGGTGTTGGTAAAGTAAAGCCTGACACAAAAACGTAATCCTTAAGCGGCTGTTAAGCATTTGGCGTGAAATAGAAGGAAAGAATTAACTCTTCTGGACGTCAGCCGTCGCTGTTCAGCGACATTTGTGTAACCCGCAAATCACCCTAGGGCTGCCCCATCCAGGTCGGCTATCAGGGGGCTGAATATGACATTGCTCGAGCTTGTAATCATTGCACATCGGTGCCGCTCGACGCATCACTTCATTACGTTTGACGCGCTGCAGCTGATAAAAGGGCCTGATGCGGCCGATTGGAAGAACCTGCTTCTGCGCCATCACACCCAGCTTCTAAAGGGCGCGAAAGCTCCGGATGCTGAGTTCAAAGACTTCAAGAACCATGTCCTGCACGTGCAGGAAGGCGAGTGGGGCGGGGCTCGCGACGCAGCGATGCAATGGTACGGGAAAGCGGTTGAGGCGCTGCGTCTCGAAAAATGGGACAAGGCCGCTTACGCGCTTGGCGTTCTGACCCATTACTATGCCGATCCGATCCAGCCTTTCCATACGGGCCAGACTGAGGAAGAGGGTGCGATCCACCGCGCTGTGGAATGGTCGATTGCGAAATCCCGTGACACGATCAAGGCGATGATTGACTTGCGCGGCTATCCAAAGGTCCATTCTGGCAAAGAGACCGGCTTTGTTGCCGATATGGTACTGGCGGGCGCGAACTATTCCAATCCGCATTATCAGACTTTTATTGACCATTATGACTTGCACAAAGGCGTCGCGAACCCCGAAGAGGGGCTTGATCAGACTCTGCTGGATATTCTCGCCGATTTGATTGCCTATGCGACGGCGGGTGTGGCTGAACTGTTTGAGCGCGCGTTTGCCGAAGCGGGTGTGAAGCCGCAAAAGGTTGATCTCGATCTGCCAGGCTATTTCGCCGCGCTCGACATCCCGATCCGCAAGATCACAAAGCGCATGTCGGACGCCAAAGACCGCAAGACGGTTGAAGCGATGTATGAGGAATTTGTTGAAACCGGAAAAGTCATCAAGACGCTGCCGGACGATGACAAAAAAATCCGTGCTCTGCATTGCAAGCACGTTTTGCGTAAGCCGCTTGCTTGGCTGAACTCGCTGCCGCTAAAGCCGATTGGCACCAAGCATGTGCCGCTTGAGCAGCGCGAACTTGCGGTTAAATATCAGCTGAAAGTGGTCCCGGTTCCGGTTGAAGGCGCTGAAGCTTCAAAGCCTCCCGCGCGCACGCCAACCGTGATGCCAGACCTGGAAGTGTTTGAGGAAAAAGCACCCGAAATCAGAGCGCCTGAAGCTAAGCTTGCGCCCGTGATCCCGATCGCGAAACCAAAGCCAGAGCCAACCGTAACACTTGTCGTTTCAAAAGAGCCTGAGGCTGCGCCTGCTGTCATAGAGACCGCGCCTGAATCTGCTCCAGCTGAGCCAGACCCTGAGGTCGAGGTCAAAGCCGAGACTGAACCGGAAGCCGCGACACTTGACCCAAGTCCAACCGCCGCGGATGCCGTGCTCGCGGAACTTGACGCCGCCGAGAGCAAAGACCCTAAGCCAAAACGCGTGGTTGCCGAAGCTTCAAAGCCTGTGCAACTCAAAGCCGATCCGGTTCTGGAAGTTGAAGAGGAGCCGAAGGCCGAACGCCTGACGCTCATCTCACCAGTGGTTGATGCGCCTTCAATTGGTCCAAAAACCGCAGCGCGTCTCGGCAAAGTCGATATTGTCACGATTGGGGATTTGCTAAACGCTGACGCTGAACAAACCGCGTCTGCGCTGAATGTCCGCTATATCAAAGCCAAGACGTTGAAAGACTGGCAGGATCAGACGCGCCTTATGGTTGAAGCCCCAGGCCTGCGTGTGCTCGACAGCCAGATCCTTGTTGGCGCGGGTATTCGCAATGTGAATGAGCTGGCCGAAGCCTCTGCGACAAAGGTACTGAAGGCGGCAACCAGTTTCCTTGATACCCCGCAAGGCGCGCGTGTCCTGTGGGGCGGCGAAAACACCGTCGACAAAAGCGAAGTTGTTCACTGGATTGATCTGGCAAAGTCAGCCCAAGGTTAAATGCACAGCCTAAATCGTCATGTTAAACGCTGGTCAGTTGATTGAAGCGGCAAAACTCGGCATGTCTCTGCGTGGACGCATTGCATTAACCTTCTCAGGAGCTTTTGAAAGCCCGTGTTTCGTTCAGGTCTTATCCTTGCCAGCTTACTTGGCCTTGTCGCTTGTGACCCGGAAGGTGCGCCGCCTGAGGGTGCAGAAACTGTTGCGGCTTGCCAAAGCCTGACCCATCTCGCGGTGGATTTCAGCGTCTGTACCTATTCAGTTGCTGAGGCGGATATCCGCCTGTTCCATCAGGACGCGATGGGCGAACCGTTCCTGCAATTTGACGCTCTGGTTCGGGAAATGGACGAGCAAGGCAAAACGCTAGTTTTTGCAATGAATGGCGGCATGTACCACGAGGATCGCAGCCCCGTCGGCTTCTACCGAGACCTGAACGGCGATCAGGCCAGCGTGAACACCAATGACGGCCCAGGCAATTTTCACCTCAAGCCGAATGGCGTCTTCTGGCTTGCCGAGGACCGGGCAGGGGTTACTGAAAGCGCCGCTTATATCGAGGCCGGGCTTGAGCCGATCTATGCAACCCAATCTGGGCCAATGCTGGTTATTGGGGGCGAGCTTCACCCTGAATTCAACGCCGATGGTACCTCGCGCAAGCGCCGTAATGGCGTTGGGGTCAGCGCAGATGGACAGACCGTCTATTTTGCCATCTCGGATTCGTCGGTGACCTTCCATGAGTTTGCGACCCTGTTTAGGGATCAACTAGACGTGCCAAATGCACTGTTCCTGGATGGTCAGGTTAGCCGTATCTATGCGCCAGAGCTAAGCCGTAATGAGATCGGCACAGATCTTGGGCCAATTGTTGGCGTGGTCGAATAAAGCCTAGTTGATCTGCGCTCTATACTCGATTGTGAAGGTCGGTGTTGTACCACCCGTCGCCCCATTCATTGGACCATCAAATTGCAGGTCAAACCGGCCCACATTTGGATCAAAGCTGCCATCTGGAACGATATTCGTACCGCCAGCGTCCTGAAACGATACCCCGTCTGATAAGTCGCCAAGCGTTGTAAAATTAAGGCTCAAACCGCTTGCATTCCCGCCAGTGCCATCAGTGAAACGAAATGGCGATCCGGACCCGTCAAAATTTCCAGTAAACAGGCTCAAGGTCGGGTCGATCACATCCCCAATCGCGATAGTACCGACATCTGCGCTGCCAAGGCCGTTATTTGTCACCTCGATCGCATAGACCGCCCACGCGCCAGGAATGCTGAGCGGGTTTGCGGTGCCATTGATCGGATCTTGCTCGATTGTAACCGACTTTGTGACGGTAAAGTCTGGCTGAGCCCTATTGAAGCAAAGATCATCAACGTGCCAATAGTCAAAGTCCGATCCGCTTCCGGTGGTGAATCTGAAGCGAACACGGAAGTTCGCGTGCCAGTCTGTTGGTGGGATTGTATAGGTTTGGGCAAAAATCTCGCCCTGTGTCCCGGTGCCTGCGAACGTTTCAAGGGTGATCCACGCATTGGCGGCGTTTAGATATTCAAAAACCAAGTTCTCCACGCCTTCAGGGTTTTCGCTGAAGGTATCGCTACCGCGGCGGACCCAGACCTCAATCTCTTCCAAGTTATCGGAGTCAAAGCTGTTTGATGTTGTGGTCACCGTATCATGTCGCAAGAACATGGAATTGCTGACCGATTGGAATGTATCGCTATTTATGCCTGAGCGTGTTGCATCAGTTGTGCTCCAGTTGCCAAAGCCGCTCTCGAAACGTTCGCAAAGGCCAACACCCATTCCGGAGGGGAGCGGTGGCGGTGGTGCCGTCCCGGTTTCGACCAATAGGACATCGTCAATATGCCAATAGTCCCAGCCAATACCGTTATTTGCTGGGGGGCCACCACTGCCCCCGGTTTGGCGGAACCTAAGCTGAAAGCCTGAGTGCAGCGCGCTAAGAGGTAAGTCGAAATCCAGATTGAAAATCTCACCGGCCGTGCCATTCCCGGCCTCGGTCGTCAGCGCAACCCATGTGTTTGTGCTATCCAGAAACTCAACAGCGAAGTTTTCATTTATGGTGTCCGGATCTTCACTAAATGCATCGCTACCACGCCGGACCCACAAGGTTAGGTTTGAGCCAATGACACTGGATAAGTCTATCGTTGGCGCAGTCATTGTAACTGCGTCACCGCGCGTGAAGCCTGAACAGGTGCCTGAATTCGATGTCTGGTTACTGCCGCCCGCAAGGTTTGTATCGGAGATGGTCCAGATCGGTCCCAGGACGCATCCTGGGTCGTCATCAAAATTGTCTGCCAGCAGGATATCGCCAGGGGCAGCATAGGCTGTCCCTGCCAAGGATATAGCTGCGATGATCGCCGCCAGCTTATGCGATACGCCCCTTAACATGCATTGGCATTATCAAGCATCTGTTTACACTGTCTTAACTCATTGCAGCGTCAGAGAGGGCCATTCATGCGGTATATTGTGTTCTGTCTACTGAGCATTTGCTTTGGTGCTGCCTCGGCTTTTGCGCATCCCAAGACTCCGGCCCAGGCAACCTATCTTGGCAATGAGGGCATCATGGTGAGCGATGGTCACACAACCATCCTGTTTGATCCGCTGTTTCCAAACGGCTTCGGTGTCTATCAGATGGTGCCAGACGATATGCGCACCGACTTGATGGCAGGCAAAGCGCCTTATGACCGTGTCGACGCGATTTTTGTCAGTCATATGCATCCTGACCACTTTTCCGTCGACGAAGTGATCAAGTATCTTCAGCTTCATAAGCACACCCGCCTCTATGCGCCCAGCCAAGCGGTTGAGTGGATGCATGAAGAAACTGACGACAAGACGATCTTTGACCGCGTCATATCAGTGCCTCTGAACCGCCTCGATGCACCGCTCAGTTATACAGAAGGCGATCTCAGCATGGATGTTGTGCGGATCCCACATGCCGGATGGCCGGGCCGTGCGGATATCTCAAATCTGGTCTGGCGCGTGACGTTGGCGGATGGCGTGACGGTGATGCATATGGGCGACGCGGACCCCGATGATACGCATTTCGCTCCGCATGAGCCGCACTGGATCACCAAGCGCACCGATACAACCTTTCCCCCTTACTGGTTCTTCACCAATGGCGACGGCCCGCAAATCCTGACCGAACGCCTTAACAGCGAAAACGCAATTGGTATCCATGTGCCGCTTGAGGTGCCAGCTGACCTTTTCGTCAGCGGAGCAGACTTCCTGCACACACCCGGCGAAACCCGCATCCTCCAGCGCGTCCCGGAAAAATGAAACAGATCGAGCTTTCAGATGAGCGCCGCGCCCGCCTGATCGGGCAGGTCCAGAGCCTGTTCAGCGCAGAGTTTGATGAAAACCTGTCAGACTTTCGCGCTGAGCAGCTCTTGGACTTGATGCTCAAGACGCTCGGCGCCGGCATCTATAATCAAGCGGTTCAAGATGTCCGGGCACACCTACAGATTAAGCTCGACGATCTTGATGGTGAGGTTTATGTCGAGGACGAGACCTGATCCTTTATGCGAGTTCCCGTATGTCAATCACCCTCTATGGCCTGAAGAATTGTGACACCTGCAAGAAAGCCCTCAAAGCCTTGGACGCCGCGGGCAAAAGCGTAGATTTCATCGATATTCGAGAGGGCGCTGATCTTGCCGTTTCAGTTCCTGCCTGGTTGACCGCTGCCGGAGCTGACCTCCTCATCAATAAGCGCTCAACTACGTGGCGCACCTTGTCAGAGGCGGACCGCGAAACAGCGCCGGCTGCGCTTTTGATGGTCAATCCGACCCTAATCAAACGCCCGGTTATCGAGGCGGGTGACGCGACCTATGTCGGCTGGACGAAAGACATAGAGGCCACACTGATTTGAGTAAGCTACCGGATCTTCCGGCAAATGTGCGCGACGTCTTCGAGACTTACGAGGCGGCGACGCAAACCGCATTGCTGAACCTGCGAACCCTGATCTTTGAGGTGGCTGACAAAGAAACGCGCATCGGACCTCTCATCGAGACTTTGAAGTGGGGCCAGATCTCATATTTACCCCGGAAACCCAAGATCGGAACAACTGTGCGCTTGGCTCAGTCTAAGAGCCATCCAGCCACGGTTTCAGTCTTGGTCCCTTGCGGAACATCTTTGGTCGATCAATGGCGACAGCATTATGGGGATATACTCACCCTGATCGGTAAGCGCGAACTCATCATTCCACTTCAAGCGCCAGCGCCCGAGGCTGCGATACGCCACTGCATCGCTTTGGCGCTGACCTATCATTTGAAAGACTAGGTCAAGGCGAACCAGAGACATGATCCGGCTGTGACCAGAAAGGTCAGGACGGTTCCAAGCGTTCCAACCAGACGCCCCCAGCCAAAGCCTTTTGCTCCGCCAAGTCCCAGCGCATGCAGAATGCGTGCAACGAAAAATCCAGCTCCCAGGATATGAATCAACACAATCGGTGCAGACAGAGCGGCAAGTCCGTACAAACCGAGCAGGATAATCGGAACATCCTCAACCGCATTTCCTTGAATTCGCATAGCGCGGCGCATCGCCTCGCTATCGCCTTCACCAAAATCAACTTTTGTGGCGACCCTGACCCGTCCGCAGTTCATCTTAAGCAGCCAGAACAAGGCGACGAATAGACCCGTATATAGGGTTACAGCTTCAAATGCTGACATGTGTGGCTCCTTGGTAAATTAACGGTGTTTGCGCGGGTTTTCGTAAAGGTCGGCTTCATTATGCGTCAAGTCCGGGACAAGCTTCCCGCCCTGAACTAGCCGTGTCAGACGTCGAATATGGCGGCGGGCTTCGCCCTTGAACTTCAGCGTGGCGCAAAACAGCTCCAGCACCGCTTCCAGTTTTTTATCACTATAAGCCGGATCGATCTTCATCATCCAAGCCCCGCCGAGATTAACAACCTTGCTGTCCACTTCACCAATCTTGCGACCCTTTTCGGTATAGATCGAATAGTCCGATCCGAGCGCGAAGACATTGCGGCGCAGCTTGTAAAAGCGTGGTCCGGATTTGCCTTGGATAAAGAAAGACCATGTTTCCGGCATCAGCGGCAATTTACGAGCCGAGCGCTCAATCTGTATCAGTTGATCATGCCGCGCCAGATTGACCGAATAGACCGGAATGGCCAGACCACCAGCAGCAAGGCTTAGCTGCAAGCTGCGCCCCAGCAGCATTTCAACCGATCCGCGCCAGCTTAGGCTTTCGGAAAACAGGCGAATGACGAGGCGGCGGTCGAAATCGGCGCTACCATCCCATAACTCTTGGCGGAACCCGATCAGGCTCTCGCGCTTGCCGTTCACGACCGTTTGGCCATACAGCTCCATATCCTTGGTGAACTGATCAGAGGCCGCTTCGTTCTGGGTGCGCTTCATTACACCAATTTCGGCGGAGTTGAAATCGGTGGCCCAGAAGTCGACTTTCACCTTGCGAGGTTTGACCTTCCTGGAGCCAGCTTTGGCTTTACTCTTACGCTTCGGCGCTGCGAAGGCTTCCTCAATCGGGGCCGTCAGCACAGATCCATCCGCCATGTCCATCTCCATCCAAGATCAGTTTCAAAACCCCTGATCTGCTAAAGAGGTCAGCATTTGGTTAACCGATCTGCACCTTCTGTTAATCTTGCCAAAGACTATGAGCCCTTGCGCGGATCCAGCAAACTACGCTTAAATCAAGACCGGAGGACGCATCATGATTTCCAAATGGATTGGGCTTGCCGCTGCCAGCCTTGCGATAAGTTTGACGGCGCCAGCCGAAACAGAAGAGGCCTGCCCATCAAATGTTGAGCAATCGCTGTATAATCTCAGCCTGATGGTCAAGGCTGGCCAGGAAAAAGACCCTGTTAAGATTTTTGGATGGGCGCGTCAGGCGATTGAGAAATGCCCGGATCGCGGCGCGGCGCAGGGGCTGGCGACACGGCTCATCATGGTGATTTATCCAGCGGCCCAGTCCTATGAGGACAAGAACACGATCCTCACCCTCGCTTTGCAGGGGGTTTCACAGAATGATTATGCTTGGCGCCCTGATGCGGTGGCCGTTGAGGTGAAGCGCCCGGACGGCGAGATGGAAACGCTCTATCCCTATGGCAATTTGTCAGCGTTGCTTGAAGAGGAAATCATCCCCAAGGTTTTCCAAACAGCCGCTGAAGGTCATCCCGCAGAAGCCTTCACCGCAACCACATTGGCGCAGTGTCCTTATAAGTCTGACAAGCAAAGCCGTGCGGAAAGAGAAGCTAAAAGCCTTCTAAACCACGTTCTGACCCGCAGTTTTTCAAAGGCTGATATTGCTTTCGTTCGCCTCGACGCACTCGGCAACGCCTGTGAGCACCAAGCAGGAAACATGTTGCATGCGAAGGCTGACTTAACCTATCAAATCGCCCGCAGAAATTTGCGCAATGCCGTTCAGGCAATGTTTGGCGGATATAGGACTGGAACCGAGCAAGAGGCCTTCGACGAACTCGCTCAGGCGGTTGAAGCCTACAAAGCCAGCAAGGCGCCGATGCAGGCTTATATCCAATATGTCAGGTCCAGTGCCGAGGATGGCGACAAGGATAAGCGCAGAGACTTCGATTCCCGCTTCAGCCAGATGGATCGCTGGCTTGAGCGTTATGCCTATTATGAAACCTGTATGTCTGAGCGCAGCTCCTTCATGCGTTCGGTGGATCCCTGCCCAGACCTGAGTGAGCCATAGTTGCCTCTTCAAAAATTGCGCGCCGACGACTAAGCCTGTCTTATGTCTATGATCGGTCTCATTGGCGGGGTCAGTCCCGAAGCTACCAAAATCTATTACCAGCTCTTGAACGCGCAGGCGCGCAATCTGCGCGGCGGCCAGCATTCGGCGGAGCTTCTCTTCTATATGCTCGATTATGGGGTCATGTTCGCCCATTATAGCGCGGAAGACTGGGGCGCCTTCAAAGCCGAAACTGTTAAAGCCGCAAATGCGCTGAAAGCGGGCGGGGCCAAAGCGCTCGCCATTACGTCCGGGACAACGCATGTCGCGGCTGACGCTGTCGCAGAGGCGACAGGCCTGCCCGTCATTCACATGCTCGATAGCTTGAGCGAGGCGATGCAGACGCAAGGCTCAAAGCGGCCTCTGCTGCTCGGTACACCCTGGGTGATGAGCGGCGACTTTTTTGCGCCGGCTTTGGCGGCCCGCTATTCTGGTGTCCCCATCATCCCCAGCGCCGAAGACCGTGAACACGTTGGCCGCATTATCTTTGATGAGCTGGTCAATGGCGTCGTCAAAGATGCCTCTCGCGCCGAAATGTCCGCTCTTGTCGCACGCTACGCCAATCAAGGCGCAGACGGCGTCATCCTTGGCTGTACAGAGCTTTGCATGATCCTTGAGCAAGCTGATTGCAATGTCCCAGTCTATAGCACCACGCACATCCATGCTGACGCGATAGATGCTTGGATG
>CAZGVG010000028.1:0-28041 GCA_964528975.1 uncultured Hyphomonas sp.
GTTAAACGGCCGCCGCGCCTGGCGAGACCAAAGCCCAGGGTGCAGCCGGATGGCAGCGTCGTCACCCCAAAACCGCAGCGCGAAGTCCCGGCCACGCCCGCCAAAGCGCCTGAGAAAGTTGCAATGCTAGCAACTTTGCCGCCGCAACCTTTGGCGGACGGTGAGGCAGCAACAATCCTCACGCTCCGCGATAGCATGTGTAAGTGGCCCATTGGTGATCCTGCTGATCCGAAGTTTGCCTTCTGTGGTCGTAAAGCAGTAGGTGGCCCATACTGCGCCGAGCATGCCAAAATGGCTTTCCAGCCGGCCAAGAAGCGTGAGAAGAAAAAAGCGGACTATGATTATGTCCGTAAGATTGCAGGCTAATCCAAGCTAGGTGCGGGAATAGCGTTTAGGCGGCCTGCGCCTCTTCTTCGACAATTTGAACAATCTCTTCGGAGCGGTCCTCAATATGGTACCGCTCCGAAATCGTTTTCAGCCAGTCAGCAATCTTCTTTTCTTCCAAATCCAGTTTCCGTAAAAGGTCAGCCACCATCTCAACGCCATGCGGTGTTGTTTTGGAAAGCCATGAGCGAAAACCGAGGTCAGAGAATTTCTGACGTTCATCCTCGTCTTGAGCACTGACAAAGCGCAAAAGGTCTGGGTATTGTTTCGTTGCAAGTGGTGAAACGCTCTTTGCGAGCTCATAATCGGGCGCTCCAACAATGACCGCGCAGGCATTTTGCCCAGCCACGACTGAAAAGAAGTTCAGGTTCGCGGCATTGCCAAACATCACATCATAACCGTCTGCGGACGCTGAAACAAAGCGGTCTGGATCATTATCAATTGCGATAAAGCGGATATTGTTTTCGCTCAAAGCATCTGCGGCGAGCCGCCCGACCTCCGTCATACCAAAGACGACGACAGGGCCTGTCGATGTATCGCTTTCACTCGTAGCGATCTCTGGCTCGACTTTGCGCATCGCAACAATCTTGCGGGCGAGCCGCATGCCAAGCTCAGCCCAGACGGGCGCGATAGCAAGCGACAGGGCGACACCTGCGACGATCATGGTTTCATAGAAAGGCGGGACAATGTCACTGCTCGCCATCAAAAGCGACAGAACGACTAGCGTAAATTCTGATCCCTGCGCGAGTAGGAAAGCCAGCTGTGTCGTTCCTGGCTTGCTCCAGCCATTCAGTAAGCCTGCAAGGGCGCCGAGTGCTGTTTTGAGCAATAATATTCCAGCTGCAATTGCGATGACCAGCGGCAGGTTTGCAATCAGGGCTGGGACATCCAGCATCAATCCAACCGACATGAAGAAGAATGAGAGTAAGAGGCCCCGGAAAGGTCCGGTTTCAGTTTGAATTTGATGTCTGAAAGCTGTTCCAGAAACAGCAAGCCCTGCTAAGAAAGCGCCAAGCGTTAGCGACAAGCCAAGTGCGTAAGTTGCTGCAGCTGCGCCGAGTACCAGTAAGAGCGTGACCGCCGTGAAGGCTTCCTGATTGCGCGTGGATGCAAGCAAGCGCAGCGCTGGACTCATCAGGTAACGACCGGCCAATAGCGATGCTCCAAAGGCAAGCACCGCAAACCCGGCTGCTCGGGCCATGGTCCAGATCAGACTGCCCCCTTCACTCCCCAGTGAGCTTGCAAAGATCAACAGGAAGATCGCGACAATATCCTGAAAAACCAGAACATGAATGGCAGACTTTCCGAGCGGGCATGTATTGAGCCCGCGATCATCAATGATACGCGAGACAACCGCGGTTGAAGAGAGAGCAAGTGAAATACCAATCGCGATCGCAGCAGGCCATGACAGTCCCAAAAGCCCAAGAATAATGCTGAACGGAACCGCAGAAAGCGCCATGTGAGCCGGCGCTAAACCAACCATATCCCGGCCGCTTTCCCGCATTTCGCGGACGGAAATATGCATGCCAATATCAAACAGCAGGAAGACAACGCCCAGTTCGGCTAGCAAGTGCGTCGTGCCACTTTCTTGAATCAGGCCGAAGACATGTGGCCCAATCAGAATACCAGCCGCAATGTATCCGACAATCGGGCTGAGCTTGAGGAATTTCGACGCCAATGCCGACGCCCCGCCAACCCCCAGCAAGACAATCGCCGGCGTTAGGGCTTCAATTGGGGTGAGCGCAGCATCAGCCATTCTGGGTCTCCATCTTGGATCGCATATTGGCGTAATTGCCCAATAAGAAAAGGCCGCTGTTTCCAGATTGGAAACAGCGGCCAGTCAGACCCGCCCAAGACAGGAGGGCAACGGGCGGGTTTGAAAGTGTTAAAGTGACTTACTAACGGTCAGGATCACGCGCTCTTCAGCAAGATCATCGCCGTCAACATCAGTTCCCCAGAAACGTAGGTCAAAGTCAGCAAAGTCTGTAGAGAACGTCCCGCCAAGCGAGTAGTTGGTATACTCATCAAAGCCATCGAGATAATTGCCGACTGTTACATCAGCGGAGAAGGCGTCTGAGAAGCCATAGCTGGCTGAACCTTCAGCATAGACGGTCTCATTGTCTGGATCGAAATAGACGTATCCGCCGACACCAACACCGCCACTAAACTCGTATCCGAGGCCGCCATAGATTTCCAGGAAATCCAGGTCTTCTGTGTCTGGGTATATGTATCCGATGGCACCAAGGTCCCAAGACAATCCAGATTCAGTTTCGCCAGCAAAGCCACCATAAAGGTCAAGCTCCATATTGCCGCCACCAAAATCAACGATTGCAGCCCAGGTTCCAGCGTAAAACGCGCCATTCGCATAGTCGAAACCACCTTGAATGGATGGGTTCTCGCTGTTCTGTGAGAAGCCGCGCCATGTGTAATCTGTAGTCAGGGCGACATTCGCTGAAAGCTCTCCTTCAGCAAGCGCTGCTGAGCCTGTGAATGCGCCAGCTGCCATAGCCAGCACGAGAGCTTTTGATAAGATTTTTCCCATGAATCCGGTCCTTCCAAGTTATTGAATTCAGTGAGTGTAGGAAGACTGATGCACGGAATTTAGCCACTTACGATTACCGCAGCGGAGGTATTTTCCTGAGATAGCACGAAAACCGTGCAAAATGGCTCTATTGCGCCCGTATTAAAGTCGTTGCTGTCTAGCCGCTTAACCTTAACGGGCGGCAAGCGGCGCGTAGCCAAGATGCATTCCGGCATCAACCAGTAGGGTTTCACCAGTGATATGTCTGGACGCATCGGTCAGGAAGAACACGGCAGATGCGGCAATATCATCAGGTCCACTTGCAACGTTCAAAGGCACTGATTTGGCTACGCCCGCTTCAAGTTTGGCATAGCTTGCCGCATCCATCTCATCTTTGAACCAGCGGGTTCCGATAAATCCTGGGCACACGGCATTGATCCTAATAGCTGGGGCTAGCGCACGGGCGAGTGACAGCGTCATCGTATTCAGTGCGCCTTTAGTGGCGGCATAGGCCACCGAAGATCCGATCCCGGTGACTCCGGCAATTGAGGAGACGTTCAAAACCGCGCTCGCCCGTCCTGTTGTCTCATAAGCCTTGTTCAAGAGGTCTTTACAGGCTTGCAGCATCAGAAAAGGGCCTGCAACGTTCACGGCATAGGTGTCGATGAAATCCTGACGCGAAAGCGCATCAAGGTCACTGTGATCGCGCGCATGACGGGTAATTCCGGCATTATTAACGAGAATATCCAAGTGTCCCCACTGACTTGCGGCTTCTGCCAGCTTGGCGCAGCCCTCATCGGTTGACACATCTGCTGCGATCAATTGGGTTTGCGCGCCCTGTTGGTTACAGAGCGAGACGGTTTCTTCAGCATCGCTGAGAGAGCGCGTGCAGTTTATGATCACATCGGCGCCGCGTTCCGCCAGCATGACCGCGATTGAGCGGCCCAGCCCTGTCGCAGATCCTGTCACGAGGGCTTTGCGACCTGCAAGGTCTTTTGAGGCTGTGTTCATTCGGCATCCCCGTAAGGTTTAAAGCGCCCCTAGCATGATGACCGCGAAATAGTCATTCTCATCTAGCCAGCGCGTTTTTATGGTCCAGCCAGATTGTTCGAGCAGCGGGCGGAGACTGTCAATTGAGAACTTTCGGGAGTTTTCAGTATGGATTGTTTCTGTCTCATTGAAATGGAATCCCTGTGCGCCAATCGTAACGTTCTGATCTTTCAGGCTGACAAGATGCATTTCAATCTGAGAAGCGGCGTCATTCCACCGCGCCTCGTGGGCGAATGCGCTCAGATCAAAGTTGGCCCCAAGCTCTTCATTGATCCGGTGGAGCATATTCAGATTGAACTTGGCTGTGACACCGGCCGCATCATCATATGCTGGAATAAGAATGTCCGGTGATTTTCGTAGATCAATACCTAGCAGAAACTGGCTGTTTGGGCCCAACAAATCCTTGGCTTGTGAGAGAAAGATGAAAATCTCATCGTCAGTCAGATTGCCAAGCGTTGAGCCAGGGAAGAACCCTGTTCGCGGGCCATTCAGATCATCTGGCAAAGCAAGCTTGCTCATAAAGTTACCAGCCAGAGGGTAGATTGGCAGTTTTGGATAGTCCCTCCGAAGTATTTCGGCGGTCTCAAACAGGAAGGTCTCAGATACATCGATTGGCACATAGCCGGCTGGTGCTTCAAGAGCGTCCAGCAAGAGGCGGGTTTTGGTGGAGGCGCCGGCGCCATATTCAACTAAAACAGTGCCTGTTCCCATCTGCGCTGCAATCTCAGCGGTATGAGTTTCCAGAATGCTGATTTCCGTTCGCGTCGGATAATATTCTGGAAGCTCGGTGATTTCTTCAAACAGAGCGGAGCCGATTTGATCATAGAAGTACTGGCTTTTAAGCGTCTTTTGCGCCTGCGATAGACCCTCGATAACCTCTGTTAGGAATAGCTCGTTCAGTGCCAGCTGAGAAGAGTCGTCATTGCCATCCATTATGCGACATCCTTTGCAAGGCGCAGCCCTGAAAACTGCCAACGTTTCTCAGGTGGGAAAAAGTTGCGATATGTTGGGCGGATATGATCATCAGGTGTGGCGCACGAGCCGCCGCGCAGCACCATCTGGCCGCTCATGAACTTGCCATTATACTCGCCCACAGCGCCTTTAGCGGCTTTAAAACCCGGGTAGGGCATGAACGGGCTCGCCGTCCACTCCCAGACGTCTCCGAAAAAGTATTTCTTGTTCAAGTCGCTTTGGACCTGGGGCTGGAGATAGTCTGCGCTTGCAAATGTTCCTGTCAGGTCTTCAGTGCTCGCGGCATGCTCCCATTCCTGTTCTGTTGGAAGGCGCGCGCCAGCCCAGGCGGCATAAGCATCAGCCTCATAATAGCTGATATGGCTAACCGGGGCTTGAAGATTGACCCGCTTTGGCCCGGTCAGGGTCATGGTGTGCCACTCGCCTCCATCTTCAAACCAATAGAGCGGAGCTTGCCAGTGTTCGGCCAGCGCTTTTGCAAAGCCATCTGAGAGCCAGAGAGACGGATCGCGATAGCTGTCCTCTCTCATGAAGGTGAGCCATTCTCCATTTGTGACAGCCCGGTTTGCCAGTTCAAACGGACGAACCAGAGCCTCATGATGGGGTGTTTCGCAGTCGAATGAGAAGCTGCCTTCATTATGACCGATCCGGATTAATCCGCCATCATAGCGGCTCCAGGTCAGGTCAGCGGCTGCAAGTGATGCTGTCGAGAAATTAGGCTCAGGTTTGAGAGCAGGTTTAAGTGGGTTTTGCGCAAACAGATGCAGAATATCGGTCAGGAGGAGTTCCTGATGTTGTTGCTCATGGGCCAGGCCCAAAGGCAAAAGCTCAGCAATGAGATCATGCTCTTGTTCGACCAGCTCAATCATATGGGCATCAACATGCGATCGGTAGGCCATGATGTCTTCAAGACTTGGCCGGGTTAGCAATCCGCGCTGTGGGCGGTCATGGCGCGCACCAATTGCATTATAGTATGAGTTGAAAAGATAGTTGTATCTGGGATGAAATCTGACGCTTTCACCATGCACAGCGACGAGAATAAAAGTCTCGAAGAACCAGCTTGTATGAGCCAGATGCCACTTTGCCGGACTAGCATCCTCCATTGATTGGGCTGTCGCATCAGCGTCGCTCAAAGTTGAGGCAAGCGCTTCTGTTTGTCTGCGAACCTGACTGTACTGCTCAAGCGCTGCAAGTGTGGGCGATGGTTGGGATTGAGACTGGATCATACCACTAAGTGTCTCGTTCTTTCGCCAAGGCGTCAACGCAAGCTTCGTCAGTTTTGAGTACCAGTCTTAGAAAAGCTGATAATCTGCCTGCGGGACATACTGACTTTGGCGGCGATGTCCTGTGAAGCTTTCGTAAAGGTGAAAACGATCAATCATGAAGCGTTCAGACTGGAAAACCTGATAGGCTTCACTCCACGCCATAACCTCCTCCAGGGGTGTTTCGTTGCAGTAAGCCAGCGTGATATGTGGCTTAAACGGGTCCTGACCGAGATCTATCCCGAGTTTACGGGCGATGTTTCTGCATTTCGCAGCCAGTTCATTCAAGGCTTCATGCTCTTTTATCCGGGCATAAATGGCGCGCGGTTCCTTGCGGCCAAACCAGCCAACACCGGAAACCTCCAGATCGAGGGCAGGAGAGGCAACCGCTTCAAGAGCGTTCGCGATCTCTTCAGCAACTTCAATGGTGACCTTGTCATAGAAGCATAGAGTTATGTGAAAATGCTCGCGCTTGCGCCATTTCGCGCCGTGTATATCTGTGCGTAGCGGCAGGAGGCGCTCAGCAATGGAGTCTGGCACAGGTAAGGCGGCAAACAATCGATGCATGAGAGTTGCGGGTCTAAATCCGCTATAGAGTTAAAACAAAAGAAGCCCGACCATTGGCCGGGCTTCTCCAAATCTGATTAGCGCTTTTACGACGCCAATTCGTCCAGCTTGCCGAAGTGTTCGGCCAACAGGTAATAGAACGTAACGCGGCCTTTATTGCCGCCTTCTGGTTTCAGCTTCTCGCAAATTGCTGCAATCGCGGCATCAAGTTCGTCATTGGTATGAGCCAATGCGAGCTTTCCACGGCACCATTTTTCGCGAACGCGCTGTAATTCTGTGTCATCTGAACAAGATACGAGGGAACTATCCCGGTTGCGAAGTGCAATCCCGAGGTGTCCAACGATCTTTTCAGCAGCGGCTTTATTATAGCCACTCGCATATTTCTTGACGTTGTCTTCGTATTTGGAGGCATCTGCCATTTGGTTTCCCCTTTGCTACTGCTGCAACCCCATTAGGAATCGCAGTGCGACGCTGAAACTGCCCGCAGAAATGGTTAAAGTCAAACTCAATCAACGTGTTGTTTTTTTAAGGGCAGGGCGAAGGTTGTTCCAAATGTAAGCGGTTGACCTCGGCCTCCATCTCTTCAGTCCACTCAAGATCAAAAGCATCAATGCAGGTCTTCAATTGATCCATACTGGTCGAACCGATGATGGTTGAACCCATGAAGTGCCGTGTGTCACAGAATTTGATTGCTAACTGTGTTGGATCAATGCCGGTTTCGTCTGCAAGTTTGAGATAAGACTCGATTGCGCGGTTGCCAGGAGCTGTTTCATAGCGTTGCAAACGATCGAAAAGCTGCTTGCGGGACCCAGCTGGGAGAGCACCGCCGCGATATTTGCCAGTCAGGTACCCTTGGCCGAGCGGCGAGTAAGAGAGCAAGCTAACATTCTCGCGTACGCAGACCTCATCCAGACCCTCCTCAAAGGTTCTGTTGACTAGGTTATAAGCGTTTTGAATGGTCGACATACGCGGCAGTCCCCGCGCTTCACTTTCGGCTAGAAATCTCATCACACCATAAGGCGTCTCATTTGAAACCCCGAGATGGCGAATACGACCGGCTTTTATGTGTGTATCGAGATGGCCGAGAATGTCCTCGAACTTCTCGAATGGATACGCATAAGCTTTGGTGTCCATTTTCCCGCCGAAAAGCCCAACAGGACGATCTGGCCAGTGCAATTGGTAGAGATCGATATAATCCGTTTGCAGGCGCTTCAGGCTCTTCTCAACCGCCTCATCGATCTGTGCCTTGGTGTGACGTGTCCAGTTTACCTCAGCGTCGCGGGTCCAGACCATCTTAGAGAGGCCTGCAATCTTTGTCGCGAGCACGACATCCTTACGGCGTCCAGTTTTCGCGAACCAGGTTCCGATAATGCGCTCGGTTGAACCTTGTGTTTCCGCGGATGGCGGAACGGAGTACATTTCAGCGGTATCCCAGAAATTCACCCCGCGGCCGAGCGCATAGTCCATTTGGGCATGGCCTTCTTCCTCAGTGTTTTGCTGGCCCCAGGTCATTGTTCCAAGGCAGCAGGAGCTAACCATAAGGTCGGTTCGCCCAAGCTGTCGCATCTCAATCGCCATTGATGTTTCCTCATTTATCGATCAGCGGAGACGTTAGATGCCGCTTTTCAAGCTGACCAGCCCGGTTTTTCTTGAAAAGCGATAAAAAAAGGCACATACTATGAGTAATCCGCGCGCTTGTGCGCGGGCCTTTGTTTAATGAGGATATCATGAACGATTTTAATACGGCCTATGGCTCAGCCAGCCGCGAAATGGACGCGTCGGTCAATGATGGCCTGCGCGGCTTCATGCTGGGCGTATACAATAAGCTCGCAGTCGGTATCGCCCTGTCAGGCGTGATTGCCTTTATCGCAGGCTCTGTCGCGCCCGTGAGTGCGGTGCTTTATTCAAGCCCAATGATGTGGATCATTATGTTGGCGCCAATCGCTTTGATTCTGGCATCCAACTTTATGATGCGCAATCCAAGTCCTGCTGGCAGTGCGATCCTGTATTGGGCCATCGTTGTGGCGCTTGGCCTATCTATGGGCGTCTATTTCCTGATGGCAAATATTGGGGCCGGCGGCGTCTCGCATTTTGTGATCACAAAAGCCTTTTTGGCTACTGCGGCAACTTTCGCCGGCCTGTCGCTATTTGGTTACACGACTAAGCGTGATCTCGGACCGATCGGGACCTTCGCGATCATGGGTCTTTGGGCGGCATTCATTATCGGGATGTTGTTCTTCATCCTGCCAATGGTGTTCCCGAACGTTGCCTTCTTCCAGGTTGGTAACAATGGCACGATGCAGCTGATCATCTCTGGTGCATTTGCGCTCTTCTCTGCGATCTTGATCGCCTGGAACACGCAGTCATTGAAAGAAACCTATTTTGCGCTTGGTGGTGACCAGCGCGGGATGGCGGTTGCAACGAATATCGGTGCGCTGAACTTCTTCATCTACTTCTACAACATCTTCACATTCTTCATGCAGTTGCTGTCTAACGACTAAGCAGCCTGAAGATACAAGCTAGAGAAGCCCCGGCATCATGTCCGGGGCTTTTTTGTTTGACCTCTTTGCCGCGATCCGACAGACTGGAACAAGTGAGGAACAAAGTGCCGACTTAGAATGAGTACCCAAACGAACTTACAAGACCTGAATCCGGTACGTGCTCCGGACATTTTCCGGGGCGTCATTCGGTTGATGAGCAGTCATGGATATACCAGCGTTACGGAAATGACGCTGGCCAATAAGCGCCGGGCAGACATTGTTGCGATCAGGGCGGATGGCAATATAACTATCGTAGAGGTGAAATCCTCAGTTGCAGATTTTCGATCTGATGAAAAGTGGCCTGAATATCGCCCGTTCTGTGATCGGTTCTATTTCGCTGTCGGGCACACCTTTCCGCACGAATTGATTCCAGAGGATGCAGGCCTTGTTGTTGCGGATGGTTTTGGCGGCGCAATTTTGCGGGAACCAGAACCCGTAAAAATTGCCCCTGCGCGCCGCAAGGCTGTGACATTACGATTTGCTCGTTTAGCCGCGGCGCGCCTGCACGCGCCTGACATTGCATAAACTGACCTATGGACTCTGTTCACTCATGCCCCTAGCTCCCCGCTTATGAGCCATACCTATCCCCTTGGAAAAACAGCACATGCTGCGCTTAAGAATGCGCAAGGGGCCGCGCGTACGCGCTACGAGGCAGAGGCCCTCGCCGGGGTAACGCCAGTGGCTTCGCTTGAGACAGAATGGCTAACGCCTGCTGCGAAAGACCTGGAGCACCTTCTCAAGCAGGCAGAAGAGAGCCCCGCACATGGATTTGTGCAGCATTATGAAGATGCGGCCGGGAATACGGTACTTGCGGTGACCTACTGGAAGCTCGCCAAGGCCAAAGCGAAAAAGTCAAAACCGGCCCCGAAACCCGAAGAAGACCATACAGACGATCTCTATTTTCGCTCTGGCCGTACAAAAAAGCGAAAACCAAAGCCGGTTGATCCAAATCAGTTTGATTTGTTCAAAAAGCCTGAAAAGCCCGATTAAGCGGGCTTGAAGGTCAAAGCGACGCCGTTATTGCAATAGCGCAGTCCCGTTGGCGCGGGCCCATCATTGAAAACATGGCCTTGATGGCCGCCGCAGCGCGCGCAGTGATATTCCGTTCGGGTTATCCAGAGTTTATTGTCTGGTTTCGTTCCAATTGCGCCTTCTATAACATCGAAGAAGCTCGGCCAGCCCGTTCGACTGTCATACTTGGTTTCGCTCTTGAATAAGGGGAGATCGCAGCCTGCGCAGTGGAAGATACCCGTACGTTTTTCATCATTAAGTGGAGACGTAAAAGCGCGCTCTGTCGCCTCTTTGCGCAGAACGTCATAAGCTAAAGGCTGAAGCCGTTCCTTCCATTCTGCATTCGTGATCTTGCGCCACTCACTATCTGCGTAAGGGGTGCTTGTGTCTGCAAAGGCAGAGCTGGTCTGCGAATTGCCAGAGCAAGCGGCAATGAGAGCTGCAGGGGCGCAGGCGAGAAACCCTCGGCGGCGCATAAGAAAGGCTGTGTCTGTCATCATGCAAGATGAGATAGGTCTGCAGTTGCTGTTCGTCCATACACGTAGAAAATACGTCTCTTCAACTTCCCGTCAGAGCCTTGTGAAACAACACTGCAAACAGCGTATTTTATCCTCGATTCAGCAGCAGTTTACCATTAGGGAGCCAAGACGATGATCAAGATAAAGATGAAATGAGACCTGCCATGGATGAGACCCTCAACGATAACCTAACGGACGCTGCACGTGATAAACTGCGCCTGACGGTCGAGCGCATTGAGCGGCTTGAAGAAGAAAAGAAAGAGATCGCTGAGCAAATCAAGGAAGTCTACGGAGAGGCTAAAGCGCTGGGCTATGACACCAAGGCACTGCGCAGTGTGATCCGCCTGCGCAAACAGGATCGCCAGGAACGCGCAGAGCAGGAAGCGATCCTAGAGGTTTATCTTGATGCTCTAGGAGAGCTCGATTAGCGCGGGCTTTCCGTCTCAGGCTCACTTGTTTGGCCTGTTGCAGGCTTATGAGGTGTTTGAGCGTCTTGAAGGCTTTGATCCTCATTGGGTCGGGTCGACTGCTCTGGACGTGCACATTGAAGGCTCGGATATCGATATTTGCTGCACCGCCAATGATGATCTCCCGGGGCTTGAGGCAGCTTCGCGAAAAGCGTTTGGCAAAAGCGTAGGGTTTTCAATCTCTCTCGAAACCTTTGGCGGGCAACCTTCCTGCATTGCAGGCTTTGAGGCAGATGGCATATCGGTTCAGATATGGGGGCGCGCTCACCCGGTGAGTGAGCATGAATTCTATCGTTATTACAAAGCTGAAGAGGCTTTGTTGCGGTTTGGTGGAGAGCGGCTACAGGCAGAAATTCGTGCGGCAAAGCAGGACGGCCTCAAAACCGAAACGGCCTTTGCGGCCGTTTTGGGATTGGAGGGCGAGCCTGAGGCAGCCTTACTGGAGCTATATGAGGCAGACGCTCTAACGGTCATGCAGTTGCTAAAACAAGCCGGATACCTCTAATCTGTGCCTATGCCGCGCGATGTTGATGAGCGAAAAAAGCGCAAAGCCCTGCGCAAACTCCGCAAGGCCGCGATGCTGGCTGAGCAGGGGCTTGGACCACCTTTGTCAGAATGGGAGCAGCAATTCCTGGAAGAAGTTGAGCAGCGCATTGAGACCTATGGCTCAGCTTTTCATGATCCTGAAAAAGGCGGCGCTGATGAACCACTTTCAGCGCTTCAGAAGGTCAAGCTTCGTGAAATAGACAAGAAAGCCAGAGGCAAAGGCAAGTCCGGCTTCAAATCCAAAAGTCAGAGTTTTAAAAATCGGCCACGCGCCAATGTGCGGCAGTTGGATGAAGTTGAAGAAGAAGATGCCATAGTGCCACCAGAAACTAAGGCAGGGCCAAAGCTGGTCAAAGCCAGTGAGATGGTTTCACCTGAAAGAAAGCCGCCCGATAGTCCAAAGCCTGCAAAGAAACGCCCAGCCCTGCGCGTTATCAAGGGCGGCGCAGCTGACGACTAAACCACACACTATATTATTACGTATATAAGATAGAAAATAGAAAGTACCCAGCATGAAAACCATCGTTATTACGGGCGCCTCTACGGGCATTGGCCGCTCAGCCGCTGAGTATCTTGCTGGCCAAGGGTGGACCGTTTTCGCAGGTATTCGCAAACAGAAAGATGGCGCCCCGCTGAAAGCTGCAAGCGACAATATCAAGCCCATTCTGTTGGACGTTACCAAGTCTGAGCAGGTGGATGCTGCTGTTGAAACCGTGCGTGAGACCTTGCAGGGGCGAACCCTGGATGGGTTGATCAACAATGCTGGGATCGCGAATATGGGGCCTTTGGCCTTACAGCCACTTGATCAGTTCAAATCGCACTTTGACGTTAATGTCTTTGGTCTGCTGCGCGCGACACAAGCGTTTGCGCCGCTGCTGGGGATGGATGAAAGCTTGAGCGGCAAACCCGGTCGGATCATCAATATTACCAGTGTGGGCGGCAAGCTCGCCTCGCCTTTCCTCGGAGCATACACTGCGACGAAGCATGCGGTTGAGAGTATGACCGATAGCCTCCGCCGTGAGTTGATTATCTTTGGGATAGACGCCATCGCCATTGGCCCCGGCGCAGTCAAGACGCCGATCTGGGACAAGGCTGAGCAGGACAATAGCGCTAATCCCTATTCAAACTCACCTTGGGCTGGCCCAATCACGAAATTCAGTGAGACGATGCTGGAGGGGGGGCGCACAGGCCTTGATCCTGATGTGATCGCAAAGACGATCGAAAAAGCGCTAACGGCGAAAAAGCCAAAGCCGCGTTATGCCCCTGTGCCAGACAAGCTGACTAATTTCACGTTGCCAATGTTGCTGCCAAAGCGGTTTGTGGATCGCTTTTTCTGGAAACGGTTTGGAATGGAGCCGCGGCAAAGCTAAGCTTTGTGATAAGGCAGACCCGCTTGCAGGCTAACAGCCCGGTAGAGCTGTTCAGTGATCATGACCTTAACCAGTCTGTGCGGCCAGGTTTGTGGACCAAAGGCCAGTGTGTCAGGGTAAGTGCGCCTAACCTCATCGCTATAGCCTTCAGCGCCGCCGATTATGAAGCATAAATGCGGTGTACCTTGATCGCGAAGGGCCGCTACCCGGTCTGAAAACTTCACAGACGCCATTTGCGGCCCATGCTCATCGAGACGAATGACTTTCGCGCCCTTCGGAATCGCTGCGATCAGCCGCGTCCCCTCTGCGACAAGGCCATCACCGCTGGCAAGGTCGACCAGTTTCAAAGACCGCAGGCCAATCGCCGGCCCCGCTTTGGAAAAGCGGGAGACATAGTCATCCACCAGCTCTTTCTCAGGGCCTTTTTTCAGTTTTCCAATAGTAATTAGAGTGATGTGCATTGGGTTAGGGCGTCGCCCAGTCCCTAGACATCTGAGGGGCGGTGGCCTGTACCTTCGCCCGCCCAGATTTTTTCCAGATTATAGAACGCACGTACTTCAGGGCGGAACAAATGGACAATCACGTCGCCAAGATCAATCAGGACCCAGTCGGCGTTCGGCATGCCCTCAAGCTTTGGAGTTTGCCCGGTTTTCTCTTTGACACTTTGCGCCAAATGGTCGGCAAGCGCACTGACATGACGGGCTGAACGGCCCGAAGCGATGATCATGACATCTGCAAGAGAGGATTTTTCCGTGAGGTCGATGACGGTGAGGTCTTCAGCCTTATCGTCCTCTAGCGAGGATACGATGCTATCTGAAAGGGCGCGAATATCTTCAAGTGTCGCGGCACCAGCCGGGAAAGTCTCAGTCTGTGAGGCGGGCAGGGGTTTGCTCCAGTTTAGTTATGTTAAGTGCAATATATCACGCGTCGCCTATTGGGCCTAGGGATTATTGGCAACACTTTCCGGCAGCATGGGCTGCAAACAGACATAACGGCCATCCTGCTCACAGATCTCCATCGTTCGTTGAACCCAATCATAGACGGTTTTTGTGCGAATATAGATGCTGCGATCGCCGTTGGTCTCTGTATCCTGCGTCACTTGACTGAGTGTGCCGATAACCAAGGGGCCTTCATCAGTCTCAAGATATAGAGGCGCGCCACTGTCGCCAACATTCGGGCCCTTCTCGCCGATCCGATCAGCAATCAGGACGGCTTCGCCAATTTCAGCCATTTCAACCGGGCCACCTTGCAAAAAGCGGGTTCCACCATTTTTGCCCCAGGCTGAGATATAGGTGTTTTGAAAGTCTGAAGCGATGAGGTCATGCTGACTGCTCTCAAGCGATGCAATTGCGACCTCAGAAAACGCTGATACGTCCTCTAGATAAATGAGCGCGATATCATTCGGATATTGTTGGCGGTTCATGCCATAGGCGGCGTGGCAAGCTGCTCCATCGACAGGCACGACGAGCGTTTCAGGGCTACGGACATCCTCGCTCGGTGTCACTGCGATGACGTCAAACGTGGGTCTCGCTGTTCTGAAATCGAGATCAATAATGCAGTGCGCCGCGGTCAAAAACCAATGCTCGGCGATCCGGACAGCCGCGCAATGCTCCCGTTCTGTCCCCAATGGGGATCGAATGCCTTCAATCTTGATCAAACCGGGATAGGCCGTGAGGTCAGGCGGCGCTGGTAGGTCGGTCTCTTCAAACAAGCCTGCTGCATTCACATCCCGATTAAGCCAGGGTTTGATCAAGACGGGCGTTGGAGTGGGTCTGGGAAAGCACGACTCGATGGCAAAGGGGGAAAGATCTTCAGGCGTGAAATGGTCTTCGCCCTCGGGTAATAGGAGCCGTGGTTCAGGGACTTCGAATGCTGCTGGATTAGGCAGGTAAGTTCCTACATATTTCTCAATCAGACTTTTGCTCGGCTCAGCTCGGTCGGCATAGACACCCGCCAATAGCCCTGCGATCAAACCTATGAGAAGTAGAAAAAATGCACGCATTAAAGATCCCCTTGCCGAGGTGACTTTAACCAGCGCGGCGCATGGGTCTAGTCTGAAATAAACTGCCCTGCGGCTCGGTCTTTCCGAACCTTTCCGGCCGGAAAGACTTTCCCATTCATCGCGATATAAATGCCAGCTGACAGAAGCTGAGCGGCAGCAAGAGCAAAACCAATATTAAAGATGGCGTCCGTCGATCTTAGGCGCGCTGGCTGCATCGCCCCAGTGAGTACGATCGTCTTGTCCTTAATATCCATTAGGTGCTCAGCGGTCTGCGCCATTGTATCTGTTCCATGCGTGACCAGGACATGTTTTGATTTAGTGGCTGAAATAGCTGTATGGAGGACAGCCCGATCCGACGCGGTCAGTTCAAGACTGTCCTTTCTCATAAGAGGCGTCAGCTCATATTCGAGGCCGACATTGGCTTCGCGCAGAATGGAGTCAATCGCGGTTTCGCCGACTTGAAACTCTGACAAAGCGTCAAAATAGACTTTATCTATTGTGCCGCCTGTCGTGAAAATATGCAGATGCGTCATCAGTTTATCTTTTTTTACGTAGAGCTGTGGAGCTTTCAGGGTTGAGCGGCGCGGTGAGATAGGTCCATGCAGGTGCAGATTGGGAAGGCAGCAATTTTGCCATCCGCCGCGGCTTGCGGGCCTCTGAAAAAACACTCGCGAAATGGCTGGTTCGCGCCGCAAGCGTCGCGCCAGGGCGTGCGATGACCGCAATCGGGATGAGCTGAGCCAGCGTGCGCCAGTCCTTCCAATTATGGAAATTCATCAAGCTGTCAGAGCCCATGACCCAGGTGAGCTTTGCATGGGGGCAGTGAGCGCGAACGAGCCGTACTAGATCGACTGTATATCGGATATGAGCACGTTGCTCGATGTCACTGACACGCATCGCCTTGTTGCGCGCGGTCAGTATTTGAACCGCCGCAAGGCGCGCCTCATACTCACCGGGCGGCGCTTTTAGTGGATTACCCGGTGTTGGAAACCACCAGACCTGATCAAGGTTCAGTCGCTTTAGAGCTGTCTCTGCAACATGCATATGTCCGCCATGGGGCGGGTCAAAACTACCCCCAAATAGCCCAATCCTTTGCCGGGTTGTGGCGGGTGGTAAGTGCGCAGCCGGTCGCAAGTCTGGCATCCTTCTTGTCCCCCAAGTTGGTTTAAGGCCGTGTCTGGCCTGTGCCGCGGACGAGATACTTGAAGATTGTCAGCTGCTCAGCCCCAACAGGGCCTCGCGCATGTATGCGCCCTGTCGCGATGCCAATCTCCGCGCCCATACCAAACTCGCCGCCATCGGCGAACTGGGTTGAGGCATTGTGCATAACAATACCTGCATCAATCTCTGCCAGAAACTTTTCGGCAATTGCAGCGTTTTCAGTTACAATACATTCCGTGTGGCTGGTCCCGTATTCAGTAATATGTGCAATCGCGCCGCTCACGCCGTTCACCACTTTAACTGCAATAATGGCATCCAGATATTCCGTGCGCCAATCGCTTTCGGTTGCGAGAGTCATATCAGGGAAGATTTGCTTAGCCGCAATATCACCGTGAAGCTTGCAGCCTGCATCGATCAAGGCGCTGGCAATTGCAGGTAAAAGATCAGGAGCTATGGCCTCATCAATAAGCAAGGTTTCAGCAGCGCCGCATATCCCTGTGCGTCGCATCTTGGCGTTTACGACAATATCAATGGCTTTTTGCGGATCAGCCGCCGCGTCGACATAAATGTGGCAGAGGCCCTCAAGGTGTCCAATCACGGGTACGCGCGCTTCTTCCTGAACACGCGCGACGAGAGACTTGCCGCCGCGAGGGACAATCACATCAACATTCCCCCCTAAGCCAGCCAGCATGTGCCCAACGGCTGCCCGGTCTTTTGTCTGCACCAATTGGACCGCATCTCGCGGAATTCCAGCAGCTTCCAGACCGTCTCGAAGCGCATCTGCAATCGCAATTGACGAGTTGAGGCTCTCACTACCAGCCCGCAGGATTGCAGCATTGCCTGAGCGCACACAAAGCGCAGCGGCATCAGCCGTCACGTTTGGCCGGGCCTCGTAAATGATCCCTATGACACCTATAGGCGTTCGCACACGCGCAATATCCAGCCCGCTAGGAACCGTCCAACGCGCGGTTTCGCTACCAACAGGGTCCGGTAAATCTGCAACCGCACGAATTGCCTGCGCAATACCTTGAATGCGCTCCTTGGAAAGTGCCAACCGATCGAGCATGGCGGGGCTCAGACCTTTTGCGACGCCGCTTTCCAGATCATCAGCATTGGCTGCCAAAATATCTGCTTCTGCCGCACTCAAGGCTGCGGCCATCGCATTCAGGGCCGCTGTACGACCCTCTATTCCTGCATTTGCAAGCTCCGCAGAAGCGCCGCGTGCCATAGCGCCCATCTCCAGCATGGTTGCGTGTAAGTTTTCAGTCGGTGTGTGAATCGTGTCGGCCATCACCTGCTTCTGCCGGATTTGATGGGCCTGAGCAATGAGATTATCTAATCAACCCCGCCAGAAGCGACGGGTCATCAGAACAAAAACAGCTGTGAACTCAAGTCTGCCCAAAAGCATTGCCGTGGAGCAAATCCATTTCGCGCGGTCTGTTAGGGGTTCAAAAGTCCCGGCAGGACCAATGATTGGGCCAAGGCCTGGGCCGACATTTGAGACGCTCGTGGCGGCGCCTGAAATAGCGGTTAGCGGGTCTAGCCCGGTTAAGCTCAGCAAGATTGCGGCGGCAATAAATGTCGCCATGTAGAGGAAAACGAAAACCATCACCGATTGTAGCGTGTTATTATCAACTACTTTGCCGCCATACCGTACCCGAACGACACGGTTTGGGCTAACCATTTGCTGTGCATGCGCCAGTACAGCTCGAAAGCTGATCTCCAGGCGGAACATCTTAATTCCGCAGGCGGCTGAGCCGGCGCAGCCGCCCAGAAAAATCGCAACCAGGAAGATCAGAACAACGGGTTGCCCCCAGCCATCATATGGCACCGTTGCATAGCCTGTTCCTGTGATGACTGAGACGACGTTGAAGAGGGTCTCAATATAGCCGCCAAGGGGATTGATGATCACATAATCCTGGTCCCCAATCACGCGCAGGGCAAATATCAGCGTTGTTATAATTGCGATCAGGGCGATGAAGAGGCGTGGTTGCGGGTCGGTCAAGAGGGGCTTGATGCGGCCATGGATCATCGCCAAAGCCAGCAGGCTGAAGGGCAATCCAGCGATGATCATAAAGAAAATCGCTGCTGGGACGGCGGCTGTCTCGTAAAAGGCCCCAAACGACGCGTCATAGGTGGAGTAGCCCCCCGCAGCAACGGTCGTCATGGCATGTGCGACCGCATCGAAAGCAGACAACCCGCACGCGATATAGGTCACGGCGCAGGCAACCGAGATTAAGAGATAGATCATGCCGATCTGGGCAGAAATCTCGCCAATGCGCGGCATGAACTTGCCTGCTACATCTGAGCTTTCAAGCTGAAACAGCTGCATCCCACCAACCCGTAGCATCGGTAGAATGGCAATCGCGGTAACGATAATTCCAATTCCGCCAAACCATTGCAGGATAGCGCGCCATAGCAGGATGCCGCGGGGTTGGTTATCTAGATTGGTCATCACGGTTGAGCCCGTGGTTGTCAGGCCGGAAATGCTTTCAAACATGGCGTCTGTGAAGCTCATACCGATCCCGATAAAGGGAATTGCGGCCAGGGCGGGCAGCACGATCCAAACGAGGACTGTAAGCAGGAACGCTTCGCGCGATCCCGTGCGCTCTGGGCGACCGCCCGAGAGTACGACGAGCCCGCCTCCAAACAGAAGCAGGATAACGGCGCTTGCGGCAAAGACTGGCCATTCCGGGCGCCGGTCAGCCAGGTCCAGCAACCAGCATGGCAGCATGGCTGCGCCGAGGAGTGCCGTCATGAGACCAAGGGCAAGTATGACAACACGTAGCTGCATCGCTCATGTCTCTATCAGTTAAAAGCTGCGAAGGCGTGTATTTTGGCAACGCTTATTGTCTGCATGCATACAAAATCAGGGCCAGGTGCTAAATTTTCCAGGTGGATCGCATAAAATCCTGAATAATATTTCATGAGGTTAATCACTTGTAAACAATAGGTTTTGTAAAGGTTAACATGATTGCGCCACACGGCGTTCCGGTTTATTTTTGATTTGTTCCGGGTTAGTTTCGTCAATGCGACCTTGTGGACAATTCTAAATCGTTTCGTTGCCCATTTGAATCCATTCAATCCCATGTTATCCCAAATCTAGAAAAGCTGGACCCATATGAATCCAGCTGGGGCGAATGATGGGAGCTGCGCGTGTTTGTCTCGACGTTTGAGACATCGCTGGATACGAAAGGACGGGTGTCGGTGCCGGCGCCCTTTCGCCATGCGCTAAGCGGCGGTGCCCGCATTTTCCTCTACCCAGCGCTGGACGGGTCACCGTGTCTTGAGGGCGGCGGTGAGGCCTTGATGCTGCAGAACCAGCAAACGCTGTCCCGGATGAGTCCGACAAGCAAGGCGCGAAAGGTCTTCCTCAATCGTACGGTTTCCAAAGCTGTTGAGCTGAAGCTGGATGATACTGGCCGGATCAAAGTCCCTGAAAAGCATCTCGGCCTCGCCGGTATCACCAAAGATTTGGTCTTTGTTGGCGCAATGGACCGTTTCTATGTTTGGGCGCCTGCGCGCTACGCCGCGTTTGATGCGGAGATGGAAGCGCAGCTGGATGATGTTCAGGCTGACTTTGAAGGCTCGTTTAATGCAGTGCTGGCATCAGGCGGCATACGGGGCATTGTTGGGGAGGAGGAGTGATGGTGCATGTGCCTGTTCTTCTACCTGAGGTGCTCGAGGCGCTGCAGCCCGCTAACGGCGAAACCTATGTCGATGGCACGTTTGGCGGCGGCGGCTATGCTCTGCGCGTCCTGAATGCGGCCGATTGCGAGCTTTATGGTATCGACCGCGACTTGGACGCGATTACCCGTGCCGAAGAGTTGGCTGAAGCCCAGCCGCGCTTAAAACCGCTTATGGGGCGGTTTGGTGACCTGGACGCTTTGCTTCTGAATGCAGGTGTTGAGCATGTGCATGGCATCATGCTGGATATAGGTGTGTCCTCGTTTCAGATTGATGAGAGTGGCCGGGGTTTTTCCTTCATGAGGGATGGCCCGCTTGATATGCGCATGGGTCAAACCGGACCAAGTGCTGCCGACGTCGTCAACCACATGGCGCCAGGTGATCTCGTCTCGATCATTCGCCAGCTTGGTGAGGAGCGCCAGGCCCGGCGGATTGTTGCTGCTATTGTTGAGCGACGTAAGGCCAAGCCATTCACAACAACGCTTGATCTAGCTGATCTGATCGATGGTGCTTTAGGGGGGCGCAGAGGCAAGAAAACCCATCCTGCGACCCTGACCTTTCAGGCAATTCGCATGTATGTGAACGATGAGCTTGGTGAGCTTGCGCGCGGTCTCGCGGCAGCTGAGAGAATGCTTCTGCCTGGCGGGCGGCTGGTTGTGGTAACTTTCCACTCGCTTGAGGATCGGTTGGTGAAGCAGTTTATGCGGGCCAGGTCCGGCGCGTTGGCGGGCGGCTCTCGCTATCGCCCCGAGCGCTCGAAAGGGCCTGAGCCAACCTTTGAATTGCTATCGCGCAAAGCGATTGAGCCGACTGAGGCCGAGATCGCATCTAACCCGCGCTCACGTTCGTCCCGGCTGCGTGTTGGGTTGCGCACGACTGCTGCGGCTTGGGATGAGGCTGTGCAAACGGGGATGACGGTCCCACCGCTGCAAGTGTTGGAGGATGCGCTATGAGTAAGCGAGCTTTCTTTTTTGGGCTTGCCGTTGTCGCGATCCTGATTTTTAGTCTGTATCGTGCCAAATATGGCGCGCGGGAAACCGTTGAGGAAATCGCCAAAGTCGAAGAGCAGATTGAGCTGGCCGAGCAGCAGCAAGATGGTTTGATGGCCGAATTTGCGCATCGCTCTCGTCAGGAATGGATTGAAGAGTATGCCCGCAATCAACTGGGCATGGTGCCAGCGCGCGCGGAACAATTCGTGCGCACCGTTGATCTTGATGGGCGCATCGGGCCTCCTTCAGACGCTGTTGATTCGAGTGCCCAAATAGACCGAGGGGCTGGCGATGAGGGATGAGTCTCTGTCTCAGGTGACGATGCGTGGTGGCAGCATGCGCTCGCGAATAGTGTCTATATGTTTGCTTGCCGTTTTTGGTGTCATCGCGGCCAAGGGCGCAACCGTGGCGCTTAGTGGTCTAGACGATGCTCAGGGGGTTAGCGCGGCTTTCGAAGAGCCGCAGCGCCGTGCAGATATCTTGGATCGCAATGGCAGTTTGCTAGCGACCTCTGTGAATGTGTACTCTGTCTTCGCGGACCCGCGCGCCATAAGTGATGGCGAACTGATCGCGAGAGAGCTGGCAACCGTTCTGCCTGATCTTGATACGGCTGTAATTGCGTCGCGTTTGGCCAACAAAGAGCGCGCCTTTGTCTGGATTGAGCGCGGTATCACGCCGCGCCAAAAGCAGGCTGTATTTGAACTTGGTCTTGAAGGGATCGCGTTTCGTCAGGAGTCCCGGCGCGCTTATCCACGTGGCACGCTTGCGGGGCATGTTCTGGGGTATGCTGGAGCAGATGGTCAGGGTCTTGGCGGGATTGAGTACGCTATGGATGATCGCCTCGCCAAGGGCGATGAACCGCTGGTTTTGACCATTGATGCCAATGTGCAATTCAGTCTTGAGGCTGAGCTTGCGGCTGCCGTCGGTGAATATGAAGCTGAAGCAGGGTCCGGGATCGTTATGGCGGCTCAATCTGGCGAAGTGCTCGGTATGGCCAGCTGGCCGCCGCTCGACCCGCACAACGCTACGAATTTAAGTGCAGATGCGCCTGCCTTACTCGATCGCTCTAGCGGCGCCTTATATGAGCTTGGCTCCATCTTTAAACCGCTCACCGTGGCTGGCGCGCTTGATGCGGGTGCAATCCGTCCAAGTGATCGCTTCGATGTGCGAGAGCCGCTGGTCATCAGAGGCCGTAAGATTAGCGATGATCATCCGATCAATGGGCGCGCAACACCGCTCGAGATTATCGCTGATAGCTCAAACATCGGAACTGTCAAAGTTGCCTGGCAAATGGGCGCGCGTCGCCAGCAAGAATTTTTCTCTTCTTTAGGCCTGTTCTCGCGGTCACCCGTTGAACTTGCGGGCAGTGCTGCGCCGATCTTGCCGGAGCAGTTTGACGAGCTATCCAGTGCAACGGCCAGCTATGGCCACGGTATTGCGGTAAGCCCGATTGCCTTTGTTGGGGCTTACGCTTCGCTTGCCAATTCGGGCGAAACAGTTTCGCCAACGCTGCTTATGGCCCCGAACAGAGAGCGCCGGTCAAAGCGTGTTATGGCAGCACCTACGGCTAATCTTGTCATGCGGATGTTGCGTCACGCGGTGACAGATGGAACTGGAAGCCGCGCTGAAGTTGGCGGATACCGAGTGGCCGGAAAAACCGGAACTGCAGAGAAGCCGATTGATGGAGTTTACTCTGAAACCGAGAATATTTGCAGCTTTGCCGCGATATTCCCCGCCGATAGCCCTGAATATGTCGTATTGATCGTGCTGGACTCGCCTAAGGCCGGGGCGGACCGTGGGCGCACTGCTGCTTGGAATGCAGCGCCAACGGCGGGCCGCGTTATTGAGCGAATTGCACCTATTCTGGGTGTCGAGCCTCGCTTCGATGATCCGGTCAGGCCAGCGCCGCGTGCCCGCTCCGTCTCTGACAGAAGAGGCACGACATTATGATTTTGAAAGACTTGTTCCCAGACATCTCCGGTCCTGAAGGTGATCGACCTGTATTAGGTCTTACGGCTGATAGCCGCAAAGTGCAGCCTGGCTTTGTGTTCGCTGCAATGAAAGGCGTCGCGACGGACGGCCGGAAATTTATCCCGCAAGCTATTGAATCCGGCGCCACTGCCGTTCTGGGCGAAGACTTGCCCGATACTGGGCCAGCCTACCGCGCTGAGGTTGAGAATGCCCGTCTGGCGCTGGCTCAAGTTTCTGCGCGCTTTTATCCGGAGCAACCCGCATCAGTCGTTGCTGTGACCGGAACCAATGGCAAAAGCTCCACAGTCGATTTCTTGCGCCAAATTTGGGTAAGCGCAGGCTTGCAAGCGGCCAGCATGGGCACGCTCGGCGCGATTGGTCCGAAAGGACATATTGATTTGGGGCATACGACCCCCGATCCAGTTGCGATCCACGGGACCCTGCAAGCGCTTGCAGAGGACGGCGTCACCCATGCGGCAATGGAGGCGTCTTCGCACGGATTAGCGCAATACAGATTGGACGCGGTTCGCCTATCGGCAGTTGCTTTCACAAACCTGACCCAGGATCATCTGGACTATCACGAAACCATGGATGAGTACCGGGACGCCAAGCTGCGCCTATTTTCGGAGCTTGCTCCGCAAGGCTGCACTGCTGTCGTCAATGCCGATAGCGATCAGCGCCTCTTTTTTGAGGACGTCGCCAAACAGCGTGGGCTTGAAATTGTGTCTGTGGGCTGGCGTGGTGCGGATCTTAAGATCGAAGAGCTGATGCCCAAGGCCACAGGGCAGCGTCTGTTCTTAAGCTGGCGCGGTGAGAAAGCAGCGATTGACCTGCCTCTAATTGGTGAGTTTCAAGCGCTCAATGCACTGACAGCTGCAGGTTTGGCGCTCGCAGGCGGCGTTTCTCTACAACATGTTGCTGACGGTATGGCCAAGCTTGAGCCTGTTAAGGGTCGCCTTGAGTATGTGGGTGAGACAGATCAGGGCGCAGGTGTATTTGTTGATTATGCCCATACGCCAGCCGGGCTTGATGTTCTGATCCGGGCTGCGCGCCCGCATACCGCTGGACGCTTGGTTGTGGTCTTTGGCTGCGGCGGTGATCGCGACAAAGGCAAACGCCCCCTTATGGGCGAGATTGCTGCCAAGCATGCAGATCTGGTTATCGTCACAGATGACAATCCGCGTAGCGAGGACCCGGCTTCTATCCGCGCGGATGTTCTCGCTGGAACGCCAGGTGGACTTGAGATCGGGGATCGCGGCGAAGCTATTCGGAGCGCCGTCGCAGGTCTTAAGAAGGGCGACACAGTCCTGATTGCCGGTAAGGGCCACGAGACAGGCCAAATCATTGGTGATCAGGTTATTCCTTTCAGTGATCAGGCAACAGCGATCGCAGCTCTGAAGGAGGCGACCAATGTCTGAGCCGCTTTGGACCTCTGCTGAAATCGCAGCTGCGACAGGCGGAACCGCCAGTGCTGACTTCGACGTATCTGGCCTCTCGATTGATACGCGCAGTTTGCAGCATGGCGAGCTTTTCGTAGCGCTGAAAGACGCACGTGACGGGCATGAGTTTGCCAGTAATGCTTTTGCAGCGGGCGCTACGGGTGCTCTGGTTAGTCGTGATGTTGAGGGCGGGGCAACCGTTCTAGTTGATGATGTTCTACCTGCGCTAGAGGCGCTAGGGTTGGCGGCGCGGGATCGCGCGGGCCAGTGTTTCCGTGTTGCGATTACCGGGTCAGTTGGAAAGACCAGTGTCAAAGAGATGCTTGCGCGCATTTTCGGCGCCATGGGTACAGCGCATTGGAATGTCAAAAGCTTCAACAATCATTGGGGCGTGCCGCTGACACTGGCGCGTATGCCACGTGAAACTGAGCGCGCCGTGTTTGAGGTCGGGATGAACACACCGGGCGAAATTGCGCCGCGCAGTCAGATGGTCCTGCCGCATGTTGCCTTGATCACAAAAATCGCTCCTGCACACCTTGAGGGCCTCGGGTCCATTGAGGGTGTGGCGCAGGAAAAAGCTGGGATTTTCGCTGGATTAGAGCCGGGCGGATTTGCCATCATTCCATTCGACGATGATTTTGCGCCTTTCCTGAGCAAACAAGCAAAAGCGCTGCAGCCGGACTGCCAAATCCTGACATTTGGGCGGGGGCCTGGCCCGGATGCCGCGGTGCTGGAGACATTTAGCAATGGGTCCGAGACCACGGCGATCATTAGCGTCCATGGGCAGGAAGTATCCGTTACGCTGAATGCCGTTGGCGACCATTGGGCTTTGAACGCTGCAGCCGCGCTATTGGCGGCATGTCCGCAGAGCTCTGAACATCTCGGTGTGGCGGCAAATGCGCTTGATGGATATGCGCCGCCGCCCGGGCGAGGCACGTCTGAAGCGCTGTCTTTGCCTGAGGGTGGAACATATACGCTGATTGATGACGCTTATAATGCAAACCCGGAGAGTATGAGAGCGGCCCTTTCCAGCTTTACGGCACGTTCTTCCACAGGAAACCGCATTCTGGCGCTAGGTGAGATGCTTGAGGTTGGCGCTGGAGGCGCCGCTGAGCATGTTGCTTTGGCAGAACCTGTTTTAAACTCAAAGGCTTCGCATGTGCTTCTGGCGGGTGAGGGCATGAAGGCCCTGCATGACGCGCTAGGAGAACGAATAGAGTCCATCTGGGCGGCCAAAGCCGAAGACCTGGAATCTAACTTAAAAAACACATTAAAGACTGGTGATCTGGTCTTGTTAAAAGGATCGAATGCCTCCGGAATGGGACGGCTGACAGATCGCTTGCGCCAATGGAGCGCAGCGGCAGATGAGCAAGTGATGGATCGCGGCGCAGAAGGTGCTGCAAGGGGTAGTGATGCTGTATGAATGGCTCGCCGCAGATGACGGCGTATTCCGACTTTTGAACTTCCTGACCTTTCGGACAGGGCTCGCGCTCGTGACTGCGTTTTTGTTCACCACTATTTTCGGCAGCTGGATCATCAATATGCTCCGCGCCCGCCAAGGCAAAGGTCAACCAATCCGTGATCTTTCACTGGAAGCGCAGCTTTCAAAGCAGGGCACGCCAACTATGGGCGGGTTCTTGATCTGGGTTGGGCTTTTGCTGGGAACACTACTTTTTAGCGACCTCAAAAATCCATATATCTGGGTCGTTCTGTTTGTCGCAATTTCCTATGCTTTTCTCGGCTTCCTCGACGATTATGCCAAAGTAACTAAACAGAGCACGGACGGCGTTTCTGCGCGTGTGCGGCTGTTAACTGAGTTTCTCGTGGCGGCGGCTGCAGGCGCCTTCATTATGGGTCTGCACGGCGCACATACACCTTTAGGCCATGCTGATTGGAGCGTTCTAAATCCACTTGCGGAATGGATTGCCAGCATAGCGCCCGAGACGAGCGTTGAACGCAATGAGGCAGCCTTTTCTGGCGGGGTGGCGATCCCGTTCGTAAACGATTATTTTTTCCCACTCGGCGGTTTCTTCATCTTGTTCTCCGCGTTGGTCATTGTTGGTTCAGCGAACGCTGTGAACTTTACCGATGGGCTTGATGGGCTGGCAATTGTGCCGATGATGTTTGCCGCAGCGTCTTATGCGCTGATCGCCTATCTCACGGGTAACTTCATTTTCGCAGGCTATCTCGGCATTCAGTTTGCGCCCGGAACAGGAGAGTTAGCGGTTCTGCTTGGCGGTATGATTGGCGCCGGAATGGGCTTCCTTTGGTACAATGCATACCCAGCCAAAGTCTTCATGGGTGATACCGGCTCGCTCGGCCTTGGCGGTATGATTGGCGTTGTGGCTGTTGCTGTAAAGCACGAGTTCGCGTTGGCCGTAATCGGTGGTCTCTTTGTGCTTGAGGCGGCCTCTGTCATCATGCAGGTGGGCTATTTCAAGCTGACGCGGAAACTGACTGGCGAAGGTAAGCGCATCTTCCTGATGGCGCCATTGCACCACCATTTTCAGAAGAAAAACTGGCCAGAGACGCGTGTTGTTGCCCGCTTCTGGATCCTGTCCGTCCTGTTCGCCCTAGCGGGCCTAGCCACCCTGAAGCTGAGGTAACGCGACAGCCATGATCCCCGTCACCGAATATGCAGGGCGCGATGTCGCCGTCTATGGCTTGGGCCGCACCGGATTATCCGCTGCGAAAGCTTTGGCTGCAGGTGGAGCGCGTGTGCATGCCTGGGATGATGGGGAAGCGGCGCGGATTGCGGCTGAGGAAGCCGGGATCAATGTCAGCGACATCAATAAGCGCGACTGGCAGAAGTTTGCCGCGCTGGTTCTCTCGCCCGGTATTCCCTATAAATTCCCGCAGCCACATCGGCTTGTTCGGATGGCGGAAATGATGAATGTCCCGGTTGTTGGGGATATGGAATTATTCGCGCGCGCGGTTCAGGCGCTGCCGGAAAAAGGGCGGCCAAAAGTGGTCGGGATTACGGGCACAAATGGCAAGTCTACAACCACGGCTCTGATCGGCCATATTCTACGTGAAGCCGGACGGGATGTTCGGATTGGCGGCAATATCGGGACAGGTGTTCTGGATATGCAGCCGCTGAATGCGAATGCAATCTATGTCCTGGAACTGTCTTCCTATCAACTCGATCTTGTTGAAAGCCTGCGCTGTGATGTGGCCGTCTTCCTCAATATCTCTCCGGACCATCTTGATCGTCATGGCGGGCTTGAAGGCTATGTCGATGCGAAGAAGCGCATTTTCCTAAATCAGCGCCCGCGTGATGTGGCCGTCATCGGCATTGATGATGCCTACACCCAAGGCATTGCTATGGGGCGGCAGCGCCCAGGTGACGCCCGGGTTGTTCAGGTAAGCTCTGAGTTTGGCTTGGCGCGGGGCGTCAGTGCGGTCGATGGCCACCTCTATGACAGCACAGGCGGGCAAGCCAATAAGGTTGGTGATCTAACCGAGGCCGAAGCGTTGCCGGGTCAGCATAATTATCAGAACGCTGCTGCGGCTTTTGCAGCCTGTGCAGCGCTGGGCGTTTCGCCGGGCCGGATTATGGCGGGCTTGCGCAGTTTCCCAGGCCT
>CAZGVG010000029.1:0-27700 GCA_964528975.1 uncultured Hyphomonas sp.
CAACCAACTCAATCGGATTGCGCAGATCAGGTTTGTCTGAGCCATATTTTGACATGGCTTCGGCATATGGAATGCGCGGGAAAGGCCCCTCCGGGACAACGCGGCCCTTGCCTTTCCAATCAGCAAATTCCGCAAAGAGGCCATGCATAACCGGCTCAATCGCCTGGAAGACGTCTTCTTGGGTGACAAAGCTCATCTCAATATCAAGCTGATAGAACTCACCCGGCGATCTGTCTGCGCGGGCATCTTCATCACGGAAACAAGCGGCAATCTGGAAGTAGCGGTCAAAGCCGGACACCATGAGCAGTTGCTTGAACTGCTGCGGGGCCTGCGGCAGCGCATAAAACTGGCCGGGATGAAGACGTGATGGTACCAGAAAGTCACGCGCACCTTCTGGCGAAGACGCTGTCAGGATGGGCGTCTGATACTCGGTAAAGCCCTGCTCGACCATGCGGCGGCGAATTGAGGCGATTACCTCAGCGCGTAGGATCATGTTGCTATGAAGCGTCTCCCGGCGCAGGTCGAGGTAGCGGTGCTTCAGGCGGATATCTTCTGGATAGTCCGGCTCGCCAAAGACAGGCAGCGGCAGTTCAGCGGCTTCTGATTGCACGGTCGCTTCTTTAATGCGAACTTCGATCTCACCTGTGGCGAGGTTCTCGTTTACCAGAGACGCATCCCGGGCAATCACTTCACCCTCAACAGTAATAACGCTTTCAGTGCGCAGGCGCTCAACCACGGCAAAGGCCGGAAAATCTGGGTCAAACACACACTGGGTCAGGCCATAATGGTCGCGTAGGTCGATAAACATCACCCCACCATGATCCCGGCGGCGGTGTAGCCAGCCAGAAAGTTTAACGGTTTGACCAACATCGGACTGGCGAAGTTCGCCGCAAGTATGGCTGCGATAAGCGTGCATAGCGCGCTCCATATAGGAAGATAAATAAAGGCGGCTTTAGGCGTCGCGCGTGGCCGATTGTCAAGGCTTGTGGGCACCTATTCCAAGGTGCGGTGGGATTAACTGCTTTTTCAGGCCTCTAAGGCAAATATGATTCGCATGACCGAACAGACTGCAATTGCCGCTCAGCCTTCAGACGATCCTGCCTTTGAACGAAACCGCTCAGAAGGCCGCGTCATACAATGCGATGGCACCGAAGCCCGGATCAGGACGATTGCCGGCTCAAACTCCGAATCAGAGGACTATTGGGCTGTCGGCCAGTTGATCTCCATTCAAGTTGGCGAGAACCGTGTTGTCGGATTACTTTACAAAGTTGAAACCGAGGATGCAGACTGGGGCGCAGAAAAAGAGAATGCCATAACGCTATGTGTGGAACTATCTGGAGAAGTTCGCCCAGATGACCGCCGCGGCCATGTCTTTTCGAGCGGTATTTCGCAATACCCACATCTCGGCGCCGTTGCGCACCGAATTCGCAAAAAAGATCTCGTCACAATCTATAAATCAAGCGACCCATCAGCGGTCACGATTGGCGCGCTGAGCCAAGCGCGGGATATTCCTGCGGTCGTCTCAGTCGACGCGCTTCTGTCGCGGCATTTCTCTGTCGTTGGCACAACGGGTACGGGTAAATCAACGGCTGTGACTTTACTTTTGCACTTGATCGCCAAGCATAAAAAAAACCAGCGCATCCTCATTCTTGATCCGCACAATGAGTACACGCAAGCCTTTGGTGAAAAAGCGAACACCATCACAGCCGACACACTGGACCTGCCCTTTTGGCTGCTCAATCTGGAAGAGTTTCAACAGGTTGTATTCCGTGGCCGCGCCGGTGATGACGCTGAGATTGATGCGCTGCGGGAGTTTATTCCCAAGGCAAAACTCCTTTATAAGCATGGCTCCTCTAAAGGGCTTCGTCGGCAATCTTCCAATGGCGGCGGTTTTACGGCCGATACACCCGTCCCATACCGTCTCGCAGACTTGCTCAAGCTTCTGGAAGAGGAAATCGGGTCCCTCGATGGAGCCTCCCGCAGGCTGACATTACGCCGTCTGAAATCACGCATGGAAGCCTGTATAAATGATCCCCGCTTCGCGTTTCTATTCGGATCGCATGACGCGACAGATCGAATTGAAGCCATTCTTGGAAACATTTATCGTGTCCCGATTGAGGGAAAACCAATTACCGTGTTTCAGATGTCTGGCATTCCATCGGAAGTCGTAAACTCGGTCGCATCTGTTCTTTGCCGCCTTGCCTTCGATATGGCGCTGGCGAGCGAATCGCGTGTGAAAACACTTGTTGTTTGCGAAGAAGCTCACCGTTACATCCCGGTCGATACTGAAAGTGGTTTTGCCCCGACCAGAGGTGCAATTGCACGGATCGCGAAAGAAGGCCGGAAATACGGTGTGTCTCTTGCCATCATTACACAGCGCCCGAATGAGCTAGATCCAACAATCTTGTCTCAGTGCAATACGATCTTTTCCCTGCGCCTTGGCAATGATGCCGACCAGGACGTTATGCGCAAAGCCATCTCGAATGGCTCTCGGTCTACTCTGGCGTTCCTCTCATCACTTGCTGACCGCGAGTGCATTGCTTTTGGAAGCGCGGTTTCGACACCAATGCGAATGCGGTTTCGGAATCTGGCCGCAGCAGCGCGTCCATCGAGCGCGCATGTCTCAGATGACACAGGCCCCGAAGCTCACGCTCATACGAGCCTCTCAAGCATTGTTACAGCTCTTCGGGGCAGCAGTGATAATGAGGACGCACCCGAAGATGGCGACGAGTGGGTTGTTAAAGCGCCAAGGCCAGAGAGTGAAACAGTCACGCACACGGCCCCTGCAACCGATCCAGTTCTTTCGCCTCGCGCACTCCTAAAACGCAAGGCGAGCTAAACTACTCTGTGCAGATGCCCTCTCGCCTTCACGCGCAGCTTGTTCTAGTGCCATGACATGTCACGCGAAAATTTGACGCCTATTACCGAACAAGAAGACCTGAATGAGGCTTGCGAGCGACTTGCTCAAGGAAGTTTCATTTGCGTCGATACTGAGTTCCACCGCGAAAGCACGTATTGGCCGGAACTTTGCCTGATCCAGGCGTCTTGCGAGGATTATGAGGTCATGATTGACCCGATGGCTGAGGATTTGGACATTGGCGTCTTTCTCAACCTCATCGCAGAAGAAAGCCGCCCAAAGGTCTTTCATGCCGCGCGCCAGGATTTGGAGATTTTTAATCGGTTGATCGGGCATCCGCCAGGGCCGGTTTTTGATACCCAGATTGCGGCTATGGCGCTCGGTATTGGCGATTCAATTTCTTATGACAATCTGATCCAGCGCACCTTGAAGCGCCATATTGATAAATCAAGCCAGTTTACTGACTGGAAGCGGCGCCCCCTTACTGAAAAACAACTCGTCTACGCAATGGGTGATGTTACGCATCTGCGCGATGCTTATCTGGTCATGTTGAAACAGCTTAAAGACACGAACCGAATGGATTGGGTCTATGAGGAAATGGCGGAACTTGAGTCCCCTGCCCTTTATGATGTTTCACCGGAGAATGCGTGGAAGCGCCTAAAACTGCGCAAACCGCAAAGAGAGTATGCCGCCGTCTTTGCCGCCGTTGCAGGCTGGCGCGAGCTAAAAGCGCAAGAAATGAACAAGCCGCGCCGCCGCATCCTCAAAGACGACGCCATCCAGGAAATCGCTGATCAGAAACCGACATCTGAGAAAGCCTTTGAACGCCTACGCGCTGTCCCGAAAGGATTCACGCGGTCAAAATACGCTAATGGCCTGATCGAAACGGTCGAAAAGGCATTGGCTGATCCTGACGCCTACGCGCCGACCCTGCCCAAGCGCAAACAGAATGCTGAAATGCCTGCAGGCGCGCCTGAAATGCTTAAAGTCCTTCTGAAAGCTGTCAGCGATGAGGCGGATGTGGTTCCGCGCTTGATTGCGAATGCCGCAGATATTGAAAAGCTCGCGCGCGGCGAAACGGGATCTGAAATCGCAGCTTTGACAGGATGGCGCTACGATCTGTTTGGGCGTAAGGCGCAATCGCTTTTGTCGGGGAAACTGGCGCTCTCGTTTGAAAATGGCAAAGTTCGCCTCTTTGAGCTTTAGGCTTCGTCGAAGACCAAGCCGGCATCAAGTTTGCGCAATCCAGCCAGCTGCCCCAATCGCCGCTCGACTGTGGCTGAGACAAGATCGCCATAAGCCGGGTCAACTGATAGCGTGAGCGTGTCGGCGTCGGCCTTCAATCGTGCTGTCGCTAATATTGGACCAGACCGGCCCGCATAAACGCTACCTAGCCGCATGGCCGTGCCCAGCATCCTGGCTTGTTTTCGCATGTTTGAGCTCATTAACGGACGCAGATCATCTTCAGTCTCGAACTTGAACATATATCGGCATGCAACCGCAAATCCAGCGAATAACCGTTCATCATGGCTCATACCCGGTACGGGTGCGCGCAACACTTGTTGGTGAACCAGTTGCGCGCGGTGGTCTGGGTGCATGCGCGCGCCCGCATCCGCCATCAAGCACGTTGCCCGCAAAACGGCCTCGCTTTGGTCGAACCAGTGCGAGATAGGATGGATAAAGCTATAAAGCTCTTTCCCAAACGCGACCGCTTCTTCTGGTGAGCGCAGAAACAGTGGAACCGCATCGAGCAAAGCCTCGGTGCCTGAAAAGCTGCGGTCTTCGGTGACGACCCCATCGCGCAAGCCATAAGATGAGATGATGACTGCCGGCGCTTTGGCAGATGCAAGTAGGACTTCTAGAACAAGCGCGGCGTGCAACAGCGTCTCGAAGCGCCGCTTGGAGACGGCAATCAGTCGATCCTTAAGGTCTCGGTTCGATTTCGCCTCCTCAACCGCGGCAATAACTTTCCGAATAGCTGCAAGATCGAGACGATAGGACTGAACCACCCGCAGAGGATAATCGGTGAGCATCATGTGAACATTGGCAACGTTCCGCCAAGCGCCGCCCACCGCATAGAGAAGCCCTTTGGTCTTAGAAAGCAGATCACTTTGCGCAAGAACTTTAGCGATCGCTTTCCGACGCTTTTCAAGACTTAAAGAACCATCTTTATGCCGCGCCAGTGGCCCCAATAGAAAACTTTCACCAGCCAAACCGGGTCCAATGCCCCTTAATTCCATACTCGTTCCACCAAGATCGGCGATCAGCCCGTTTGCATCGAGAGTTCCAACCTGAACCCCAAGCGCGGATAGACGGCCCTCATCTGCACCGCTTAAAACCCGTACAGGTGTTTTCAGAATTGCTTCCGCTTCTCGCTTAAAAGCAGGCCCGTCCTTTGCGTCGCGAACCGCAGCTGTTGCGACCACACGAACGTCACGGATACCAAGACTGGCGGTAATCGCGCGGAAGCGATGAAAGGTCTTGAGAGCTAGCGTTTTGCCCTTTTTAGACAGGTTTCCCGTTTCTGGAAGGTCACGTCCCAGGCCGGCCATGGCTTTCTCATTAAAATATGGAATAAGCGCCGCACCAGATTGCTCATAGATCACCATCCGACACGAGTTTGACCCAATGTCGATGACAGCCACTTTGCGCACGCTTGTCATTTGGCTTTGCGCTCACGTTTTCGAGGGGCGAGCCGGGGTGGCTCGCTGATCACGAGAGCGCTGCCGCGTCCGGACAGGCTTGGATTATCCATGAAGTAAGTATGCGCGCTAAAGCCGCCATCTGAGCCAGGAGCCCGGATACGGGTATAGTTACCTTTGCCATCCATTTCCCAGCTCTGGATATCGTCGTTGAGGTTGGCAACCATGATTTGATACAGCACCTGTCGGTGAACCGTTGGCACCTCGATCGGCACCAGCGCCTCGACCCGACGTTTCAGGTTCCGGTCCATCCAGTCGGCTGAGGACATGTAGATCTTAGCCTTTGAGGAGGGCAGCGTTTCCCCATTGGCAAAACAGACAATCCGCGAGTGCTCCAGAAAGCGTCCAACCAGGCTTTTGACCTGAATCGTTTCCGACAAGCCGGGAACACCGGGCCGGAGACAACAAATGCCTCGGATGACAAGCCGGATTGGTACGCCTGCCTGGCTAGCCTGATAAAGGGCATCAATTACGTCCTTATCGACGAGAGAATTCATTTTTGCCCAGATGCCTGAAGGCTTCCCCGCCGTAGCGGCTTTCTCCTCAAGTTTGATCTGAGAGATCAAGAATTCTTCCATCGCGAAAGGAGACATGACGATCTTTTCAAGGTCCGGCCCAATTTCGGGAGGGTCGCGATAAGCTGTGATGTAGTTAAACAACCGCCCAGCATCACGCCCCATCGCCGGATCCGCCGTAAACAAAGCAAGGTCAGTATATATTTTAGCTGTCACAGGATGGTAATTGCCTGTTCCAAAATGCGTATAGGTTTGAAGCGTACCCCCCTCACGCCGCACTACGAGAGACACCTTTGCGTGGGTCTTATAGTCGATAAAGCCATAGACAACCTGCACGCCTGCACGCTCCAAATCGCGAGCCAGCCGGAGATTTGTTTCTTCATCAAACCGGGCTTTGATCTCAACTAAGGCCGTAACGTTCTTACCTTCTTCAGCTGCCTCAACCAATGCTGAAACAATCGGCGAGTTGAGGGTTGTTCGGTAAAGCGTTTGCTTAATTGCGACCACATCCGGGTCTCGCGCCGCTTGGCGGATGAATTGGACCACAACATCAAAGGATTCATAAGGATGATGGACAAGAATATCTTTGGCACGGATGGCCTCAAAACAATCGCCGCCCATTTCTCGTATACGCTCTGGGAAGCGGGCCTCGTAAGGTGTGAATAAGAGATCAGTTCGATCGCCAGCGATCAGCCCCGATAGATCCTTCATGCCCAGCAGACCATCAAGCAGCATCATATCGCGGGGCTCGGCTCCTATTTCTCGGGCGATAAAAGTCCGCAATGCCTCCGGTCCATCTGAGTCGATATGAATCCGGACAATCCGCCCACGGCGACGTTGACGCAGCAGGATTTCAAACTCTGCGATGAGGTCTTCAGCCTCTTCCTCAATTTCAATATCGCTGTCTCGAACAATCCGAAACACACAGTGTCCTGAAGCGGCAAATCCCGGGAAAAGTTTATCTTGAAAATGAGCAATCACGCTCTCAAGACGGATATAACGCAGCGCCCCAGATTTTTTGTCTGGCAGGCGTATGAACCTTGCCGAGAAAGCGGGCATCGGCACGAGGCCGACCATGCCTTCGCCATGCCCATTTGTCGGAGCAAGCTGGAAAGCTACCGCAAATCCCAGATTCGGAATGAATGGGAAAGGATGAGCCGGATCAACAGCTTGCGGCGTCAGGATCGGAAAAATATGATCCTGGAAATGTTGATTGAGCCACGTCAGGTCAGCTTTGCGAAGCTCGCTTACTGTCAAAACGTCAATCTGCTCTTTGGCCAATAGCTGTCGTAGATTATCCCAGGACGCCTGCTGCTGATCCATAATGATCTTGAGCGTTTCTTCGACTTTCTGGACTTGTTGGGCTGGCGTCCTGCCCTCAAGGCTGAGTTTTTGTATCCCCGCGCGCATCTGCTCTCTAAGGCCAGCATAACGCACCATGAAGAATTCATCGAGATTATTGGCTGAAATCGAGAGAAAGCGCAGCCGCTCCAGCAAGGGATGGTCGGTATTACCTGCTTCCTCGAGCACCCGCTCATTGAACTTAAGCCAGGAAAGCTCACGGTTAATGTAACGCTCGGAAGCCTGCGTCGGTCGTGTCGCTGCTGCGGTCAAGTCAGTCCCCTGTAGACGTGCGATATTGCTCTAGAATTTCACGGGCCAATGGTATGCTCAATGGCCGCTCTCCACTTGCTCCGGCAAGCAGATCAGCTGCCTCTTCGATGACTGAGTAATCAAGCCCCAACCGGGTGACAAGATAATCTTCGACAGTTTTGGGAACTTCCAGACATGATCGCGCCAAAGCGCGGCTCAGACGATATCGCATCAATTCCTCGTCAGGCGCCGGAACCTGCGCAAGCGGGGCAGCTTTCAGGCGTGACCTAAGATCTGGCGACTGAAATGACCAGACAGCAGGGGCGATATGCGATGTGAGGAGGATGCACTGGCCCCGCCGCTTCACGGCGCTCAACGCCATGAGCAGAGCATTCGCGTCCTGAAGTAGATCCACGTCGTCGACAACAATATCCTGCTCGGCAATCTGTTCGATTTGCTCAAGCTTCAGGGCATCAAACCCTGCACCTGTGAGGTAGACCGCACTTCGCTCCCGCGCCCACGCTCTGGCAAGGGTTGTTAATCCACTCTTGGGCGGTCCAATCACGGTGAAGCCATGATAAGGCCAGCGATCAACCTTTCGTATGGCCGCCACTACCGCGCGGTTCGCGTCAGAAATAGACATACTGCCAAAACTGATCGGTGGCTCTGAGAAGTTTAGCGGTATCTGCCCTGATGGCATTACAGGGCGTCTCTCTATTGCTGTCCGGCTGTCCGGGCAGAGGTCATCACCCAGCCCATCGGCTCCATATTGATAACGACCCCGCGGTCCCGAAGGTCTGAGGTCAGGCGCTGGCCGTCCCCTGCAAATGCAAACCCAACCACAGCGCCATCAGTAGAAATGGCGCGCGTCTGTACATTTGAGACCAGCGGCGACCGCACAAGGGCCTGACGCAGCGTGTTCCACTCAGCCAGAGACGTATACAGCACAGTTGCTTCAATCAAAGTGCGCGTATTGCTGACAACAATAGCTGTTTCTTTCCAATCCTGATCGAGCAAATCGCCAACAGCGCTAACGGCGTCCTCAATTGTTGCCGCACGCCGTGTTGTACCGACCGTACGCGTGCCGGAAGGCGTCACAGATAGAACCGTAACGCGGTAAGCGCCTTCAGCACCTTTCAATTCGGCCAGAACGGCGCGTTGTGCGCCATAAAGCGCGACTTCATCTTGCAGAACATCCCACTCGCTTTCCGTGCCAAAACCTGCCGTGCGACTAGTTTCCAGCGGGATAAACCGCCCTCTTGGGGTGTCTTCCCACGCCATATTCCAGGCCAAGCCCATTCCATTCGCCGTTGATGTAAACAGAACCGCTTTCGGTCCTGTTCGATCTGTGAATGGAAGATCAGCCTGTTTGAGAGCGTTCCGCACATTGGTTGGATTGAACACGACAGCAAGTCGCCCACGATACCGCCCTGCACCGGCAATTTCTTCTTCGACATCGACAGCAGCAGCCAGCATTTCCGCCATCGCGCTATCGATAATGAAATCACTCGCCGCGGCGCGGTCTTCGAACCGGGTCAAACGCTCTACAAGTTGGCGCGCGCCGATGACTTTCGCCGTCGCAAACGCTATCTGCTGCGCCTCCTGAACCGTAGGCGCTCTTTCATCAACGGCAATTCCTCTAACAGTATAAATATCACGGCTCTGCCCCTGGGCGCAGAGCGCCATGCTGATCGAGAGGCAAAAAGCGATGATGAGGAAGCGAATCATATGTTCTGTCCTTTATGGCTGTTTCAGTCTTACCAACTGAACGCTGTGTCGTGAACCGTCCAACCGCGCTAGCCAGCCTCTTATCCACATGCTAACGCGGCCAAATAACAGGAATGTCGACGTGTGACTTTCTTCTACAGCACAGGTCATGTCGATCTTGTGGCAATATTGCTAGAATAGCAGTCGCACAAGCAAGGTAGTTTCAATTTACATGACACGTCTCAAGCTTGCCATTCTCATATCCGGCCGTGGATCAAACATGTCGGCCATTTTGGCAGCGTGTCAGGCCCAGGATTATCCGCTGGTGCCAAAGCTTGTCTTGTCAAACAGGCCGGATGCGGGCGGTCTTGAGACAGCCGCAAATGCTGGGATATCGACTGCAGCCATTGATCATAGGCCTTATGGCAAAGACCGCGAAAGCTTTGAACAAGCGATGCAAAAGGTCTTAGTCGAATATGATGTTGAAATGATCGCGTTGGCGGGCTTTATGCGTATCTTAACGCCTTGGTTTGTCGATCAATGGTCCGGTCGAATGGTCAACATTCATCCGTCTCTACTTCCAAAGTATCCAGGATTGAACACACATGCCCGCGCGATTGAAGCTCAGGATGCTCAGGCCGGGTGCTCGGTGCACTGGGTTACATCAGGCGTAGATGAGGGAGCTGTAATCGAGCAGGCAGCCACACCGATTCACGCCTCAGATACCCCTGACAGCCTGGCAGAGCGCATTCTGGTGCTAGAGCATGATCTATATCCCAGAGCTTTAGCCATAGCAGCGCAAAGCGTCCTCACGGCAAAAGACCAATAAAAAAAGCCTCTCCGTTTCCAGAGAGGCTTTCAGAAATGCCTGTAAGGCGAGTTTTAGCCAACAATATCGGCTGAGCTAAAGAACTGAGCGATTTCAAGCTCAGCATTCTCATCACTATCAGACCCGTGAGCAGAATTTTCACCAATAGACTTCGCAAATAGCTTGCGGATGGTGCCATCAGCAGCTTCAGCAGGATTGGTCGCACCCATGATATCCCGGTAGCGCGCAACTGCGTTCTCGCCTTCCAGAACCTGCACAACGACTGGCGCAGATGTCATGAACTCAACAAGCTCACCAAAGAATGGACGCTCGCTGTGCACGCCATAAAAACGCTCCGCTTGAGCTTGCGTCATATGAATGCGGCGCTGAGCTACAATGCGCAGACCGCCCTCTTCAATGACCTTGTTTACCGCGCCTGTCAGGTTGCGGGCTGTGGCGTCTGGTTTAATAATAGAAAAAGTGCGTGTTCCGGCCATGTCAGGCTCCTGTAATCACTGAAATTCAAGACTTGGCGCGCCTATAGCCGCGCAGGGCTAGTCCGGCAACACCCCTTCGCAGACTGCCACGGTTTCTTCATAAGCTTTTGTGATACAGTATGGAAACGATACGGAACAGGAGTGAATTATGGGCGGAACTTTGCGGATGTTGATCGCGTTTGCTGTGTTGGTCGCGGCAGGGTTTGGCATCTATTATCTATGGTCAGGACAATTACCGCCTTACACGCTTCAAATTGCGGGAACTTATGGCGTTATTGTGCTTGTTACTTTTGTGATCACAGTGATCACCAAGCCTGCAGGCGAGAAGCATTAAGCTTCACCGACAACAGCCCCGGGAACGAACTTGGTGACATCTATCGACCAGGGCTCGGCCTTCGCGGCGCGCTCTATGTCCCGGACTATAGGGTGTGAAAGTACGGCTCTAGAATAGTCTGCGCAGGCCCCCGAGAGCTGAACGCCATATGTTCGGAACCGCGTAATGACGGGCATATAAAACGCATCGGCGGCTGACCACGCTCCAAAAAGGAACGGTCCCCCATTTCCAAACCGTGCCCTTGTTGTTTCCCAAATTTCAATAACCCGATCAATTTCACCACGTAACGCAGCCGTCATCTCCGGCATTGCATGCCTACCTCTGATATCAACTCCCATATGTGTTCTCAGTTCCAGAAAGCCGCCATGCATTTCGGCGCAAAGACTGCGGGCAACCGCCCTCGCGGTCGGCTCCGTTGGCCACACTAGGCCGGGTTCGACCTGCTCAGCCGCCCATTCCGTAATCGACATGCTGTCGTGAATGATAGCATCCTCTGTGAGAAGAACTGGAACTCGATGCTGGCCAGTACGTTTTATCAGATCAGGTTTTGTACCCGGCTCACCTAAAGGCACGACTTCTTCCTTGATCTCCAAACCCGCAGCCCGAACCACCAAAAGCGCGCGCAAAGACCATGAGGAATAGTTGAGGTTTCCGAGTATAAGCGTTGCCATTTACGTCCCTGCCTCACTCCAACCACGCCCAGTTTGTTGAAAATAGCGGGCAACCAGGCCTGAATCCTTGGCGGCTTTAAACTGTTCCCTCGCTTTCTGGCGGGTCGAACTGTCACCATCATCAAACATGACCATACAACGCTCGAATGCAGCGCCTTCGGGGATTTCGACACCATCCATCAGCAAGGCTACAGCAGCGTCATTTAGATTGTCAGGCTTATCGGTTATGAGCACAGGTTGTTTGGCCGCCTCCAAGCCCTCGGCCTCGGACTGTCCGTGGGGTAGAAAGCTCTGGTCATTATAGGTCCACAGCGCCTGATCAAGCGTGGCGCGGCGGGTAATATCGGGACTAATCGCCAAGACCCGCCACCCCCGCTCAAGGCATTTCTCAAGCAACGGCCCAGCCGCCCGCTCCAATGTGGTTTGGGAGAGGTGATAGAACCACCATTCGGTTTGTTGAGCTGGGTCGGTCACACCTACCCCTCGTAATTATCCGCGATCCAACGATCCAACAGACGCGGGCCGAAACCACTGGCCCAGCTCACATCAATCGCAGGCTTCTGGCCATCAACCCATGCAACACCGGCAATATCAAGGTGGGTCCATTTCTGGCCTTCCCGGATAAAACGCTTCAGGAATTGCGCTGCGGTAATCGATCCAGCGGCCCGCCCACCAATATTGCGCATGTCGGCAAATTTGGACTTGAGCAGACTATCATACTCGCTGCCCAGTGGCAGACGCCAGACGCGCTCGCCTTCGCTCAGGCCAGCTTCTGTGAGCTGCGTGGCCATGTCGTCATCATTGGTGAAGAGACCTGCATGGTGATGGCCAAGACCAACGACAATCGCCCCTGTTAATGTCGCCAGATCAACGATCACTTCTGGTTTGTGATGCTCTTGCGTGTACCAAAGTACGTCGCAAAGGACGAGGCGGCCTTCTGCATCGGTGTTTTGCACTTCAATCGTTTGACCCGAAGCTGACGTCAAAATATCACCCGGCCGGATCGCGTCGCCATCCGGCATGTTCTCAACCAGACCCACCAAGCCAACGACATTCGCCTTGGCTTTGCGCTTTGCGAGTGCGAGCATGGCGCCAACGACAGCTGCAGAGCCGCCCATATCGCCGCGCATATCTTCCATACCGCCCCCGGGCTTAAGCGAGATGCCGCCTGTATCAAAACAGACGCCTTTGCCGACGAGAGAGACTGTTTTATCGCCCACCTTGCCGCCATTCCATTTCATGATGACGAGCTTTGACTCTTTCACACTGCCCTGCCCGACCCCGAGCATGGAGTTCATGCCAAGCTTGGCGAGGTCTTTCTCCCCAAGGACTTCAACCTCAAGGCCAAACGCCTCAAGTTCCTTGATCTTGTCAGCATAAGTTGCCGGATAGAGATCATTCGGCGGCATATTCACCAGATCGCGAGCGATATAGGTTCCATCTGCAGCAGCATCGAGGGGTTTGTAAGCAGCCTTGGCCAATTTCGGATCATTTGTGATCAGGGATACGGATGTCAGGCTGGGTTTGTCACTATCTTTCAGTTTGGTGCGATAATCATCAAAGCGATATGCAGCGAGTTTTGCGCCCAGCGCAATTCGTGCAGCGTCTTCAGCCCCATCTACATAAAGATCAATAGATTTGAAGCCGCTATTACTGTGAGCTTTAACAAGCGTCGCACCGATCTTTTCCAGCGCCCGTGCATCACGGTCCTTGGATTTGCCCCCTCCGACCAGGACCGCGCGCTTGGCACCGAGGCCTTTAGGCAGGACGACAAAAGCTTGTTGGCCCGTTTTGCCTTCGAAGCGGCCGCCCGTCAGCGCCTCTGAAAGCAAACCATTGGCTTCAGCATCAAGCGCTTGTGCCTCAGATGTTAGCTTGCCGCCTTCATCGACCAGAAATCCGACGATTTGTGATTTTGTAGCATCAGTGAATGATATTTTCATGTTTGAACTCCGTTTGAACGGCAAAGTAAGCATCGACGCGCGGTGCGCAACTCGCTAGGCAAGAAAACAGACAGGAAAACAGGCAAAACGCTCATGAATCGGGTGCAAAGATACTTGTTCCACCGCGTTCTGCGGTCAGTGCTGATTATTGTCGGCGGTTTAACCCTGCTCGCAATCCTCGCTCAGGGTCTGTCTCAGACTGATATTATCGTAGAGAATCGCCAAGGCGCACTGACCTTCTTCAAAATTGTTGCTCTGGGGGTTCCTCAAATCGTAGCCTTGCTGACGCCTATGGCGATTTTCGTCGCAGGAATTTGGGCGCTCAACCGCTTACACCGTGATAGCGAAATCGTAGTTGCAGAAGCAGCTGGCATGACACGCTGGCAGATTGCATCTCCCGTCATTCGCCTCGCAGTTCTCGGCGCTTTAATTCACTTGGGTGTAAATCTCTGGGTGCAGCCAACCGCTCAGCGTGAAATGCGCGCGACAGTCAGCGAAGCACGCGCCGACCTTGCCTCGTCCCTCGTTCGGCCGGGCCAATTTACAACGCCGGATGCCAATCTGACCGTCTTCGCCCGCGACCAACAAGGCGCTGACTTGTTAGGCGTTCAGATTTCAGAACGCACAGGCAAAGAGGATGCCCGCGACTATCTTGCTGAACGCGGGCGCTTTATCGAAGTCGACGGCCAGCCCGCAATAGTCATGTTCAATGTAGAGATCCACCTACTGGACCAGAACGGCGCTCTAAACATACTATATTCCGAACAATCCACATTCGACTTGTCTCCCTTCATAAAAGAAGAAGGCAAATTAATCCTCAAAGCTTCGGATCGATACCTTCACGAACTGCTCTTTATTGACCGATCAAGTTATAATGAAAGACAAAATGAAGAGGAATTTCTGGCAGAGGCAAATGCGCGCCTCTCATCCCCCCTGATCAGCATCGCTATGGCCCTGCTTGCTGTTCTAACGGTTGTCGGCGGGAATTTTAGCCGAAGGGGGTATAGCCAGCGGATCGTTATCGCCTCATCCGGGGCCCTCTTCCTGATCGTGGTGCAATTGTCTGTCCAGTCTGCAAGCGGCGGGGATTCCGCTATGAATGTCGCTCAATGGCTTGTCCCAGTCCTAACAATTGGCGGGCTGTCTTATGTCCTCTTCTGGCGGGGACGACAGATTAAGGGGAGTCCAAAATTATGATTGGCTCCCGCATTCAGCGTTATATTTTTCTCAAGTGTCTTGCGGCGCTTGGTCTCGTGGTCGGAATTTTTGCGATCACGATTATGCTTGTTGATGTTGTGGAACAATTACGCACGGTCGGGGGCGACATTGATCTGTCCCCGATAACAGCCATCCAGCTCTCAGTCATGAAATTGCCCGGTTTGATCGAGCAAACCTTGTCATTTGCGATCCTGGTTGCGGCAATGATTGCCTATAACCAGCTTTCCAAAAGCTCTGAACTCTCAGTAATCCGGGCAACTGGACAGTCGGCCTGGCAATTTTTGGCTCCGGTTATGGCATTAGCTGTGATGCTCGGCTTTTTTTCCATGATGGTGCTAAACCCGTTGGGCGCGTCATTGTCCGATCGTTTTGAGAATACGCGCGCAGATCTTCTGCAAGAGGGCGGCAAAAGCGTTGAGCGTTTGAGAGCCAACATATGGCTGAGGCAAGGCAGCGATGACAACCAGATCGTTATCCATGCGCAGTCAGTCGATAGCACGGGCCAGATTTTCTCTGACGTTAGATTTCTGGAAGAAGGCCGCGTTTATCAGGGCGCGAGGCCTACATCACAGTTCCGCTTCGTAAGGCGCCTCGATGCAAAAACAGCAACAATATCCGGTGGTTTCTGGCAATTATCTGACTTGATCGAAAACACGCCCGGTAATCCGCCGCAGCGTTTGGACAATCTCGCGATTGAGACAGACCTGGACCCCAACAAGCTACTATCACGCTTTACGTCCCCGGACACGATTGGCTTCTGGACTTTGCCAGAGTTCATTTCGCAAACCAGCCGCGCGGGCTTGGATACATCGCGTTTCTCTATGCGCTGGTATGGCCTGACATCCCTGCCGATCCTCTACACGGCCATGGCCCTGATCGGAGCGATTGTCTGCTTGCGCCTTTCACGGCTTGGCGGCACCAGCAGACTGGTTGCAATAGGCGCAATTGCCGCTGTTGGCCTGTTCTTCGTGACCCAGATTGCAGCCAGTTTTGGCTCTTCTGGCGCCATCCCTGCAGCTATCGCCGCCTGGTCACCTGCCTTGTGCGCCCTCTTCATTTCGCTGACGATTTTGGCATATCAAGAAGACGGCTAACAGACTCGTGCCTTGACTTAAGGCCAGACCACAACCACTTTCCGCCGCCTTAAGGCCTTGATCGGAGCATGCCCCACATGAAAGTTGTCGTCGTCGAATCCCCGGCCAAGGCCAAGACCATCAACAAATACCTAGGCAGCGACTATAAAGTCTTTGCGTCATACGGCCATATCCGCGACTTGCCCTCCAAAGACGGTTCGGTCGACCCGGATAATGATTTTGAAATGATCTGGCAGGCTGACAGCAAGTCCCAAAGCCGTATCCGTGACATCGCTGAGGCCATCAAAGCTGGCGACAAACTTATCCTTGCGACCGACCCCGATCGCGAAGGCGAAGCGATCTCGTGGCATTTGCTGGACGCCCTTAAAAAGCGTCGCGCCATTAAAAAGGACACCCCGGTTGAACGTGTTGTGTTCAACGCGATTACGAAATCTGCGGTAACAACCGCGATGGAAAACCCAAGACAGATCGACCAAGAGCTTGTCGACGCCTATCTGGCACGTCGAGCGCTGGATTATCTTGTCGGCTTCAACCTGTCGCCGGTCTTATGGCGTAAGCTCCCAGGCAGTCGATCAGCGGGCCGTGTTCAGTCGGTTGCGCTGCGTATCGTTTGTCAGCGCGAGCTTGAGATCGAAACGTTCCAGCCTGAAGAATACTGGACCATTGGCGCAAAACTACGCGCTAAGGACGGCACAGATTTCGATACGCGTCTGCATGCACTTCATGGAACGTCGCTCAAGAAATTCAGCCTGCCTAATGCTGAGATGGCAGCAGATGCCCTCGCGCAAGTCCAAAAAGGTGGCTACTCCGTCGCCAGCGTCGAGGCCAAGCCGGTTAAGCGCAATCCCCCGCCGCCTTTCATTACCTCCACATTGCAGCAAGACGCCTCCCGCAAGCTCGGCTTTAGTGCGAAACGCACCATGCAGGCGGCGCAAAAGCTCTACGAAGAAGGCCGCATCACTTATATGCGGACAGACGGCGTCAACATGGCTGAGGAAGCTTATGTCCACGCCCGTGAACACATTAAGGGCGATTATGGCGCGCAGTATCTGCCTGAAAAAGCCCGCCGATATAGCTCAAAGCAGAAAAATGCTCAGGAGGCTCACGAAGCCATCCGCCCAACGGTGTTCTCGGTCCGCCCAGATGATTATAAGGCTGGCGATCAGGACCTCTGGAAGCTCTATGCTCTGATTTGGCGCCGCGCCGTCGCGAGCCAAATGACAGCTGCACAATTTGAGCGCACCACCATCGACCTCCTCAACAAAGATAAGTCTGCCACACTTCGTGCAACTGGGCAGGTTCTCGTTTTTGATGGCTTTATCAAACTCTACACTGAAGGCCGTGACGATACAGATAAGGATGAAGACGCTGAAGCGCGCCTACCAAAGGTGCACGAAGGCGATCATGCCGACTTGCTCGACGCGAAATCAGAGCAGCACTTCACTGCGCCACCGCCGCGCTTCACTGAAGCCAGCCTCGTCAAGAAGCTGGAAGAGCTTGGTATTGGCCGCCCGTCTACATACGCCTCAACGCTGTCCACACTAGAAGACCGAGATTATGTCCGGATCGAGAAGAAACAGCTGATCCCTGAGGATAAAGGTCGGCTCGTAACCGCCTTCCTCGAAAACTTCTTCAGCCGTTATGTTGAGTATGACTATACGGCCAATCTTGAAGAGAAGCTGGATGTTATCTCTGACGGCAAGCTAGACTGGAAAGCCTTCCTGCGTGAGTTTTGGGACCGTTTCACCGCGACAATCGCCGAAACCAAAGACCTTCGCATTACTGAAGTGCTGGACACTCTAAATGAAGTCCTCGGACCATATGTGTTCCCAGCCACAGATGCAGAAGGCAACACCAAAGAGAACCCGCGCCTTTGCCCATTGTGTAATGAGGGACAACTTTCGCTAAAGCTGGGTCGCCATGGCGCGTTTGTCGGTTGCTCACGCTATCCGGACTGTAAGTATACACGCCCTTTCTCAACTGAAGCGGAAGCAGAAAATGCCATCAATCCAGATGGGGAGGAGATTGTCGTTCACCCTGATACAGGCCAGCCTGTCCTGCTAAAATCTGGTCGTTTTGGTCCTTATCTTGAGATGGCTCAAGGTGAAGATGAGAAACCAAAACGCTCCAGCCTGCCAAAGGGATGGACGCCTGAAACACTGACCGCTGAGAAAGCGATCATGCTGATCAATTTGCCACGTGAGGTGGGCAAGCACCCTGAGGATGGCGAACCCATTCTTGCTAATCTCGGGCGCTATGGTCCCTATGTTCAGCACCTGAAAACCTATGCGAATGTCGCGAGCGTTGAAGAAATGCTGGAGGTTGGTCTCAACCGCGCCGTTACCCTGATTGCGGACAAGCGGGCCAATCCTGGCCGGCGCGGCACAGCAGCGAAACCGATCCGCGAGCTTGGCAACCATACAGATGGCGAGCCGATCAACGTCTTCGAAGGCCGCTATGGCCCATATGTGAAGCATGGAAAGACCAATGCCACGATCCCGAAAGAGATCGCGCCTGATGCTGTCACGCTTGAGCAGGCAATCGAGTTGATCAATGCGCGCGCCAAAAAGCCGGTAAAGAAAAAGCCCGCCAAAAAGAAAACGGCTGCGAAGAAAAAGCCTGCCGCGAAGAAGAAAGCTCCAGCTAAGGCAAAGGATTAGGGATCATAGCAGACTAGGCTGCCCCACAATTACCACAAGCCAACGCTCTCAAACCCTGCTATGGCCCGCGCCATGAGTTTTCCAGACAAACAAACCGTCCTCGACTTCCTTAAAGAAAACCCGGACGCCACCACAAAGCAAGACATCGCGAAGGGCCTGAAAGTTAAAGGCCGCGAGCGTCAAACCCTGCGCCATATCCTGAAAGACCTTGAGGCTGACGGCACACTCAAGAAAACAGGCAAACGCGGTTGGGCTCAGGCGGATACTCCCCCACCCACATGTGTGATCGCCTTTGAGCGCACCGATGAGAACGGCGACCTTATCGCGCGCGCCGTTGGCAAAGACGGCACTTTTGGCCCTGAACTGGTCTATGACGGCTATAATGGTAAAATGCGCGGCGCAGCGCCTGGTATAGGCGATCGCGGGTTGGCGCGGCTGAAAGACCATGGCAGCCATTGGACAGCGCGCCTGATGAAACTGTTCGAAACGCGTGATGAGGACAAGCCTGTGACAGGCGTCTATACCCACACAGCGCGTGGCGGCCGAGTAAAACCGGCAAGTCGCAAGGAAAAGCGCGAACTGCTCATCAACGAAGCAGATAAAAACGGCGCTGAAGATGGCGACCTGGTTGTCGCAACGCCCTACCCCCAAGAAGGCTATGGCCCACTCAAAGGCCGCGTCACTGAAATCATCGGCCGCCAGGAAGATCCGCGCGCGGCCTCCCTGCTCGCAATCGCAGCCTATGACATCCCGACAGCCTTTCCAGACGCAGTGATCAAACAAGCCACTGACGCAATCCCTGCAGAGGTCCAGCGCACGGACCTGCGCGATACGCCGCTGATTACCATCGACCCGGCGGATGCCCGTGATCATGATGACGCAGTTTATGCTGAAAAGCTCAGGGATGGCTGGCGTGTGATCGTCGCAATTGCTGACGTTGCCGCTTATGTAACATCCGGCAGCCCTCTGGATACCGAGGCCTTGAAGCGCGGCAACTCAACTTATTTCCCGGACCGCGTCGTCCCAATGCTGCCATTTGAACTCAGCGCTGATGCATGCTCGCTAAAAGAAGGCCAAGAGCGTATGTGTCTTGCCGTCTCAATGGAGTTTGATCAGTCCGGCACCAAACGCTCCCACATATTCATACGGGGGCTGATGCGTTCTGCAGGCGCACTCTCTTACGAAGAGGCACAGCAGGCCATAGACGGCAATCCGACAGACCGCGCCGCGACCTTGCTGCCAACCGTGCTAGAGCCGCTCTGGGGCGCCTACGCGGCCCTTACAGAGGCTCGCCAGCGACGGGGGCCGCTTGAACTTGATCTCCCCGAGCGCAAGGTCGAAATCGCAGAGGATGGCACTGTTGCGGGTATTCGGACAAAGGAACGCTTCGATGCGCACAAACTGATCGAAGAAATGATGATTCAGGCTAACGTCGCAGCAGCCGAAGAACTGGAAAAACGCGGTTCCAAGCTCCTGTACAGAATTCATGACGCGCCGTCGGATGCAAAGATCGCGGCGCTCGCGGACTTCCTAAAGACCATGGACATCAAATGGCCACTCGGTGAGCGAACACAAACGCATCGCTTCAACCGCCTTCTGACAGATTTTGCCGAAACTGAAAACGCCGAAGCCATTTCCGAGATCGTGCTACGCAGCCAATCTCAAGCGATCTATAGCGCAGAGAATATCGGGCATTTCGGACTGAATCTGCAAAAATATGCTCACTTCACCAGTCCTATTCGCCGCTACAGTGACCTAATCGTTCATCGCGCTCTGATCACATCCTGCAAGTTCGGGCCTGATGGACTTACAGAAAAGCAGACGGCACAATTGGAAGAAACCGCCGAGCATCTGGTCACCACAGAACGCCGATCTATGGCAGCCGAACGCGAAGCAACCGACCGCTATCTTGCGCTCTTCCTGGCCGATCGCGTCGGCGCAGAGTTTGAGGGACGCATTACAGGCGTCACAAAATCCGGGTTATTCATTCGTTTACAGGAAACTGGCGCAGATGGGTTCTGCCCCGCCTCTCGGATCAGCCATGAATACTGGGCCTATAACGAGGCTTCGCAGGCACTCGTCGCCGACAAAAGCGGGAAACGCTATGAACTTGGCCAATCTGTTATTGTTGAACTGTCTGAAGTGACCCCGCTTGAGGGTGGGCTTTTGCTGGAAATTCTATCTGACCCGAAACCCCGACGTCCCGGTGAGAAAATGCCGAGTCGATCGCATGGTAAGCGGTTCGACCGTCGCCCAAAAAGCGGGAAAAAGCGCACGCCCGCCAAGACTGAAAAATCCAGGAAGAAACGGCGATGACGAAACTCCTGAACTCTGCTTACGATAAAGAGGGCGACGGCGATGTCATTCTCAAAGATGCGCCAACCCCTCGCCCCCGCGATGCCGCAACTTTAATCCTGGTACGACGAGACAGCGCACAGCCGCGCGTTCTGATGGGCAAGCGCTCTGGACGTCACGATTTCATGCCAGACAAGTATGTCTTCCCGGGCGGGCGCGTTGATCCACAGGATGGCCGTGTCGTGGCCTATAGTGAGCTACCGGAGCAACAGGAAGCACTGTTGCAGTTTAAGTCCCGCCGTATTCCCCGGGCCTTTGCGATGACAGCGATACGCGAGACCTTTGAGGAAACGGGTCTGTTGCTTGGCTGCGAAGCTGAAATGCCCGTTAAAGCGCCCGCGGGGTGGGAGACCCTCTACGATATGGATATTGCGCCAAACCTGCAGCACTTGCAGTTCATAGGCCGCGCCATAACCCCGCCCTACAGGCCCAAGCGTTTCGATGCACGTTTCTTCATGGCCGATGCTGAGAAGATCCTGATTGATGACCGTCCCCCGGTCGACGGCGCTGAGTTGCACGACTTGCAATGGGTGACGCTCAAAGACTCGTTGGAGTTGGATTTGCCCAATGTGACCCGGTTCATGCTCGGCGAAATAGACCAGAGACTCACGTTTAATGCGAACCTGGGCCCGCCATTTCTCAGATGGACCAGAAGCGGGCACACAACAGACCGTATTTGATGTGACAGCCCTGTTGACTAAAGCCGCGTAACCCATCATTAGACGCGTTTTCAAGTTTTAGCCCTGATCTAGAAGGCGCATCGCTATGGCCAAACCGGCAACCATCAAAATCCGCCTGAACTCTACAGCAGGCACAGGGTTTTTCTACGTCACCAAGAAGAACCCACGCAACATGACCGAGAAAATGGTCAAGCGTAAGTATGACCCAATTGTGAAAAAGCACGTTGAGTTCAAAGAAGGTAAGATCAAGTAGATCAAAGCTTTTACGACTATGAATAAACCAGGCTATTCGCCTGGTTTTTTTATGCCTGCTAACTCAATTAGGCGGCGCGACTCTCAATTCTGTTGCGCCCATTTTGCTTGGCGCTGTATAAGGCCTCATCCGCCCGGTGCAGTACGTCTGCCAGAACATCATCCACGCCATTATAAGTGGCGACACCGGCACTCACGGTGACCTCTATCTCTTCGCCAGAGCGAACATGCCTGAAGGGGCTAACCGCAATTGCCTGCCGAATGCGCTCAGCGCTAACGCACGCCAGATCACCGGGTGTATTTGGCATGATGACGAGAAACTCTTCACCCCCAACCCGGCAAGCGACATCAGTGGGCCTGATATTCATCAGCAAGCGTTCTGCAAATTCGAGTAGAATTTCATCGCCTGCTTCATGCCCGTAACTATCGTTCACTGCCTTGAAGTGATCAATGTCCAACGAGACCACTGATAGAGGCGTATCACCGGTTTGCGCGCGACGCATGAGCAATTGCATCTGCTCCAGCATATGTCGTCGATTATACAAACCCGTTAGCTGATCAATAATCGAAAGCTCAAGCCCTCGATCAACACGCTTGCGCAAGATATCAATATAGCGCTGCCGCCGAACCTGTGTACGGACGCGGGCTTGCAGCTCCTGTGCATCCACTGGATTAAGCAAAAGATCCATGGCGCCCATTCTAAGGGCCTCCAAGGCTTTCTCATGGTCTTGTTTATCACAGGTAATAATCAAACTGTAATTTCGCGACTTCTCAATCGACCGCAGCTGAGCACATAGCCGCAATGTGTCATGGGACTGACCAGAGAATGCAAGAATGATCAGATCGACATCGGGTAAGACTTTCCCGGTCGCCCGGCTCTCCAGCCATGTCTCCGCTTTATGCCCAAACTGCCTGAGTGAGACAGCAAGTCTTTGCGCTTCGATGTCATCCTCGTCAATGATCAGGATAGACGCTGGCTCTGAGAGCGTTTCAAGCTCATGGTCTGTCAGCGTATCTTGGGCATGCCCCGCAGCGCCGCGCGTACGCAGCTCGTTCGCAACAGCATTATAATGGCTGATCGCCTCAATACGGGCCATGAGCGCGAAATCTTCAATCGGCTTGGAGAGGAAATCATCTGCGCCGACTTCCAGGCCTTGCAGCCGATCGTCCTGATCGGTCAAGGCGGTCAGCATCACCACTGGGATATGACGCGTGCGAACATTCGCCTTCAGGCGGCGACAAACTTCATAGCCGTCCATGCCAGGCATCATGACATCCAAAAGAATGATGTGTGGTTGCTCGCGTTCAGCGATTTGCAGCGCTTCCAAACCATTTTCGGCCAGCATTACAGTATAGTATTTCGCCTCAAGCTTAGCCTGCATCAGGCGGCGGTTCGCTTCAATATCATCAACTACAAGAATACGCGCCGTCATGCAGCGGCCTCATCAGGCATCAGCTCATCGACTGTTTTGAGAAATGACCGCACTTGTATCGGCTTTGACAGATAGCCCTCACACCCAGCTTCGCGCACCAACATCTCATCAGTACGCATCGCGAACGCTGTAACCGCCAGAACTGGGATATGCTGCGTGCGCTCATCGTCTTTGAGCCAGCGTGTGATGTCCAGACCGGAGACTTCTGGCAGTTGAATGTCCATCACGATGAGGTCAGGCTGGTGCTCCAACGCCAAACCTACAGCCTTGGCTCCATCTACACATTGCAGCGTCAGATACCCACTGGCCTCCAGCAAGTCACTGAAAAGACGCATATTTAGAGCATTGTCCTCAACAATCAGGACTGTGCGTGACGTATCTTCAGGCATTGATCTGATCCGACTCATTCCAAAGGCAGTGTTTGCCCTGATTCTCTTAATACCTGCTGGATCGTTAACGATTGTTTGCCAAACGCACCACTTGCTGTTGTTTCAAGAACATGTGAAGAACATATATGTCCAGCCTGTGCCGCGATTGTGATGCCCTCACACTCATTGAAAGTGAAGCATGTCACTCATGCGGATCGCATCGTCTGGTCACCCACACGGCGCTGGAAACACTTTCAATAGCGCACATTGACTGCGATGCTTTCTTCGCAGCGATTGAGAAGCGCGATCGACCTCACCTCAAAGACAAGCCTGTCATCGTTGGCGGTGGTAAACGCGGGGTTGTGGCGACCTGCTGTTACATTGCCAGACTACACGGCGTTCGCTCAGCCATGCCGATGTTCAAAGCCTTGAAAGCTTGTCCAGAAGCCGTCGTCGTGCCGCCGCGCCGGGAAGCCTATACACAAGCCTCCCGCCAAATCCGCACGAAATTTGAGGGCCTTACTCCAAAAGTCCAAATGCTCAGTGTTGATGAAGGGTTTCTCGACCTGTCTGGAACGACACGCCTCAATGAAGCATCTCCGGCGCTTGCGCTTTCTCGTCTTGCCCGTGAGGTTGAAGCTGACATCGGAATTACGATTTCCATTGGCTTGTCTGAAAACAAGTTCCTCGCCAAAACTGCCAGTGAGTTGGATAAGCCACGAGGTTTCGCAATGCTTACGGCAGCAGAGGCGCCTGAATTCCTGGCTCCCAAACCGGTCGGCTTTCTTCACGGCGTTGGGAAACAACTTGCCAAGAAACTTGAACGCGATGGCTACCGCCTGATCGCAGATCTACAAAGCTCTGAACCAAGAGATTTAATCCGCCGCTATGGTGAAACAGGCCTCTGGCTACAACAGCGCGCACACGGCATTGATAATCGCCCGGTCAGAACGGACACAATCCGAAAATCGGTTTCAGCAGAGCGTACATTTAATACCGACATCGCTGAATATGCCCTTCTGGAAGATCGCCTCTGGCAAGTCTGCGAAGAAACGGCGCAGCGCGCCAAACGTCACGGCGTTGAAGGCTCTACCCTGACGCTCAAGCTTAAAACGAAAGACTTTCGAAGCCTCACCCGGTCAATGACTCTTCCCAGCCCAACCAATCTCGCAAATGCTCTCTTTCGTATTTCAAAACCCATGTTGGCGCGTGAAACCAAGGCTGGCAAAGCCTACCGCCTGATAGGGGTCGGCTTGTCTCATCTGGAGGATGCCAGATGGGATAATCGCGATTTGATCGATCCGAGTGTCGAAAAGCGCGCCAAAGCAGAACGAGCTAGCGACGCTGCGCGCTCCAAGTTCGGTAATGCTGCTGTTGTGACGGGGAGAGCCATACGCCTCGCCAATACGAAGGCACAAAACGCCAAGTCCTGACTTGCCGATAGGCCCAAGAAGCGAGTAGCTGAGACAAACAAAAACAGGATGAAAAATGTCATCACCAGAGCAAAGACTTACAGACCTTGGCATCACACTGCCTGCGCCTATGGCCGCCGTTGCAAATTATGTCCCTTATGTGATTAGCGGCAATCAGCTCTTTATATCGGGGCAAGTCAGCGCAGGACCGGACGGGATCGTCACAGGCCGCCTCGGAGAGAACATGTCTCTTGAGGAAGGCCAGGCCGCAGCTCGGCTCTGCGGGATCAACCTGATCGCGCAATGCAAGGCCGCCCTTGGCGATCTTTCCCGGCTGACACGCGTTGTGAAGCTAGGCGGCTTCGTCAACGCTCATCCAGACTTCACCGAAATCCCACAAGTCATCAATGGCTGCTCTGATTTGATGGTAGATGTCTTCGGCGACATCGGCAGACACGCTCGTTCTGCCGTTGCCAGCCCAGTTCTTCCACTTGGTGTCGCTGTCGAAATTGATGGCATCTTCGAAATTGGCTGAGCGGTTTCTGCTATCTCATTTTGCCTATGCCCATCGCGGTCTATGGGCAACAAAAAGCTACCCCGAAAACAGCCTTGAGGCGTGTCTTGAAGCGGCTAAACAAGCCCTCGGTATTGAATTTGATGTTCGCCCCAGCCGAGATGGAAGCCCGGTTATATTCCATGACCCGACGCTGGACCGCATGGTGGGCCAATCTGGCTTGGTTGAGGAAACCAAACTAGCAGACCTGTGTGAAATGCCTCTGAAGGGCGGCGGCAAGATCATCTCCTTACAGCAGCTCCTGGAAGTCTGGCCCGGTCAAACACCATTGCTTTGCGAAATGAAGATTGATGGTCAGACGGACCCTGAAGCTTTTGCAAAGACAGTCTCTGAGATGTTGAACGCCTATTCTGGCCCAGCGGCTGCGATGAGCTTTTCTCATAAGGCTGTTTTAGCGCTGCCAGAAGACCTTATGCGCGGTCAACTTCTGGACCCCTTCTTGATGTCGGGAGAGGATATTTTTCAGCGTGATCTGGATTTGGCGCTCAAAGGCCCAGCCGATTATATCGCCTGCCATGCGCCGGATACCGGGAGGTCCGAATTACAACAGGCCAGACAGAGCAAGCCGCTTATCGCCTGGACAGTGAAGAACGCGGAAGTTTGCAAAACGCTAGCCCCCCTTACTGACAGCCAAATCTTCGAAAACTTCGATCCTGATCTCGCAAAATCTCTCATCCTCTCTAATTAGTGCAATATGGATGACACGACCTATAAAGCCCGCATCGTTGAGACCCTGTCAGAGGTCATCCGCGAGGACTGGGACAAAGTCGCCAATCCGACGACACTTTCACAAGACCCTTTCCTAAGCTGGGATTTCCTCGAAGCCATGGAGTCTTCAGGCGCTGCGCGACCAGAGACTGGCTGGTCACCCTGTCATATCCTGATCGAGGGCCATGAGGGTAAGCTCATGGCCGCCATGCCGCTCTATGCTAAGACCCATAGTCAGGGCGAATTCGTGTTCGATCATAGCTGGGCAGATGCATATGAACGCGCAGGTGGGCAATATTTCCCCAAACTCCTCTGCGGTGTGCCATTTACGCCCGTCACCGGGCGCCGCCTGCTGGTCCCACCGGGACCAGATGAAGCGCGCTTGACCAATGCGCTCCTATCCGCCGCCGTGCAACTCGCAGCGCAGAATGACTTGTCATCTCTCCACATAAATTTCACCACTGAGACCGCCTCAAAAGGCCTCGGCGAAATGGGCCTTCTGTTGCGTACGGACCAACAGTTCCACTGGACGAATGACGCATATGGCAGTTTTGACGACTTCCTCGCGGCGCTATCATCCGCCAAACGCAAGAACCTTCGCAAAGAGCGCGCAAAAGCTCAGGCTGGCCTGACCTTCCTACATCTGACCAGCGATGCCATCACTGAGGCGCACTGGGACGCATTCTATGAGTTTTACATGGACACAGGCGCCCGAAAATGGGGACGCCCTTATCTGAACCGAGAGACCTTCTCGATTCTGGGGGAGCGCATGTCTGATAAAATGCTGCTCATCATGGCTATGGATGAAGATCGCCCCATCGCTGGTGCATTGAATATGATTGGCAGCGATACGCTATATGGCCGCTATTGGGGGTGTTGCGATCAACGGCCCTTCCTGCATTTTGAGACCTGCTACTATCAAGCGATAGACTTCGCCATTGCCAACGGTCTGAAAACGGTTGAGGCGGGCGCGCAAGGCGGACACAAGCTTGCCCGCGGCTATGCGCCCGTAACAACCCACTCCGCCCATTGGATCGCTCATTCCGGCTTGCGAGAAGCGATTGATCACTATCTCCAACGCGAACGCCAAGCGGTTGAAAATGAGGCCGATTACCTGCGCAACCGTACACCTTTTAGGAAAGAACCATCTTCATGACGCTGCACGCCGATTATGATCCTGAGAATATTTTCGCTAAAATTCTACGTGGGGATATGCCATGCGTCAAAATCCATGAAGACGATATCGCCTTATCGTTCATGGATATTTTCCCGCAAGCTGAAGGCCATACGCTTGTCATCCCGAAAGCTGTTAAAGCTCG
>CAZGVG010000030.1:0-27498 GCA_964528975.1 uncultured Hyphomonas sp.
TTGGTGCGCCACCTCCGCCGCCACCGCCGCCACCACCACCACCACCGCCGCCTCCGCCACCACCACCTCCACCACCACCACCGCCTCCGCCACCACCACCGCCTCCGCCAACACAGGCTGAGCTGGCACCCGTGGCAGCATGTTCGACTGTGAACCAGTCATTCGTGGTGTACTTCGAGTGGGATAAATCGGATCTGACAAGCCAGGCTTCTGCCGTTGTCGATCAGGCGATTGCAAACATTCGTGCACGTAGCGATTGTTCTGCAGGTAACGTCACAATTGTAGGCCACACAGATACCTCTGGTACCTCAGCTTACAACCAGCGTCTGTCTGCACGTCGTGCGGCGATTGTTGCTGGTGCCCTTCAGAGCCGCGGCATCGCAGCTGAAGCCATCGACACAGCTGCTCGCGGTGAGAACGATCTGGCGAAAGCAACTCGCGATGGTGTTCGTGAGCCACTTAACCGTCGTTCGGAAGTCACGATCATCGTTGGCTAATCCGACCCAGATTTGATTGATGTGGCCCGGCCTTTATGGCTGGGCCATTTCTTTTTGAACTTGGCGAACGAGCTGTTCGCACCTAGTTACTTGCTTGGAGAGATTTAAGCAGGAGCATCTCATGGCAGACCGCAAAGCGACCTATACGGAGTTCTGGCCATACTATCTTCAAGAACATGCCAAGCCGGAAACGCGCTATTTTCATTATATCGGCACGGCTTTGGTGATCGCCATTGCGCTCTTGTCTGTACTCACGCGAAACTGGTTGTTTTTGTTCGCCATGCCGCTCGCAGGCTACTTTTTTGCTTGGGTGAGCCACGCCTTTCTTGAGCGTAATAAACCGGCAACCTTTATCCACCCACTTTGGTCGCTGATCAGTGACTTCCGAATGTTCTTTTTGTGGCTTTCGGGACAGCTTGGACCAGAGCTTGAAGCTGCGGGACTTGGTGCTAAGGCTGAGCCATCTGCTGCCAGCGATTAGTCCACCTTGTCTGAAGGGGGAGAGAGCGTGCCGCTAGGACAAATCTCCCCATGACTTCAGGGCGGCTTCTGCGATAGGCGCGCCCCATTCCTGCACAAAATGCCCGCCATCCTTGATCATCATCGGCTCAGGGCAGCCGCGAATCGTCTGTCGCAGCGTTTGCATTTGATTGGGGCCGAGGACTGGGTCTTGCTCCCCGACGGCCATAAAGCTCTCACCTGTCCAGTCTGATGACCACCACTTTGCAGCGCGTTTGGAGGTTTCAACCCCCTCCATCTCTGGGTCCGTCATCACCATGTCCGGGAAGCGGCGCACCCCTGCTTTATAGGTCACATCCGGGAAGGGGGCGGCATAGGCGGCGGCTTCTTCATCGGTTAGAATCGAAGTTCCGCGTTGCATTAGCCCACCAACATCCAAGTCAGGTTGGGTGCGGTTATAGGCGCGCCAGGCCTCAAAACCTGCGCCCGGCGATTGGCCTGTCGCAATCGCAGTGTTCATGACCAGGAGGCGGGTGAAGCGGTCTGGCATATCCATTGGGATCGTGAGGCCAAGCAGCCCGCCCCAGTCCTGACAGACCAGCGTGACATTTTGCAGGTCGAGGTGCTTGATCAGTTCAAGCATCATGTTTCTGTGAAAATGAAAGCCATACACGTTATCGTCCACCGGCTTGTCTGAACGCCCAAAGCCAAGCCAGTCCGGGCAGATAATCCGTGCGCCGCTTTTGGCAAAGACAGGGATCATTTTGCGGTAAAGATACGACCAGCTCGGTTGACCATGCAGGCAGAGGAAAGTGCGGGCGGCATCACTCGGCCCCTCGTCGATATAATGCACGCGCAAGCCCTCATAGCCGGGCAGCGTCTCAACATAATTTGGGGAAAACGCATAGTCAGGCAGATTTTCAAAATGCGATTCAGGCGTGCGCAGGGCTTTTAGGGTCATGATGTCGTCTCCCGATTTTCTTGATCATGAGCGGTCAGACCGAGCGGGTAAAGAGCAGAATTAGACTGCAAACTTAAAAGTGATCAGCTTGGTAGGTAAAAAAATGGGGGCCTCGAAAAGGCCCCCATGAGGAGAGTTATGTCGATCTCTACAGGATCATTGATCTATCGGTGAAGCATCGGTGTTTATTCTGCGCTCACCAGGGCTTTTGAAGCGGTGTCTAGCTCAGCAAGCTCAAGCCGCGCGCCGGTTAGAACATCGGTTGCCTGTTTCATAACGTTTGCATAGCAGAGCCGATCAAGCTTCGAGGCGCGTGTTACGGCTCGAACGGTCGAACAGGCATCTTTGGCCTGCAGGGAGACACGATTAAGAACAGTTTCGACACCGTTAGCGGTTTCAAGTTCGGCATCCGCAAACTCGATTACCACTTCTACAGGCTCGTCAGCGAGGGCGATGCTGGGGGAAACTAGGATAGCTGCGACGAGCGCAGCAGATTTCAGGGAGGATATGGACTTTCTCATAACGTGTCCTTCTTTGCTGTGAGTTTGAGCGTAGCGAGGCTACAAAACTTACATACTATATATTGAACAAAAAAGAAAGTGTTCATTATATATTTTTTGCCCTGCGGTTGTTACACTTTCCCCAGAGGTTTAGGTCGCATTCGTCACTGAGCTATGGGGCGGGTCAAAACAATCTTAAAAAAAAGGGACTTCCCCAAAAGGAAGCCCCGAGAGAGGAGAGGGTAAAACTGTAAGCGGCGTTATTTCGCGACGGCGTTACAGCGCGCGAGATCAGCTTCTGATAGTTTGTCTGTGCCGTTTGTGAATTCAGCCAATGCGCCAAGCTCTTTAACGACTTTCTTGCAGGTGCTGACTTTAACCGTTTTGCGAGAAAGCTCAGCGGTGCAGGTTGTATCAGCGCAATTCCAAAGCGCTTTCGCGGCGACGACTTTCTCTGCCTTCGGCATTGGAGCTTCAAGCGTGGCGGTGAAAGCGGTTCCTGCGAAAGCTGTTCCGGAAAGACCTAGGACAGCAGCAGTAGCGATAAGAGAGCGGATCATGGGAGGAGACCTTTCGGATGTTTTTGTGTTCAATATGTTTCGAACTTAAACCAAGAATTATTACGCCTGAATAATAAGTCAAGTGTTCAGCGTGCTATTTTTAGAGTAGGGCAATCTCATCAAGGATAGATGAGTGGCAGAGGCGTTTGCCAGCGATCCTGGGCGTTGACGCGACGATGCGGATTGTCGGCGACCTTGCAGCCCGTACTCTATCTTCAGAAGACTTTACGGGAGGCCTTACGCTATGGATTTCAATATTCCTCAGGAGCTTCAAGATTATCTCAGTCAGCTCGACGCGTTCATTGAGGCTGAGATCAAGCCACTGGAACAGCAGGATGATAATATCCGCTTCTTCGACCATCGCCGGGAATGGGCGAGGACCGATTTTGACAATGAGGGTTTGCCGCGTCCGGAATGGGAAGAACTGCTTCGCGAGGCCAAGCGACGCGCAGACAAGGCGGGACATTTCCGGTTTGGCCTGCCTACCGAGTATGGCGGGCAAAACGGCTCTAACCTCGCCATGGCGGTGATCCGGGAGCATTTGGCGCGCAAAGGTCTTGGTCTGCATAATGACTTGCAGAACGAGCATTCCATTGTCGCGAATTTTCCGCAAATCCTTATGCTTCGCGACTTCGCGCGCGAGGATCAAAAGCATCTCGCCGAAGCCGCCCTGAACGGTGAGTTCATTGCAACCTTTGGGCTAACCGAACCGGAGCATGGCTCGGACGCCACCCATATGGATACGGTCGCGGTGCGTGAAGTGCGTGACGGCGTTGAGGGCTGGCGCGTTAATGGTGAAAAAATGTGGACCACCGGCATGCATGTCGCCACGCACATGATGTGCTTTGCTCGCACGTCTGGCGAGGATGGTGATGCGCGGGGCATATCTTGTCTGTTGCTGCCTGCTGACGATCCAGGCGTTGTGATTGAAGAATATATGTGGACGTTCAACATGCCGACCGACCATCCAAGGGTGTCGATCAAGGATGTTTGGGTGCCGGATAGCGCGCTGTTCGGGCCGCCTGAAGGCGGGCTGGCGCTCGCTCAGCATTTTGTCCACGAAAACCGTATTCGCCAAGCGGCGAGCTCCCTTGGCGCGGCGCTTTATTGTATTGATCAAAGTGTCGATTATGCCCGGACGCGCAAGCCGTTCGGCAAACCACTGGCGATCAACCAGGCGATCCAGTTCCCCCTGGTTGAGCTGGCGACAGAGGCGGAGATGCTGCGACTCCTGATTTTCAAGACAGCCTGGGAAATGGATCAGATGACCAAGCCGGAAGTCGCCCAGCGTCTCTCTGATAAGGTCTCGATGTGTAATTATCGCGCCAACCGACTTTGCTGTAATGCTGCTGACCGCGCGATGCAGGTCCATGGCGGCATGGGCTATTCGCGTCATAAGCCGTTCGAACACATTTATCGCCACCACAGGCGCTACCGGATCACAGAAGGCAGTGAAGAGATCCAAATGCGCAAAGTTGGCGGGCACCTGTTTGGCTTTATGGGTGCGAACAAGCGTTAGAAGCCTGATTGACAGGCGTGACGTGCCTGTTTTTCGGTCGAATAAGCGATGTTTTTCTGCAAACCGCAAAAATGCTTGTTCAGGCGGTAAATTCAGACTAGCTGAGACTTATCAATCCGTTTCGGGAGAGAATCAGAAGGGCATCCAGCCTAACTGATCGCCGAAGGCGCAACCGCCCCGGAAACGCTCAGGCAAAAGGACCGAGACGGATTCAACACGCTGGAAAGAGGCGGGCGAAAGCCGCAGCCTCGCCGAAGGAGCAAGCCGCGCGTACCTGCGGTGGAATCTCTCAGGCGCCGAGACAGCGGGGGCGACCGCCTAAACCTCCCCAGAGAGGTGCGGACGGTCGACTCAAAGGCGCTGCCCATGGCTGATACAAACTCCACTCTGAAGCGCACCCCGCTTTATGATTTGCACGTTCAGCTTGGCGGAAAGATTGTCCCGTTCGCAGGCTATGACATGCCAGTGCAGTTTGAGGGCGTTAAGCCCGAACATCTCTGGACCCGCGCGCATGCAGGCTTGTTTGACGTTTCACACATGGGGCCGTGCTTTCTATTTCTGAAAGACGGGTTGGGCACGCCCGGCGCGCATGAAAAGATTTCCGCGCTTCTGGAGCAATTAGTCCCCAGCGACATTGCCGCGCTGAAGCCGGGGCAGGGGCGACTGACTGTCCTGCTGAATGACCAAGGCGGTATTCTGGACGACCTCATTGTGACGCGCATGCCGGATCCTGCCCTGGAAGGCATGCTCTACATTGTCGTGAATGGCGCGGTGAAAGCTCAGGACTGGGCCTTGATCGAGGACAAACTTGGCTCTGACGCGATGCTGCAACGCGCCGATGATCGGATGCTGGTCGCCTTGCAAGGGCCGGACGCCGAAGCCGCGCTTACGCCGTATTTCCCGGAAGCGGCTGACCTGAAGTTTATGCGCTGCGCCTATGTTCAGCGCGGCACTGAGAAATTCATGATCACGCGCTCTGGGTACACGGGCGAAGATGGATTTGAGCTGCTCCTCCCGAACAATGAGGTCGGCCTCGATATTGTCAAAGCGCTGCTTGAGGATGACCGCGTTAAGCCCATTGGCCTTGGCGCGCGGGATAGCCTCCGTCTGGAAGCTGGACTTTGCCTCTATGGGCATGACATGGACCCGGCCCGCGATCCGGTTGAGGCGGACTTGCAATGGGTCATCCAGAAGTCTCGGCGCGCCCGCGCTGATTTTCCAGGCGCGGCGCGTATTCTAAAAGCGCTGGCTGAAGGCCCGGCTGAAAAGCGTGTGGGTATACAGCCGTTGGAGCGCGCACCTGCCCGTGAAGGCACAGAAATTCATGTAAAGGGCGCGCGGGTTGGCATCGTCACTTCCGGCGGGTTCGGACCGAGCGTCGAGAAGCCGATCGCGATGGGCTATGTCCGCGCCGACCTCACCGCGCCGGGCACAAAAATCGACCTAATGGTCAGAGGTAAAGCCAGACCCGCTGAGGTCTGCGCCCTGCCATTCGTAACACAAAACTATAAACGCTAAGGGGCTGCCAAGATGAGCACGTACTATACCGAAGACCATGAATGGATCGCTGTCGAAGGCGAGATTGGCACCGTTGGAATTACCAAATATGCCGCCGAGCAATTGGGCGATGTGGTCTTTGTCGAGGTCCCTGAAGCAGGTGCGAGCTTTGGTAAGGGTGATGACATGGCAGTGGTTGAGAGCGTCAAAGCCGCCTCCGATGTTTATGCGCCCATCGCTGGTGAAGTAACCGCAGGCAATGGCGACCTCGCCGATGCACCAGAAACGGTCAATGAAGACCCGGAGGGCAAAGGCTGGTTCTGCAAGCTGAAGCTGAGCGATACAGGTGAATTGTCCGGCCTGATGGATGCTGCGGCTTACAAGACATTCTGTGAGGGGCTTTAAGTTATGCGTTACCTTCCCCTGACCCCAGAAGATCGCGCGGCGATGCTGAATACAATCGGCGCAGCTTCGGTTGATGATTTCTATCAGGACGTGCCGCAAAGCGCGCGTCTTGGCGGCCAGATTGACGGCTTACCAAACCATCAAGGCGAACTCTCGGTTGAACGCCACATGTCGCGCCTTGCAGCCCTCAACACCACCGCTTCGGACGTGCCGTTTTTTGTCGGCTGCGGCGCTTATAAGCATCACGTTCCGGCGACGGTTGATATGGTGATTCAGCGCTCTGAATTCCTCACCACTTACACGCCGTACCAGCCAGAGATTGCGCAAGGCACGCTGCAAACTCTGTTTGAGTTCCAGACTCAAGTCGCTGCGATGACCGCGATGGATGTCGCCAACGCGTCGATGTATGACGGCTCAACCTCCTGCGCCGAGGCCGCCGTGATGGCGTGCCGCGTCACCAAGCGTAAAAAAGTTGTCTTGTCTGGCGGCATCCATCCACATTATGCCGCTGCAACGCGCCTCCTCTGCGAGGCGCAGGGTATCGAGGTCATCCAACTTCCCGCCGCCGTGGATGGCGAGCTAGACCTCGCGAACCATGTTGATGATACGACTGCTTGCGTGATCGGTCAGTCGCCCAACGTCTTCGGCACCGTTACCGACCTCACAGCCGTCGCTGACGCCGCGCACGACAAGAAAGCCCTGCTTGTCAGCGTGTTTACCGAAGCGGTCAGCCTCGGCCTTGTGACGCCGCCGGGCGAAATGGGCGCAGACATTGCCGTGGGAGAGGGCCAGTCGATTGGCGGCGCGCTAAACTTTGGCGGGCCTTATGTCGGCCTCTTCGCGTGTACCCAGAAACTTGTTCGCCAGATGCCGGGCCGGCTTTGCGGTGAGACTGTGGATGCCGATGGTAAGCGCGGGTTTGTGCTGACGCTCTCGACCCGCGAACAGCATATTCGCCGGGACAAAGCGACCTCAAATATTTGTACAAATTCAGGGCTTTGCGCGTTGGCCTTCACAGCGCACATGACCTTGCTCGGCGGCAAGGGCTTGCATGACCTCGCCGTGCTCAATCACGAAGCGGCTTGCGATCTTGCTGATGCGCTCGAAGCGATCCCCGGTGTTGAGGTGATCACGCCGCGCTTCTTCAATGAGTTCGCGTTCACCACCCCGCTTGATGCCGAAGCCGTCATCGCCATGCTCGAAGAACGCGGCATCCTCGGCGGCGTCCGCGCCTCCCGCCTCCTGCCAGATGGCGAGATGGGTAGCGTGATCATCGCCGCAGCAACTGAGTGCACAACAGATGAAGATATCGAAGCCTACGCGGCTGCGCTGAAGGAGATTGTATAATGGGTATGCAAACAATTGGCCGTCCAACGGTGCCGGTAACGGTTGCGACAGATGCAGCTGAAACCATTTCCGGGTCGCGCGGTCTCCTTCAAGCTGAAGCATTGATCTTTGAGATGGACCGTTGGGGGGAGACGGGCGTTGACTTGCCAGAAGCCAAAGGCCGGGAAAATCGCTTGGGCGGCGTTGCCCGCAGAACCAAGGCCGAGCTTCCTGGATTGTCTGAACCTGAAGCTGTCCGCCACTATATGCGCCTTAGCCAGCGTAACTATGCCATCGATCTTGGCTTCTTCCCGCTCGGCTCCTGTACCATGAAGCACAATCCGCGCCTGAACGAAAAAGCCGCGCGCCTGGCTGGCTTTGCCGACATTCACCCGATGCAGCCGCAATCAACCGTGCAAGGCGCGCTGGCGCTGATCGACGAGCTGGCGACCTGGCTGAAAACCCTTACAGGCATGCCTGCTGTGGCGATGAGCCCGAAGGCAGGCGCCCATGGCGAACTGTGCGGTATGCTCGCCATCCGCCAGGCTCTGATTGCGCGCGGCGAAGCCGATACCCGCAAGCGCGTCCTCGTTCCAGCTTCGGCACACGGCACCAACCCCGCCACCGCGATCCAGTGCGGCTTTATCGTGGATGAGATCAAAGCCGACGCGCGTGGCCGCGTTGATATGGACGATTTGCGCGGCAAGCTGACAGAAACCAGCGATATTGCCGGGATCATGCTGACAAATCCAAACACGTGCGGCCTGTTTGAAACCGACATCAAAGAGATTGCTGACCTGATACACGAGGCGGGCGGCTATTTCTATTGCGATGGCGCGAACTTTAACGCGATTGTCGGCCGGGTCCGCCCTGGCGATCTTGGCGTCGATGCCATGCATATCAACCTGCACAAGACGTTCAGTACGCCGCATGGCGGCGGGGGGCCGGGGTCTGGCCCAACTGTGTTGTCCGATGCGCTCGCGCCCTTCGCGCCTGTGCCATACGTGACGTTTGATAATGATGGTTATCATCTGGTCGAACAGATTGAGGGCGAAGCCTCAGACGCTTTTGGCCGCATGGTCGCATTCCATGGCCAGATGGGCATGTTCGTTCGGGCGCTTGCTTACATGCTGAGCCACGGCGCGGATGGACTGAAACAAGTTGCCGAAGACGCCGTCTTGAATGCCAACTATGTTCAGGCACGTCTAACAGACGTGATGACGCCCGCCTTTGACGGCTTTTGCATGCATGAAGCCCTGTTCTCAGATGCCTTTACCGCAGAAGGGATTGAGACGATCGACATTGCCAAGGCATTGATCGATGAGGGCTATCACCCGATGACCATGTATTTCCCATTGGTCGTTCACGGGGCGATGCTGATCGAGCCGACTGAGACCGAAAGCAAGCAAGAGTTGGACCGTTTCTGTGATGCGCTGCAAGGCATTGCCGCGCGCGCCGCGGCCGGAGATGAGGCCCTGAAAGCGGCGCCTTACCTTGCGCCGATGAAGCGCCTTGATGAAACGCGAGCGGCCCGAAAGCCAGTTCTGAAATGGACGGCCCCGATTGAGGTCTCAATTGCTGCTGAGTGAGGCGCTGCCGCTGACAATAGGAGGCGGTGGCGGCTGAAAAATCCGTTGCCGCAACTTCCGGAACAGGTCAACGAGCGGATTCTCGAAAAATCGGTAGACCAGTCCTGAGGCTATAATCGAGCTAATAACAGCCAGGATCAGGAAGACCGCATTGTCGAGATAGCCCTCTCTCCCAAACACCGGGAAGAACAGGCGTGCCACCGCGCTTAGCACTAGAATATGCGAGAGGTAGAGCGCATAGCTCCAGTCTCCAACCATAACCAGTTTCGCAGGCAATCTGCCTTCCAGCTTGCCTTTCAGCTCAAGCGTGACCAATCCATAGATCAGTAGGGCAAAGGCCGGGCCAAAAGCGAATGTCCGCTGGCTGGGCAGTAAATAGTCAATGCTCTTGAAATCAACCGCAACGATGGCCCAGATCAGCCAGCAGAGGCCGGCAATACAGCTGAGCACTGAATGGCGGCGCGTCCCGGCTTTGATCATCAAACCAATCGCCGCGCCCATCAGAAACTCTAGCGTCATTGGAAACAGCGCGAGCGTCAGGAACGTATTTGCATAAAACCCTGTCGTCTGCGCTGATGTCGTCGCCAGAACCAAAAGACCCCACAAGATTAAAGCCGGAATGCGAAAGCGCTGGGGCAGCAAAAGCAAGGCTGCGAAGACGAGATAGAAATACATCTCATGCATCAAGGTCCAGCCGACTGATAGCACGGGATAGGCATCATGTGGGATCAGCAAGAAGGATTTGATCAGGCTCTCTTGCCCGCTCACGCCAAGTCGACCCAGATTTTCTGCGTCCCACGGGACGCCGTAACTCAAATAGAGATAAAGACATGTTGCCCCGGCAAATAACCACCACAGGGGATAGATGCGGGTGACGCGGGCGAACAGGAACTTGCCAGCACTGCGCGCGCTCTGCGGGGCATCCCAAGCCACCCAGACCATGATGAAGCCAGAGATGACGAAGAACAGATCAACACCGCCAACGCCGCTCAGCCAGTCTTTTGAAATCAGCGGCGTTTCACCAGAATGTCTGGCCTCAATTCCATGCAAGTGGGCAAATAGAACGGCCAGTGCGGCGATCGCTCGCAGAACCTGTATGGTCTTTAACTGTGCCATTGCCGCCTTTGTGTGTTCTACACGATACTTCACAATGAAATTCACGTCATATCAATGAGATGTGTGTAGGCATAACGCCTCACTCTTGCCAGAGTCATAATTCAGATAAACGTGGCATTGGAATGACGGTAATAAGGACCATATTGTAGAGCATGGCAGACGGATCGCCCCAATTTGAAGAAGACCGTATCAAGCAAAGCGCTGCAATCGCGCCGCTTGGGGCTGTTGGTTTAGGTGTCCGAACCCTCATTCGGCAGGCCTGCGCCCTTTTGGGCCTTGTTTTGATTGGTATTTCTATTCCGATTGCTTTTGTGACCCCGTTTCTTCCTATCGGACTACCGATTGGGATCGTTGGCGTTATCTTGCTGGGCCGCAATTCACTCTGGGGCCGGCGCTGGATGGAAGGCATTCTGGACCGCCACCCACGCGTCGAACGATTCGCGCCGAACTGGCTGATGAAGGCTGTGTTCGCGCGCAGCAAGCGCCCAGCAAAATAAAAGCCTGCTCCGTTTGAAGCAGGCTCTGTATAATTTTGTTTTACGGTGATCCGGTCTAGTTCAGACGGTCATCAATCTCTGAGAGCGCCTTGTCGAACAGGTCTTCTGTTTCACCAGACCCTGAAAGGATTTGGCGTGCAGCTTCGGTAGCTGCATCTGCTGCAACACGGCGAACATCGCTGGCTGCATCGCTTTCGGCGCGGGCGATCCGGGCCTCGGCCTGAGCTTCACGGCGAGCAACCTTGGCTTCCAGATCGGCCTTGGCACGTTTCATCATTGCATCGGCATCGGCTTTCGCGCGGGCCACAATCTCATCCGCAGCCGCATCTGCTTTCGCAGCATTCGCTTTGGCTTCGGCCAGTGTCTTCATGGCTTCTTCGCGCAGGGCTTTAGCTTCTTCCAACTGGGTCCGGATACCGTCTGAACGCTTATCCAGCGCTCCGAAGATGAACTTGAAACCGCCAACCCACCAGACAAAGGCGAGGAAGACGACGAGCGCTGCAAAAGCGACCCAGGTTGTTGGATCGGTAAAACCATATGTCAGGTAACCAAACCCAACCGCTTCGCCAGGAGCTTTTCCATCATCCGCAGCAAAGGCGGACAGGGATAGAGCCGGGCTTGCGGCGATCAGAGCGAGTGTCTTATTCATGTCCATTCGCTCCTAATTGCTCAGCGCTTTGCTGACAGCCTTCTTTGCGGAGGCCGCAGTGGCTTTCACGCCAAACCGGCCTGCAATGGACTGCGCGGCATCTGAAGCAATCTGTTCAACATTTGTCATGGCATCATTGCGTAGATCGGTGATCCGGGCCTCAGCAGCATCGAGCTTGGTTGCAAGCTCTGCGTCGACACGGGCCGTTTCTTCACTGATCTTTGTTTCAATCTTGGTGCGGGCTTTGTCGCCCGTTTCGCGGGCCTTGGCGCGGGCTTCCGCCATGCGCAGTTCCAAGGCCTTTTGTGCCGCTTCTGACTCGTCGGCAAAGCGTTGGGCTTCATCGAGATCATCAGCAATTGTGCTTTGCCGTGTTTCAATCGTACTTCCCAGCTTAGGCAGGATAAAGCGCGATAGCCCGAAATACAGAACGGCAAACAGAAGCAAGGTCCAGAAAATCTGGGATGGAAAATGCCAGGTTTCCAAAGGTGGGAACGCACCGCCTTTGGCGGCGTCATCAGCACCAGAAGCTGCAATGGTAAGCAGAAGGCTCATGAGCACGGACCTTGTCTGTCAGAAAAAGGGAGGGAAGGCGGTAGAAAACCTACCGCCCATCGCCTTAAAAAGTATCGCTTAGACCGCGAAGAGAAGCAGAAGCGCGATCAGGAATGCGAACAGACCCAGGGCTTCAGCAAAAGCAGCACCAACAAACAGGTTACCTGTTTGCTGTGACGCAGCAGATGGATTGCGCAGCGCGCCGTCCAGGAAGCTACCAAAGATGTTGCCCACACCAATCGCAGCACCGATCATGCCAAGACAAGCCAGGCCAGCGCCTACATATTTCATACCAAGTGCGAATTCAGGTCCCATGGGAATCTCCTAATCGAGGGAAGTCTTTAAGTTTGCGACGCCCGATAATGCTTTGTCACGGTTCGTCAAGTTGGTGTTCAGTCTCACTAGTGTGATGGATGCAGCGCATCATTGAGGTAAATGACGGTCAGAATGGCGAAAACGAAGGCCTGAATTCCCGCAACCAGGAACTCAAGAGCGTTCAGCGTTGCGCCCGTCAGGAAAGATACAAGTGCCACTGGCAAAAGCAGGGCAGCACCTGCACCAGCGAGTTGCAGCGCAAAGCCTGCAAACAGTTTCAGTGTAATATGTCCCGCCAGCATGTTGGCGAACAGACGCAAGGCCAGCGTCAAAGGCCGCGCCAGGAATGAGATGACTTCAATCGGGATTAGCAGCGGATAGACGAAAAGCGGCGCACCAGAGGGCGCGAACAGTTTCAGAAAGCCAAGCCCGTGCTTGAAGAAGCCGTAGCCAATGACAATTGCGATCACCATAACTGAAAGCGTTGCGGTGACGGCGATATGACTTGTTGTTGTGAAGGCAAACGGGACCATGCCGATCAGGTTGGCGAACAGCACAAAGAAAAACAGCGTGAATACAAATGGGAAGAATTTCAGACCATCTTCGCCTGAAACACCGCGGATCATGTCAGCAATGAACGTGTAGCCCATCTCACCCATGCTCTGCAGGCGGCTTGGCACCAGCGCATTACGGCCCGCTGCAAGGCCAAAGAACAAGAGAACACTTACAACACCCAGAACCATAAAGAAGGTCGAGTTTGTGAAATCCAGGCCATAAGGCAAGTCGAACAGGCTCTTGATTTCAAACTGGTGAATCGGATCAAGGGCTGCAGTGCCACCAATAAAATAATTCATGGGGTGTCAGTTCCGTCTGTCTGCCCATCTGACTGGGCCTTGGCTTGTGCTTCAAGCTCTGCATTAAAGCTTCGGTACGCGCGTATACCACCGAGAATGCCCGCTGCAAGCCCGAAGCCGAACATTAATAGCAGAAACAGGGGCGACGTTTTGAACCACCTGTCCAGGCCAACCCCGATCAGGGTCCCAACAACGACGGCTGCAACGAACTCCGTCGCAAACCGCATGGCCAGTCCGGCGCCTGAAATTGACTTATAGCGCGCCGCCGTTTGCGCGCTCGGGCCTTCACTGGCGCGGCGGGCTTCCTGCGCCTTGGCGAGGCGGTCCTGAAGATCCGATGAGTCGGTCATAAAGGCGCGCTTAGCATGGTTTGTTTGAAAGTGAGAGAGCCTCTGTACGCCTAAAGCAGATCGCCGCCAGCGGCCGCAGCTGTTGTACCATCTTTCTTGAACGCCCGAATAACATTTTTGCCCGTAATCCACTTATGAACTTCATCAGGCCCATCAACGAGGCGCTGACTGCGAATATGAGTATACCAGTCGGCAAGCGGTGTATCGCGGCTATAGCCCAAAGCGCCGTGTAGCTGGATTGCAGTGTCTACGACCTTGTAGACCATGTTTGCGAGAAAGACTTTCGCCATGCCATTCTCTTGGCGGATATCCAGCCCATTTTCAGCCTTGTAAGCGATATGCATGAGCATCAGCCGAGCGATGTATAACTGGCTTGCACACTCTGCCAGCATGAATTGAACGCCTTGGCGATCCTCAAGGCCTGTACCAAAGGTTGTGCGCTGCGTGACATGTGCTGTGGCAAGGTCCAGTGCCCGCTGCGCCATTGCTACATTGTGCATGCCGTGCCGCAGACGACCATAGGCGAGGCGATGCTGACCCATCGCGAAGCCTTGACCCTCACCGCCCAGCAGGTTTTCCTCGGGCACAACAAGATTATCAATATCTATTTCGCAATGCGCTGCGCCCATCTCCTCGGCCACCTCACTATGGATTGCCATAGTCGGGATATTGCGCAGGATTTTGTAGCCGGGATTGGGCAACTCAACGATAAAGGTCGAGAATTGCTGATGACGCGGCGCTTCCGGATTGGTCTTTGCCATTACCACTGCAATGTCAGCCACATTGGCTGAGCTTGAATACCATTTCTCGCCATTCAGAACGTAATTGCCTTTGCCGTCCTTTTCGGCGCGGGTCTGCATACCTGTCGCATCCGCGCCAGCGGCTTTTTCCGTCATCGAGTAGCAAATCCGTTTTTCGCCATTCAGGAGCGGCTTGAGGTATTTTTCCTTTTGGAAGTCTGTTCCATGCGCAAGTAAGGTCAGCATAGTCGCATCATCTGGCCCCTGCGAATTCATCGAAAGGGCGCCAAGGTGGCTTTGACCAAGCTCCATCTGAACCAGGGCATTTGCCAGTGGGCCCAACCCCATGCCGCCATGCTCTTTCGGAATAAACGGCAACCACAAGCCTTGTGATCGGGCCTTCGTGCGCAGCTCGGCCAGAACGTCCTTATAGGCGCGCCCTTCAGCCAGAGCCGTCTCGGCTGGAATGCATTCGTCTTGCACCCATTGCCGCACGCGGGCGCGAACCTCTTTTGCATCGTCTGGAACCACAAAATCAATCGCCATCGTATTCTCCCTGAAATCTGCGCAGCGCAGTGCCTCAGGTCAGTACAATTACTTTTTCGGGCGATGGCAAACCTTCGCGTCGCGGCAAATAGGTTACTCTGCGGCGACAAGCTCTTCAGCGGTTTCCAGATCAACTGAGACCAGTTTGGAGACGCCTTGCTCGCGCATTGTGACGCCGAACAGACGGTCCATCCGGCTCATCGTCACTGGATTGTGCGTGATCACGATGAAGCGCGTATCGGTGCGCTCGCGCATCTCGTTCAGCATCCGGCAATAACGGTCGACATTGGCGTCATCCAGCGGCGCATCAACCTCGTCCAGCACACAGATCGGGGAGGGGCGCGACAGGAAGACCGCAAAGATCAGCGCAGTGGCGGTCAAAGCCTGCTCTCCACCTGACATCAATGACAGCGTGCCGAGGCGTTTGCCGGGCGGCTGCGCAAAGATCTCAAGGCCTGCGGCCAGAGGATCATCGGCGTCGACCAGACGCAATTCTGCCTCGCCGCCGCGGAACAGCGTCGTAAACAGCGTTTTGAAATGCTCATTCACCTGATCAAATGCGCCGAGCAGGCGGGTCCGGCCCTCTTCGTTCAAGGCGGCGACGCCCTCGCGAAGCTTGGCAATCGCACCAGACAGGTCAGCTTTTTCCTCAGCTTGCGTGCCCAGCCGGCTTGCCATGGCTTCGGCCTCTGCCTCGGCTTCCATGTTTACGCCGCCCAGATTTTCCCGGTCGCGGCGTAGAAAATCGAGCTGGCGTTCAGCTTCTTTAACGTCCAGCTCCGCCATGGCCTCTTCTTCAAGACCGGCTTTCGCGATGCTGATCAGGCCTTCTGGCGCGCGCTGGAACTGCGATTGCGCAAGTTCAGTCGACTCAGCCAGCCGTCCTGTCGCGCTTTCAAGCTTGGCATTGGCAATCGCCAGCGTTTCGCGGGCACTCATGGCAAGATTGGCCGCTGAACGCGCGGCTTGCTCCACATCGCGAATTTCAGCTTCGCGTGTTGCCAGAGCATCGGCTGCTGTCTGGCGTTCAGCGTCCAGAGCTTCAACGCGGGCGGCCAGCGTATCGAGCTGGGTTTGCAAAGCTTCAGGCCGGGCTTTCGCAGAGGCTGCTTCACTTGAGGCTTCCGCCCGGCGTTTGACCAGCCCTTCGACCCGGGCCTGCGACGCCGTCAGTCGTGCCGACCAGCGCTCAACATCTTTTTCCAGCGCATCCCGGCGCGCCATGGCCTGCTGGCGGTTGCGAGTCAGGTCAGTCAGCCGCCCGCGCGTTTCGGTTTCACGGTCTCTGGCCTTGGCAAGGCCTTCACGCGCGGCGCCAACGGCCTGTTCCAGCTCCGCCAGCACATCTCTATTCTCGGGCTTGGCTGCAGTTTCAAAAGCCTCAGTGGCAATTCGTAAGTCCGCTTCAATGCGAGACAGGTTTTCTTTCGCCGTATCGGCTTTCAGGGTGGCTTGGTCGCTATCGCGAAGCGCCACGGCCAAAGTCCGCCGCGCCTGATCAAGCACGCCAGAGGCTTGCTGCACCTTGTTGCGCAGGTCTTTCAGGTCTTCTTCCGCGCCAATCCTGGCGCCTTTGGCTTCGGCCAGCTTAGCCTGCAGGTCAGAGACCGATTGCCGTGCCGGGCCGAGAGAGCCTTGCGCCGCTTCAAGCCGGGCTTGTTGCTCAAGGCGTTCAGCCGCGGCCACCGGGGCAGCCGGCGTGCGGGTAAACCCGTCCCAGCGCCATAAATGCCCATCCAGCGTGACCAGTCTTTGGCCCGGAAGCAGTTCACTCGCCAGCTCCTGACCTTCAGAGATCGAAACGACGCCGCATTGTGACAGGCGCGCTGCCAGCTCACCCGGCGCTTCGACAAAATCGGTCAGCGGTTTGGCATAGCCGGGCAGACGCTGGGTCTTCACCTTACTGCCGCCCCAGAAGATCGAGGCACTGCGATCGGTTGGGGCCTGCAAATCATCGCCCAGAGCGGAGGCCACAGCCTTTTCGTAGCCGTCTCGCGTGCGCATCTGCTCAACCACGGGCGGGCTTTGCGAGCTGTCCGCCTTGCGCAGAAGCCGGGTCAGGCCTGCAATCTCGGTCTCTAGTGTTCGCAACGTATCTTGCGCTTCATCGGCCGGAGCCTTGGCGTCAATTTCGGCTTCCTGCTTTTCAAGTACGCCCAGCTCTGCGGCTTCAAGCGTGCTTTGGGCGGTCTTAAGCGCCGTCTCAGCTTCAGCCTCTTTGCTGCGCGCCGTATTTAGCTGCTGGCTAAGCGTGGAGGTGTCGGGCAGGGCGGCCACAGCGGCGCGCACCTGGCTGACTTCCTGCTCGAGGCGTTCCTTGCGGCGGCGGTGCGCTTCGGCATTGGCCTCAAGCGCCTGAATCTCGGCCCGCTTTTGCGCCAGCGCTTCGCTTTTGCTATCGGCAAGCGTCTGTGCGCGTTCCAGCTCGGATCGCGCCATTTGCAGCGCGGTTTCCGCCTCGGCTTCTTTCTCTTTATTGGTTGTATCGTCTGCGACCGGTAGCGCCGCGAGAGATTCGCGCGCATCGGCGAGGGTTTGCTCCGCTTCGTCCTTCTGGCTCTGTTCGCGTTCAATGTCTTCAGCAAGACGGCGCGCTTCGCGCTCAAGTCCGGCGAGCATATCAGCGGCATTCTTGCGCTCGGTTTCAACCCGCGCCAGCTCAATTCGAGCTTGGCCAAGCTTACCCGAAGCGGTGGCTTCGGCCATGCGCATAGGGGCAATCCCGTCGCTGGCTTTCAGGCGGCTGGTCTCTGTCGTTGCGGCTTCACGCGTCAGGCGCTCAACTTCGGTCCGCGCCCGCGCCAGAGAGACCGCAGCGGTTTCCTGATCCTGCTTGGCGTTTTGCCATTTCAGGTGCGCCAGAAACGCCTCAAGCGCTGAGATTTTTGTGCTCAGCTCTTTATACTTGCGCGCCTTACGGGCCTGACGCTTCAGGCTTTCAAGCTGGCGCTCAACTTCAGCGGAGACTTCAGACAAGCGCTCAAGATTGGTCTCGGCCCCGCGCAATTTCAATTCCGCCTCATGGCGACGCGTGTTGAGACCTGCAATGCCAGCGGCTTCTTCCAGAATGCGGCGGCGGTTTTGCGGCTTGGAGCCAATCAACTCACTGATTTGGCCCTGACGCACCAAAGACGGCGAGTTCGCGCCCGTTGAGGCATCGGCAAACAGCAGCTTGATGTCTTTGCCGCGCACGGTGCGCCCGTTCAGCTTATAGCTTGAGCCCGCCCCGCGCTTCAGGCGGCGCATAATTTCCAGCGTGTCGGAGGCATTAAATTCAGGCGGCGCAGTGCGTTCACTATTATCCAGAACAAGCGTGACTTCCGCCAGCTCACGTGCTGGACGGCCCGCTGCGCCTGAAAAGATCAGATCATCCATCTCGCCGCCGCGCATGGCTTTGGCAGAGTTGGCACCCATAGCCCAGCGCATGGCTTCAAGCAGATTGGATTTACCACAGCCATTCGGCCCGACAATACCTGTCAGGCCCGGCCGGATCGGCACAGATTCAGGGTCCACAAAGGACTTAAAGCCCGCAATGCGTAGTTCTTTTAACTGCATGCGCGCCCCTTCATACTATTCGCTTGGCTGAGCTTCTAGCTCAGTTTCAGATGCGGCCTCAACGGCAGGCTCAACGCTTGGCGCAGCTTCAGGACCAAGCGCCTCATCAAGCGCTGCTGTGAAGGTTTGAGGTGAAAGGCGAGCGTTCTGATCCATCAATTCGCCGTTCAGAAAAAAGGTTGGCGTTGCTGCGACCTGATTTGCCTTACCTGCGGCAACAGAGGCTTTGATGGCATCCCGGTTGGCTGGATCATCAAGACAAGCTTGAAACGCCTCATCGCCTTCAATGCCGTGATTGGCCGCAACTTGCTTCAAGGCGTCCACGACAGGGCCGCCTTGACGGGCAAGGGTCAAGATCGCCGCTTGCCGTGCAAACAGCTCATCCAGGACATCATAGTATTCATCGTCTCCGGCGCATCTTGCAATGGCAAAGCCTGCGACTGAAACATTGGGGGCTACGACGGGAAACTCACGGAAGACGACTTTAACCTGGCCGCTTTCGACATAATCGGCTTTTACGGTCGGCATTATACTCGTATGGAACTGATAACAGGCGCCGCACAGCCAGTCGGCATACTCGACAAGTGTAACAGGCGCATCAGGATCACCAAAGATCACATCCTGCAGCACGATCTTGTTAGAGCTCGCAGGCTCTGTCGCGTCGGCATCGGAGTTGCTGCCACTTGCGCCGCCACACGCGGTGAGCGCCAAAGCGGCAAAGGCAGACAGGGTGCTGCGACGGGTAATACGGATCATGCTCATAACCTTTTCTTAACAGTCTGAGTCGGATTGGTTGCCAAGTTATTAACGCTGTTGCGGAGCCGAAATGGTTCTATTCTGTGGCGTTCTCGCCTTTGTCTGCGAGTTTCGCGTCCAGAAACGCTTTCATACCTTCAGCCGTGCGCCACTCTGCGCCTGCGACTTTAACGCCGTCCACGACCAGACTTGGGGTTGAGTTGATGCCCTGACTGTCGCCAATGGTGACGGAATTGACGATGGCGTTGAACACATCTTCATTGGCAAGGCAGGCTTCGAATGCGTCGCCCTTGATACCAAGATCGGATGCAATGTCTCTGAGAGCAGCTTCAATGTCGCCGCCAGAGCGGGCAAGATTGAGGATATTGGTCTGCTCAGCAAACAAGGTATCGATGGCGGTATAGTAATTGTCGGCGCCAGAACAGCGCGCGAGCGAGAAGCCCGCCACCGCGACGTTTTGCGGCGCGGTTGGGAACTCGCGGAAGGTGAACTTCACCTTGCCGGTATCAATATAATCGGCCTTCACAAGCGGCATGACTTGCTCATGGAAGTCGAGGCAATGGGTACAGGTCCAGCTGGCATATTCCGTCACTTCGATCAGCGCATCATCACTGCCCAGCGACAAGTCGGTGACCAGCGCCTCGCCAGCGACCATAGGTGCATCGGCCTGTTCTCCTGTTTCGGCCTGTCCACAGGCGGTCAAGGCAAGAGCAGAAAATGCGGCAAGGGCAACGCGGCGGCTGAAACGGATCATGTGATTTGGCCTTCTATGGTCAAAATGGCAGGGCGTCAGGCTCTTCAGGAGCCGGATCATCTGAATCCTGCGTTAGCACGGCTTGGCCCAAGGCAACAATTGCAGCGCGCAGTTTATGGTCTTCAATATTTTGTGCGCTAGCAATCAGGGCCTCAGACTGTTCACGCGTCAGCGGCACTGGCTTGGCTTTTGACATCTCTTGATTCGCGCCGAAATAGCCCTGCAGGATCTTGATCGCAGTGATATTGCCGCCTGCCGTTACAGACACACGCTGCCGGATCATCTCGCTTTGATGCTGCACAAGTCCCGCCGCAGCCGGGATCACAGTCAGCGTCAGTTTGCGTCCGCCTTTGGTCGGCGACAGCTTTTCCGGGCGGCAGAGGCGCGCCAGCTGCTCGCCAACAATCTGTTCCCATTGCAGGCGCAGGCGGCTCAGCGTTGCGCCTTTTTGCGGTAGCGCTTTGCGGGTCAGGCGCATCGCCGCTTTGCCCAGCGTGCCAGGCCCCGGATGCACAGGTTTCGCTTTGGCATAGCGCAATTGAATGCGGGCGCGCGCTTCCTGCAGCGGATCGAGGGTTGAACGTTTGACCATTCACGTCACTTTGCCCGGCATGGACATGGATGAAAAGTTACACTTTGCAGATTTACCCGCCAAACTGCTCGACTGGTATGCCATATCGGCGCGCGAGCTGCCTTGGCGCATCGGGCCAACCGACCGCGCAAACGGGATCAAAGCCGACCCATATCGCGTCTGGCTTGCAGAGATCATGCTGCAACAGACCACCGTGCCGCATGCCACGCGCTACTATCTCGCCTTCACAACGCGTTGGCCCACCGTCCAGCAACTTGCCGCCGCCAAGGATGAAGACGTCATGGCCGCGTGGGCGGGCCTCGGCTATTATGCCCGCGCCAGAAACCTCCTCAAATGCGCCCGTGAGGTTACAGCGCTCAGCGCATGGCCAGACACAGTCGAAGGCCTTCGCAAACTCCCCGGCATTGGCCCCTATACGGCTGGCGCTGTTGCCGCGCTCGCGTTTGGGCAGAGGGCGGCCGCTGTTGACGGCAATGTCGACCGCGTCTTTGCCCGCCTGATGGCCCTGAAAGGTGACTGGAAGGCCGAAAAGCTCCGCCTCAAGACAATGGTCGAAGCCCTCGTGCCAGCGGGCCGCCCCGCCGAGTTCGCCGAAGCGCTGATGGACCTTGGCGCAACCGTCTGCACACCGAAATCGCCCAATTGCCTGATCTGCCCGCTAAGAAAGATGTGCGCCGCGAGCGCTGAAGGGCAGCCCGCCCGCTATCCGATCAAGCCAAAGAAAAAAGCCGTCCCCACCCGCTACGGCCACCTCTATGTCGCCATGGACGCAAATGGCGGCATCCTCACCGAACGCCGCCCCGATAAAGGCCTCCTCGGCGGCATGCTAGGCCTCCCCACCTCAGACTGGACCGAACGCAAACGCGGCGACCCAGACTTTCCCCTCGATGCAGACTGGGAAGAGGCTGGAACCGTCCGCCACGTCTTTACGCACTTCGCATTGGACCTCACCGTCTGGCGCGCAGATGTGGATGGCGACCAAGGCTGGATGGCACGTGATGAAGTCGCCGACGGCTTACCAAGCGTGTTTGCTAAGGGGGTGAGGGCTGGGGGCTTCACGCCTCAATAATTTTCAACCAAAGGGTGAATAATATTCCCCTAAAAGAAGAATCATGGAACCTTCATAATCCCAAATAGTTTCTATTGATATTCCGTGCCACTGGGGATTTTATTATGGAGCATGAAGAATTTTTTGAGATTATGCTTTCTTCAAATTCGCTTGAAAAGCGATTTTCAGCTTTGCACAATTATGCTCTTACTTTAGGTTTTAGTGATACATACTACTCAAGATTGAAAGACCCTTTTCGTTCAGACAAATTTCAAGAAGACAATGTACTTAGTTTTCGTCTGGGTTGTGAGAAATGGCAACGTGATTACAAAGAAAATGGCCACGCTCGACACGATTGGGTCGTCGAATACGCAAAATCAAGAATTGATCCATTTCGGTTGAGTAATATCCCGAGCAACCTAACGTGCAGTCAGCAAGAGTTTCTTGCTTACGCGATCTCAAAAAATAGACATAATGGATTTGCTATACCTTTCAGAACAGCTTGCGGATTGGTCGGTGGTTTCTCTGCAACCGGCGCGGCAGAATTACCCACAGACCTTAGCATCGCGAAGTTACTTTCTGCCGTGCAGTATTTTCATATGACTTTATCTTCAGAGAACAAAAATGCTGATGCTCAAAGATTGGAATTTTCAGAGCGTGAAATTCAACTGCTGGAGCTATTCGTAAGTGGTCGATCCATGACGCAAATTGCTCACATGTTGGGTGCGACTGATCAGTGGATACGAAAATCATTTATGCTGATGCGCGAGAAGGCACAAGTCGGAAATAATAGCGAGCTTGTCTACAGGGCTGTCGGCTTTAATCTAATCTGAGTCAACGTTTGTTGAGTATTGCGATGGCGCAAATTCAACAAACTTTTGATTCATGAAAACAATCATTTACACCCCCGAGCAAGCGCAAAGCAAAACTGATTTCATCAGAAGCTTTCACGAATTACGTCATGATATATTCGTTCGATCTGTTGGGCGGACGGATCTGAATAGTTTGAACAAATTTGAATATGATGCTTGGGATACGCCGCTTTTTAAGCCTGTCCGTGTCCTTTTGGTTGATTCAAATGAGAAACCCATAGGTGTCGCTCGTTTGGTTAGCAGCGAAGAAGTGACCATGCTCGAAACGAATTTCCGCGATTCGATGTATGAAATGCACGGGAGACGCCCAGACCTATGGGAAATCCAGAGGCTTGGTATAAGCCCGCACCTTTCTCGCAGTGAACGTGAGCGAGCTGTTCTTACGCTCCTCATAGGTGTCGCTGAGTGGTGTATGTCTAATGGCGTAAAGGATGTGATGCTTCACACCTATTCTGGAATAGCTCGGAAACGATTGGCGGATATGACAGTTTTAGGGCCAGAACATGAGTGGTCTGGAGCGCCTCATGTTTCGTTGCAAGGTACGCTAAAACTGAAAACCATAAATGAGTGGAAGGAACGCTGCCGAGCGCTCGCTCTGCATGAAACAGTCTCGCAATCAGCGGCCTAAGCTAAGGCAAAGATCTGTAGTAAAATGTCTAATGGGCAGAGATGTTTGCCGTGAAGACCCTCGCGTGGGATGATTTGCGTCTTTTCAGGGAAGTGGTGATGTTAATGAAATGATATTCATCATAATTATTTCTCAAAAGAAATGTAGTTTTCGAAACTATATATGAGTTTTAATATGTAATGCAGTTATTTATTATAAATATATATTTTATATTGGAGGCTTAATTGGTGGGGAAAAGCGGTGTCGAAACTATTAGGCTAAAAAATCGTGATAGCATTGTTGAGCTTCGCGAGATGATTGATTTTTTCAAACGCTCTGAAGCTGCTTTATGGTCGATCGCAAATAGTCTCAAGCAAGAGGACAAGTTCGAAGAATTGATTGATGGCATTTTCGAAGCGCGTGAAGATCATGTGGTCAGACTTAATAAAATCGAGCCTGACACGCTCATCGATATTAGCGAACGCTTGGGGCTTTGGGTTCTTCAACATTATCCGCACAAAAGCATCACGCCTGAGCCTGTTTGGGACAGGCTGATAATCAACTCATATTTTCAGTTGGCAGGTTTCCTTGGCATTGAGCCAGTACGCGAGGAATAATGAAGACTCCAAGGCGCTTCTCCATACACCTTACATCACCCACCAATCCGACCCACAAACCAGCGCCGTTAAACTTCCTTTATGGCATCGGATCGGACCTTCCATCAACACGCCGCCTATTGGGCGGAGATGTTTGCCGCGAGGATTCTCGCGCGGGATAATCTGCATCTCTCGCCCAAACATGTCTCCCGCGCGGCGGCGCTGCGGTTGAAACGGGGGATTGCAGCGCTTGAGGCTTATCTGCGCCGTCTGCTTTTCCTGCTCGCGCTACAACTAGAGCATGGCCTGAAACCAGACACGCATGAGCGCCCAATATACGCGCTCAAGCCGCGCAAATACCAGACCCGCACCTGCTTCAAGTCCTTCCCAAATCGGGGGATTGAGCAGGACGTTTCCACGTTTTTTGCTGCCTCAAAATGGCGCGCGCGCCGCGCCCCAAAGCCCGTTCCGCTTGCGCCGCTCTTGCGGCGGCTACGCGACGTGCGCGCTTTGCTCGCCGATCCGATGGCCCGCGCCCGGCGGCTTGCCTATCATCTCTCACGTCAACGGCCCGGCCTCTGTTTCGCCCCCGGCCCGGCGGGCGCTGTCAGGGGCCGCGATGGCACAGACTTGTCGGCTAATTATGTCGCCCTTGGCCATGCGATAGGTGAGGCGAGCCGCGCGCGGCCGCCGCCTCTCGGCCCCGTCAAAAGACCGCCGCCCAGAATCAGGATGTTGTAACGCATGTACTTGCGATCACTGGCGGCTGCGCCAAACGCCGGAAACGCCTTTTAGCCGCGAAGGTAAGCGGCGAGATACGCTGACTTAGCGCTTGAACGCTTCATTCTTCAGGTTCCAGATCGGTGTTCGGATCACCATCCAGACAATCAGCAGCGTCATGCCTGCAGCTGGAACAATCGCGATCTTGTATGGTCCGAACGCATCAACGAGCCAGCCCATGATTGCGGCCCCGAAAGGCGCCCCGGCCATGAAGCCGAGTTGATAGATAGACAATACGCGGGCGAGCTGTTCTTTTGGCGCTGCGTCTTGAACGATCGAGCGGCTCATCGCGATGGAGACGCCCGCCGATAGCCCCCAGAAGAAGACAATGGTCAGAAAGCCCCAGTGCGGGATTTTCGTCATCATGGGCAAAATGGCGAGTGAGCCGAGCAACTGCGCGGTTAAAAGCAGCCGCCCCTGCCGCTTGATATTCTTGAACAAAGACAGCGCCACAGAGGACACAAACGCCCCAAGCCAGAAGGTCACAAACATATCGCGGATGCCGTCGCCTGACAGGCCGTAAACATCCCGGTTGATGATTGGTAGCACGACCAGGAACGCGCCTATGACAAAGATGCCAACGCCAAACATCAGAACCGTCATCGCCCAAAGCTTAGCATCGCCAGCGACGACTTTGAAGCCCTCGGCAATATCTCCGAACGCCGCGCCCATGCCGGACCGCCCGGTCTTGATGCGGCGGCCTTTCGCCAGAAAGAAAGCGAGGACCGCGCCAAGCGCAACGACCAAACCCTGAAAGGTCAAAAGCTGCCAACTCTCAATCGGGCCGACGCCAAAGCCGCCAAGCCAGTCGGGCATCTTGGTCATCTTGTCGGCATAGCCGCCTAGCACCAGGCCCGCGATCTGCGCGCCGAACTGGGCCAGCGTGGCAAAGGCAACGCCTTGCTGAAGCGTTACGCCAGAGCCAACCCGGCCACGGCGCTCCACCACTTCATTCAAGATCGAATCGCGGGCAGGCATCATGAATGCGCCCACAGTGCCAAGCGCCAGACCATAGGCAATCATGAACGGGTAAGAGAGGTTACCCGTCGCCAGCGCAAACGCCAGACCAAAGGCCGGAACAGAGGCAAAGAGATGCAGGATCATCAACAGGAACTTGCCGGACGCCCGCTCCGCCACCACGCCGCCAATCAGAAGGAAGATAACCGAAGGGCCGGACAGTGCCAGATTGGCCAACCCCAATTCTGTGCCGCCAAGGCCAAGCTTGTTTGTAATCAAATAAGGGAACAGAACCATTTGCAGGCCAAAGGCGATGAACCATGTCGCTTGCACCGAAAGGTAGGCAGGCAGCTCAATATTGACGCCGCGCCGGGCTTTCTGGGCCATCATGGATTGCGCGGTGGACAGCAGCGAGGCGCCAGCGCTCATTGCTGATCCCATGCCGCTTAACGGAGAGCGCGCTTCTTCAAGAATGTCAGCATCTTCAAGCTGGTCCGCCTCTTGCGGTTCGTCACTCATACTGGCTCCGCCCTGTCTCCTGCTGGCAGAGTGTATCGCCTGAGGGTGTGACGCAACAGTAAAAATCTGTTGGCTGCCATCTCTTCGTCTTGGTTGCATCTCATGACCATGCTAGGCCAAATAAATTGTTTCAGGAGGGACACCAGATGAGAGCGATGCGTCACGTAGGCAGTTGGGGGCTGGCTTTGTTCCTGATCTTTATGTTCGTCCAGGCAACCATTCACCCACTGCCAGACCCGCCAGCTGGATCGGTCAAATTATTTGATGCCGCGGGTGAAAATATTGTCTTCGCAACCATTGCAGCCAAGACCGGGTTTGCCTTAGCGGAGCCAACGGGGCGGTTTCTGGTCGCGATTGCTGAGTTGCTCGCGGCGTTCTGTTTGCTGATCCCGTTTACCCGCAGGTTTGGCGCAGTTCTGTCTTTCTTTGTCCTGGCCGGCGCGGTCGCTGCGCATTTGCTGCCGGACGTGTTGGGCCGAGAAGTGCCGCTCTCGCTGGTGGCAGGTGAGACGGCAACGGATGGCGGGCGGCTCTTTGCCTTGGCAATCGCAATGCTTGCGGCCAGTATGTTGCTGATCGTGGTCCATCCTGGAAAGCGCGTCGATTGAGCCTCATCTGATTGTTAACCAGTTCGCGGTTATGTTTTGCATATCAAGATTTGGAAGATCTGCACATGAACGATCCGGTTGAATTTAAGGCGAAAGACGTCCCAACGCGCGCGCGCAAGATTTTGCTGCGCCGCTTGATTGACTATGTCGCCATGCCAGCTTCGCAAATCGCACCGCAGGACCGTTCCATGGGCGGGGATATCCTGCTCGACATGTTGTTTCACGCATCCGATGATGAGCGGATGCTCTGCGCCCGGCGGCTTGCCAGCATGAAGGAAGCGCCGCGGCGCGTGCTGCGTTACCTGGCGCAATGCGAGATCCAGATTGCGCGCCCAATCCTTGAGAATAATGAATCCTTTAATGGCTCCGACCTGTGCGAGATTGTGGACCATGTTTCGCCAGAGCATCGCTTGCTGATTGCGGGACGTAAGGTTGTAGCACCTGTGATCTGTGACCGCCTCGCAAAGAATGGCGGGCCGAAGGTTCTGGACCGGCTCTTACGCAATCAAGGCGCGGATCTGTCAGAGCATGCCATCGATATCCTTGTGGCGCGGTCTCGCAAGCATGAGAAATTATGCGCGCTACTGATCAAGCGGTTGGAGCTTAAGCCTGCTCAAGCCATGGCAATGTTCTGGTGGTCTGACGGTCCGACCCGGCGGGCTATTCTGCAAAGGCATTCAGCTGATCGCCTTGAGATGATTGAAATGTGCGCCGATGTTTTCGCGGTTGCTGCTGAAGAAGGCTGGCAAGACCCCGTCGCGCGCAAAACGCTTCAGCTGATTGAGCGGCGCCAACGCAATCGAGCCGCAATCGATAAAAGCACCTATGATAGTCTGGAGCATGCAATAGATGTCGCGGCGATGCATGGGATGAGCCCTGAGCTTGCCCAGGAAATTGGATACCTTGCAGGCGTCAAACC
>CAZGVG010000031.1:0-27346 GCA_964528975.1 uncultured Hyphomonas sp.
TCCTACGCCGCTGCTTTTTCCACTTCATCAAGTTCCCGGACGAGCCGACCATGAAAGCGATTGTCGACGTTCATTATCCAGGCATAAAAAAGAAGCTTGTCTCTGATGCGCTGACTACATTCTACTCCATGCGCGAAGTGCCAGGCATGAAGAAAAAGCCAAGCACAAGCGAGCTTCTCGATTGGCTCAAACTTCTGATGAACGAGGATGTCGATCTGGAAACGCTAGCTGAGCAAGATCCTGAAAAGCTGACCCCGCCATTGCACGGCGCTCTACTTAAGAACGAGCAAGACGTCGCCCTGTTCGAACGCCTCGCCTTCCTCAACCGCCGCCAAAGCGGCTCAGGCCCACGCGGCCCAGCGGGATAGGCCCCTAAAGCATAAAAAAAAGACCTCATCCGCTTTATGCGGGTGAGGTCTTTTCATAGTATGGTACGACTAGAACGCTTTTTGCCATCCAAGTGTGAAAGTCATATCCGTTTCCATTTGTGGGCCATTTAGATCGCGCCTCAGAGGCAAACCAATCTCAGCGGCGATGCGGTGGCCTTTCTGCCACCCTGTTTGCCCCGCCAAATTCACACCGAACAAAGCGTCAATGGTTTCGCCGCCATGATTATCGGGATCGGCGGTCTGGACAGGCGCCCGGATCAGCGAATCAGCGCCGTCTATCTGGCCAACGCTTCGCGCTTTCATACGCCCGGACAATGAGACCCAAGGCTGCGGTTCATAGGCGAACCAGGCTGTCCCCTCAACAACATCGCCAAGTGTGTAGCCTTCATCATTTTCATTCAGTCGGAGGATTGCTGATGCTTGCGCGCCATAACTCCAACGTCCTGTACGGGCACGCGCTGTAAGCGATGGTTTAAAGTCAAACGAACCTGACCCAAGCTGCATCGGATAAGGCAGGCGCGGGGTGGGCGTTGTGCCCATCGGGGTCAGGATCTGGTCTGTCTCTTTGATTGAGCCAGTTGGCAAAGACACCGCCAGCCCCAAATTGATCTGACGGTGCGCATAGGCTCCATCATCAAGCCCAATGATCGCACCAAGCGTCGTGTCACCAATACCCGACGTTTCTGTGGTAAACTCACCAAGCCGCGCCGCGCCCATCGGTCCTTGAAACGTAATGTGATCCATCTCTTTGGTCACATACATGCCCATCGCCATCAGGGTCACCCGATCACTGAGGCCATACATCCCGCCCACCATGTGCATCTGCATCGGCATATCTGTTGGGACGACGCGCAATGTTGGCGGCATCATTGGCGGATTGGCAAACGGATTGAGCGCACGGGTCACAATCTCTTCGGGCGTTAGTTCATCTGTACCATCACGGTTTCCCGACATATCCATGTACATATAACGATAGGAGAGCATCCACTCGCCTTTCTCATGGCGATGATCTGCCATAACACCGATCGGGGCGTGATCTGAGGCATAGGCAACAAGGCCACCATCACCCTCATGGGCGGTTGCAGACAGGCTCATAGCGGCGCACAAAGCTGTGCCCGCAAACAGGGTTTCAAATTTCATTTTAGGTCTCACAAAGCTGGATCAGGCGCGCGTTTGCGGCCTGTGAAAGAAAGGGTTCAAGCGATGTGAGTGTGGGGTGGGCCTTGCGGCGGGGCCCCCGGCCAAAGCGGAGACCGGGGCGATATTTGGTTCTGGGCTTTTGCAGCAAGTGTAACATAGAGAGCGATCACAGGACGCAAAGAGACAGGCTCACCTGCCTCTAATAGCGCTGGCATCGCGCACTCGCCGCAACACTCTTCTTCCAACTCTTCGGGCGCACTACCTTTAATCTGCAGCTCAACAGACTTTCCACTGACCCCACACATTTGCAGGCTCAAGGTCTCACCTGAGTGGATCATCACATGCGCCTGCGCCCCGTTTGCCGCGTAGGCAAAGATGGCTAAGCAGGCCAAAAACCATCGGATGTGAGACAAGCAAGACATCACTAATTTATTACAGGCAGTAATTTTGGGCGTCCCTGCGATAGAGTGTCCTGCTATCTCCGTTGTGCGTAGATCAGACGCTCAGCATTTCCATCACCACCTGTAATCGGGCTATCTGCGCGTCCGCACATACTCCAACCTTGCTTGCTGAGCCAGTCGACGAATTCATCTTCCGCCCGCTTCTTTGCGCTTGTGTCTGTAACAATACCGCCCTTGCCGACATGCTCACGGCCAACTTCGAACTGGGGTTTGAACAGGCAGATAAGCCCAGCTTTAGCCGCCGCAAGCGAGAGCGGGACAGACAGGAGCTTGTGCAGAGAAATAAAGCTCGCATCGCAGACAATCAGGTCCACAGGCGCGCCCAACATATCTGGGTTCAAGGTCCGCGCATCAGTCGCTTCATAAGACGTTACGCTTGGATCGGCGCCGACACGCGGATGCAACTGACCACGCCCAACATCAACAGCCGTTACTGATGCAGCCTCGTTTGCAAGTAAAACCTCCGTAAACCCGCCCGTTGAGGCCCCAATGTCTAGACAATGCAGACCACTAACCTCAACCGCGAAGACCTCTAGCGCGTGCTCAAGCTTCAATCCGGCGCGCGATACCCAGGGGTGTGCCCGTTCTGCTTCTATCCTTTGATCCGGCGTGATTTTTTCAGAAGGCTTGCTCACCACCTTGCCGCTCACTTTTACGAGGCCAGCTGCAATCGCAGCTTGGGCTGCCGCGCGGCTCTCAAAGTGACCTAAAGCGACGAGCAGCTTATCGGCGCGATCAAGTTTTTCTGACATGGCTGACTTATCCGTCAAATAGGCTACGTTGATTTCAAACCAATCAGTGGAGCTCCCGTCATGATCCGTAAAGCCTTGTTCGCCGCACTATTACCGCTTGTTGCTTGCAGTCCAGCTCCTGCGCAAGACGCAGAAGCACCGAAATCAGAACCACAAGTTATGGACATGACCCCGAGCACCGTCCCAATGCCAGACTTTGCGGCCATGGGCGGCGATATTATCGGCGCTGATGGAGAAGCCATTGGTATCCTCAATGTCATTGAAGGGCCACATGGCCTCCTGATCGAAGTTACGATTGATCCAAATGGACTCGCGCCAGGCTGGCATGGTCTTCACCTGCACCAGGTTGGGAACTGTGATGATCTTGGCGTGTTCAAAAACTCTGGCGGTCATCTTGGTATGATTCAGGATGGTCATGGCTTGCTCAACCCGATTGGGCCAGAGATCGGTGATCTGCCAAATATCTGGGCCGCGATAGATGGCTCCGCCGGATATGAAACCTTCACCTCGCTCGTTAAGCTCTCAGATATCGCCGATGAAGACGGCACAGCAATGATCATTCACGCCAATCGCGATGATCATATTAGTCAGCCAATTGGCGGCGCGGGTGGTCGTGTCGCATGCGCTGTAATTGGCTGATAGAACAGCCCCTAATACGGCAGCGTTTTTGCGACGCGAAAGCCGATCTCATCATCACGTCGGCTGGCGGGTTCAGCCCCGCGCATAGCTGAGCGAACATAGGACGGTACTTTATTGTATGAGCCGCCGCGAACAGAGCGTGAGCAGTTCTCACGCCCCGGGACTGCGCTGCCATCGCGCGGCATTCCCGCATAAGAGTTCATGAAGCAATCAGCGGTCCACTCCGCAGCGTTGCCATGCATATCATGCAGCCCAAAACCATTCGCTTCATAAAGCCCAACATCAGACGTAATCGCAAGCTTGGTTCCATCTTTGGCGGGCATTCCGGCATAAGTCCGGCGACCATCGTAATTAGCCTCCTGACTGGTAATCTCCTCACCTGTTGAAAACGGTGTGGTTGTCCCAGCGCGCGCGGCGTACTCCCATTCTGCCTCTGATAGAAGACGGTATGGCGTATCCACAACCTTAGTATTCAGCCAGGCTACATATTCCTCAGCATCATAAGCGTTGACCAAAACGGCAGGCCGGTTGTCACCCCGCATGAACGGACCACGGATCGCTTCGCGTGGATCAGGTCCTGTACATGCCCCATCCGCCCGACAGGCTTCAAACTGTCCTAGAGTGACTTCAAATTTACCCACAGCAAAGCGTTGAATTGTCACCTCTCTTTGTGGGCCTTCATTATCAAATCGGCGACGCTCTCCCTCAGGCGACCCCATCGTGAAGGTTCCCGTCGGCAAGATGACCATGACCGGGCACGCCTCACAATCTTCAAAGGTATCGAGGTCCGAAAGATTCGGCGTCACATCAGCAGGTTGCGAAACAGCGACCTGTTCCTCACCAATGTCGCGCCCACTTCCAAAAAAGCCACTCCGGATAGCTAGATTCACAAGCCCCGGGGCTTGTTTGGAACAATCGCCAAAGCAAAAGTCGTCACCGGTCAGCCCTGAATTGTAGAATGGTGTCTGAGCCCCGCCTGTCGCCTGATAGACCCGATCAGCAACCCGCTTAAAGACTTGCTCGGCGATCAAACCATCATAACGGATCATTTCTGACAAAGCGGCCGCGTAAGGGCTGTTGCCGCCTTCTCCATCGGTTGCAGTATAACCTGGCTCGGTTGAATAAGAGACCAGCAAGCCGCGCGAGCGCGCGACAGGCGCGAGCCCACCAGATCCTGCAGACCGACTGGCACTTGGCAATGGATTGTTCCGACAGGCATCGAGAATCACAAAGTTCACACTGTTACTGGCCGTACGGACATGCTGAAGCGCTTGCCCCAACCGCGGAGCTTGTGCCCAGATATCCTGCTCCGTTCGCGCATTCGCATCGACTGGAATAAGATAATTATAGCCGTCAGACTGAATGCCATGACCGGCGAAATATATCAGTCCAACCGCATCTTCGCCGGCTTGTTTCAGACGCCTGCCATGACCCGCAAAAGCGTCTTCCATCTCATCTTCATCAGCGTTCAGAAGCATCGTCACCTGAAACCCAACTGACTCGAGCGCGCTTTTCATCAGGCGTGCATCATTTTCCGGATTTTCCAGCGCCCACCCAACCGTTTCATATTTACTATTACCAATCACCAGCGCGATACGCGCTTCAGCAAAAACCATAAGAGGTAAAAACAGGCTCAGAATAAGAGCCCCAAATATACGCGTCCACATTCCGATCCACTCCACGCTCGGTCGCATCCGTCAGGCCGTATGAGGCGTTCCGGAGGCTATGCTTCCCTAACCCATGAAGGGAGTGGACCATAAGCGCGGCTGAGTTTCCAGACCCTTTTTACGGTTTTGAGAGATTAGCCGCTACAGGCTTAAGCCGCCATCCGCGATAACGGTCTGCCCCGTTACATAGGCGGCCAAGGGTGAGGCCAGAAACAAGCAGACCCCTGCCATATCTTCTGGCGTTCCGAGCCGCCGCTGAGGGATCGCGCGTAAACTGCCCTCAAGCCGTTTTTCATTCCTGGTTGTGATATGCGTCAGTTTCGTCTCAACCAGACCCGGGGCAAGTCCGTTGACGCGAATATCATCCTTGGCCCAGGCCGCACCTAGCGTTTGGGTCAATCCAACTGCCCCGAACTTTGAAGCGGAATATGCCGGATTGCCAATCGTCGCGCCAAAACCGGCAACCGAGCTAACAATGATCATCGCGCCTTTAGCCATAGCCAAGGCTGGATGAAACAGCCGCGCGCACGCCATGACTGAGTTGATATTTACGTCCATCACAGTGTCCCAGCCTTTGCGCTGAAACTCCTCTCGATCATACCGAACAATGCCCTGGCAGAGGACAAGCACATCCAGAGATGACCCTGGATCACGCTTTTCCAAAGCATCGAAATCGGTGACATCAACGCACGAATAAACCAATCCTTTCAGATCGCTGCCTTCGACCCCGGCATAGTCGCTTGCTTTGGCACGCGTCCCCCAGACTTCGACCGCTGCACCGCGGGCCCGAAAGCTCTGCGCCACACCATTACCAATCCCGCTAGAGCCCCCAACAACCACAACACGTTTTCCACTAAAATCCAGCATATTTTCCACGGTTCTCGTCCTCTCATCCAAGCGCCAAAGCAAGATAAAACACTGCAGGCATTGTTAGCATAGCTAGCACTGTTTCCACCGCGATCAGGTTCGCCGCCAAAGGCGCATCACCGCCCAGCTGCCGTGCCAGAATATAGCTATTGGTCGCTGTTGGGGTCGCGGCGCAGATAATAGCGATCTGTAATACGATACCCTCCAAACCGATCATTACCCCACCTGCCAGCGCTAATGCGGGTAGACCCAGTAGCCTTACAAGAGACCACCCAACAGTCACGACACCCGCGCGCTTCAAAGCGCCAAAGTCAACGCCAGCGCCCGCCGTTAACAACCCAAGCGCAATTGTTGCCTGCCCAAGCAACCGCATCGTGTCATCAACGGGCTTCGGAAATGTAACCTTACCAACGGCCAGAGCACCGCCAATCACACAGGCAACTATCAAGGGATTAGTTACCAAGGCCAAGAGGGGCTTTGGCCTGGTCCCCGGCTCCGTTTCAGCGTGACCGATCAAAGCATATACAGACAGGACATTCGCGGTTGGGATCATCGCCGCTGCAGCAATCGTCACCAGAGCCAGCCCTGTATCACCATGCAGCAGGCTGGCCAGTGAGAGCGCAACAAACGTATTCCATCGTACATTCGATTGGATAATTGATCCAACCTGAGGTCGCGTCACATTCGGCGTCAGACGCGCCAGCAAACCGATGCCTCCCAATACGACTTGCGCAGAAATAAGGACTATGGCCAGTTTCCAGGGCGCGCTTTCAAAGGGTGCGTTTGCGAGCGCCCGAATGATCAAGGCTGGAAACAAGAGAACATAGGATAGTCGCTCAATACCGCGCCAGCCTTCAGGCGTGACCGTCCCGCGCCAAGCCAGAAAACGGCCAAGGAGGACAATCCCAATGACTGGCAAAAGCGCTTGAATGAAACCGCCCATTCGAGCCCTTTCCCTAAACCTACTCCCTCACTCTGATGATAATCACGAGATCGAGTTTGGATTAGGCATACGCGTATGGACCGCCGCGCTCAAGCGCTGCCGCATAGGCAGGCCTGCTATGCATACGCTCCAGGAAAGCTTTGATATGAGGCAATTCTGAGAGGTCCGTACGTGTAGCAGAGGCTTCCAGCGGAAAACTCATCATAATATCAGCGGCGCTAAAGAGATCGCCCACAAAAAAGCCCGTAGCCGCCAAAGACGTGTTCCACCAAGCTGTGTGCTCGGCAATGCGTGGATCAATAAAGCCTTCTTCAGCGCTGCTTGAGACGCGTTTCACAATCGGACGCATTAGGCGGGGGGCGCGCTCAGGCAATCTGGAAAAAACCAGCTTCAAGAGCAGATTGGTCATCGCTGACCCTTCTGCGTAGTGCAGCCAATAGGTAAAATCGCGCGCCGTTTGCGTTCCTGTCGCAGGCTTCAAGACACACTTTTTGTCATAAGTATCGACCAGATATTCAAAAATTGCGCCGGTCTCTGCCACCACAATATCGCCATCTGATATGACAGGAGACTTGCCGAGTGGATGAATGTCATAAAGCTCCGGTGGGGCAAGAGAGGTGACCGGATCCCGATTATAGCGCTTCACCTCGTAGGCAACGCCAAGTTCCTCAAGGAGCCAGAGCACCCGCTGCGACCGAGAATCTTCGAGATGGTGGACGATAATCATAAAGGCTCCAATGCTTTGATGTGGAGCTAGCGCACTTCGCCTAAAGGTCCATAGGCTTATTCTTCGTACGGATCATCCTCGTCTTCATACTCATCAGAGGGCGAGTCGCTGAGGACGGGTGCACGAGCAGCCGCAAGTGGAGGGCTACGGAGCCCAGGGGCTGAGGCCCTATAGACCGCAGTTGCCTGATAGGACTCGCCCGAATCCACTCTCATTATGTCTGAGCCTGTATTGGACACGATGGAGGAGATTTGATCCAACTGCGTTTGATCAGCCGTTCCGGCACGGATCGCTGAAGCTGTTGCCTCTAAAATCTGTGCGCGTGCTTCAACCATACGAGCATCGGCCTCAATCCGCGCCGTTTGTGAACGCGTCTCGTTTTGAATGCGCTGCTCCAGCCCATTGGCATAGCCGCCAACCACGGCGAGGCAATTCTCTTTTAATGGCGTGTCCTTGATCCCCGCTCGCAGATATTCAAGGCAAAGCTGTACGCCATAATCCTGATTAATCAGCGCGAGCGAGATTTCTTTGACGGCATCCGCGACAGCAACACCCGGATTTATATCCCGGTGTGCAGGCCAGGATCCGGTTGTCCCACCCGCAACCGCTGTATTACCGCCAACACGGCGATAGCCGCGACCATCACCTTCACCAGCCCCGTCCAGACCGTCATTCAAGTCAAGATCACCCGCCGATGCAGCTACCACTGAATCGCCCCCGCGCACGGCTCCGGTCAATTGCTCAATCGCCAAGAGCGCAATCATATTCGTTTGAAAGCGTCGCAGCATGATCGAGTATTGTACATCCGAAAGCCCATTCATATAGGCCTCACAGACCCGGTAGAAGCCGTCGCGAAGGGTCTGAATCGTTTGGGTGCGCACGCCGATATTGGACGCAACTTCAGAGAGCGCCCCTTCAGCTGCAACAGAGCCCTGCAAGTCAGAGACACTAACGCCGGCTTGGGCTGCGATTGCCGACAAAGCGTCTGGAGAAGGCTCAGCGCAAACAACGCGGTGCGCTTCGGTTTCTTCAATATAGCTCGTCTTGCCGTTGCCGCCGGAATAATCGAAAGTGGTAGTTGTCGTTTTGGGCCGCATTGTAGACAGAACCGCGCGCTGTTCAGCATCAACGAACACGCCAACAGGGGTCGTGTCCTTATTATCGCCTTTGAAGGTGGCGCGCTTATGGATCGCCGTTAGGTTACCTGTGGAACAGGCTGCCATGAAGAGCAGGCTCGAAATCAATACTACTTGCCGTAACATACGCGTCTCTCCCCGAAACAGTATGATCAGAGTAAAGACGGCCTATAATGTCAACTGTTTGCGCCTAATACGCTATTTTTTGGACAGGGCCTCAAACCAGAGGCCAAGCGCTTCAGCTTCGCGCGCCTTTCCGGCCCGAACTTCGGCAGCTTCCTCATCATGCCCCCAGCGCTCAGCTTGCCAATCCTCATCTACGCAAGACGCTAACAGCGCGTCGGTTGCTAATAGTGCACCCTGCTCAACCGCCAGCGCCAAAACGGCTGACCCGAAAAGACTACAGCCCCAGGTGAGAGCTGTGAGGCGAAAATCATCGAGCCCCAGCGCATACGCCTTCACCGCCTCAAGGCTTGCTTCAGGTTGCGGACTAGCGCTTAACCCCTCAACCGGGACCAACAGGATACCTAGTGTTTCTCCGGCCCATAGCCGCCAGGGCTTCCAAGCTGCGTCTTGACGCTCCCGCAGTGGGCTTGGACCATCGGCGAGATAACAGACGACATCTGTCCCGGCATAACGCGATAACTCTTCAGCAAGATCGAACCGCGTTTCCGGCGTTCGATCAATCGCAACATTGGCAAGCCGGGTAAGGGTCATGCGTTGCAAATCAAGCGTTTCACCCTGCGCATTCCACTCTGAAGCGATCGCCTCAGCCAGAGCTTCAGTTGGAGCTTTCAGAGCAGCCTTCGCAGGCGTCTTTATCCCTCGTCCATCTAACTGGATCGCGAAACCGTCTTCATGTGCAGACACACTCGCCAGCTTATAAAAGCGTTTTGGCAAATTGACTTTGTCCATCACGAAACCCTCATGGCAAATTGGTTGAGGCTGGCATTCAAGGTTTCAAAACTATGATGCACCTCATGCGCCCCTACGTATTCCAGCTCATGCCCCTCACCAAACCCCCAGCTGACCCCAAGCGTATGAATGCCCGCATTGCGCCCCATACGGATATCATGAACGGCATCGCCAATGATCAGGCTTTGATGGGCTTCGGCTCCAAGCGCCTTCATAGCCTGCTCACACATATGCGGATGCGGTTTGCCTGGGCCGTCATCAGCACACCAGATCGTATCAAAATACTTCTCCAATGGATGCATATCGAAAATCGCCTGGATACCGCGATGCGATTTACCTGTCGCCATTGCGATTAGCCAGTTCTCGTTTGCAAGACGCTCCAAGGTCTCCAAAGCCCCATCGTAAAGCGGTTCCTTGAAATCACGCTCAGCCCGGCGCGCCACAAAAGCCTGTCTGTAGGCCTCGGCCAGCTTCGGAACATCATGATAATCGGGGGCAAGCTGTTGAACCGCTTCTTCAAGCCCAAGCCCGATTGTCTTACGAGTTGCATCATAAGCAGGCGGAGCCAGACCAAGGCTTTCAAAGCACCGAACCATGGCCGTTTGGATCACCTCGCGGCTGTCCACAATCGTGCCGTCCATATCCCAAATAGCGAGTTTCAATGACATAGTGGGCGCTTTAGGCCTATGCCTGTGAAAGCTCAAGCCATAGTCAGGGTCAAGCACTGACATTGCACAGACAAAGACGCTTGTATTTTTGCAGATATTCAGCCTTTTAATAAGGCATTGGAATGAGAGGAATATTCATGCGCGCCCTATTTCTGACCGTTGCAGCAGCTGCGCTTGCGGCCTGTTCAAAATCAGCCGCTCCGGTTCCGGCTGAAGCGCCAGCGCCGACATCCCCATCGCCAACATCACGCGCAGCACCGACACACGCGGCAACTCCAGCGCCGAGTCCCGCCCCTACTCCGGCAGCCACGCCTAGTCCTGCAGCAACACCAACACCTACCCCGGCACAACAACCAGCAGCCCCCGCACCCAGCGCGACGGCCCCGCAAACCGCCATTTCTCCAAACCCGTTCGAGAATGACCTAAGAGGGCTCGAGATTGCTATGCGGCTTCGCGATGAATTTGGAATTCGGGACGGTCAGGCAACCTTCGATTTTAAGGTCACGATGGCGGATGGATCGCACCCAATCGACGAAACATTTGTGCTCAAGCAAACTGAAAATGTCACCTGCGCCCATCTTCAAAGTGAACAGCGCGACAGCTACCGCATAGATACGTTTTGCTTAAACCTCGAGGACAATGATCGCATGCATGCTGCCCAGAGCAAACTCATGCAGTTGATGGCAAACTCAACTGGCGGCAATGACCTCGATTTCAAAGCATCCGCGAATACTTTCGTGAAAGATCAGCGCGACCTTCCGGACAGCTATACGCTAACGGTCTATGCGCGCTCGCATCCTTCGGTTGCCTTTGTCACACTTGGAGAAGAGCAGCTTTTCAAACGTGATGAGCCATCCTCTGAGAGTGGGCCTCAAGCCTAAAGGTGTAGCTTTCGAAGCAGTGCACGTCCCATTGTCTGGCTCGATATTTATAAGCGCCTTGAACTGGGTCTTTTTAGGGGTAAGCTAACACTAGCAAGTGGGAACACGCTCATGAAATCTCTTCTCTATGCGATAAGTCTAGGCCCAGTCATTCTCGGCACAGGGATCGCAGTTGCGCAGGACACAACACCTGAAGACGACTTCAAGCCACCAATCTCTATCGACATGTCGGAGGAAGACATTGCGGAGAAAGCCGAGACTGTCGTAAGTTCGGTCAACCCACTTGAGAATGATCTGCGCCAACTTGAAATTGCCATCCGCATGCATAACGCATTCAGGATCAAACCCGATGGGGCACTGTTCAATTTGGGCGTTACGGATGGATCTGGAATCGTTCGATTGGATGAAGAATTTGTTCTGATCGAAACTTTCGGAATCAAGAACCAAGTCCTCGAAACGGCAACGAAGCCGGACTTTTATATCCGTACGTACAAACTAGCAGAGGACGACTATGCCCGAATGCAGGATGCGGAAGCTATTCTCCAGCAATTGCGCAAGGACTCTCCCGGTCAGAACGAGCTGAAATTTAACGCGCAAGCAAAGACATGTGTGGAACCCAGCAAGCAAGCGCCCAATACACATAGATATACGATGTTCGCCCGCACCGCCTCAGACGTTGACTTTATCAGCCTGTTTGGAGAGGCCTCGATCGAAAGAGGAGGCATTGGCGTCCCAGACCAGATTTGGAGCCCTTGCGAAGATTAAGGGTAAAGCCTGACGCTGCTCCACACGTCACCAGCGCGCACTAGTTTCAGACGGTCATGCATTCGGAACGCCTGATCTTGCCAAAACTCAATCTCTGAAGGGATCAAGCGGTATCCGCCCCAATGTGCCGGGCGCGGAATATCGTCATCATCGCCATAAATCGCGCTGATCTCGGCAACGCGCTGATTGAAATTTTCACGGTGTTCCAAAGGCCGGGATTGGTCAGACGCAATCGCCGCAATACGGCTCTGTGCTGCGCGGCTCCGGAAATAGTCATCCGACTGATCATCCGAGAGTTGCTCTATCGCGCCCCGAACCCGGACCTGTCGGCGCAGGCTCTTCCAATGGAAACACAGCGCGGCTTTAGGAGCGTGACCTAATTGCTGCCCTTTGGCGCTGTCATAGTTGGTGTAGAACTTAAAGCCCTCTTCGGCGCTCAAGCCGCGCAGCAAAACAATCCTGACATCTGGTAGCCCGTCCTGATCAACAGTTGCGAGCGACATAGCGGTACTGTCATTCGGCTCTGCTGCATTGGCATCTTTCAGCCAGGTTTCCAACAGTTCAAACGGCTCACCCACCTTTGGTATTAGAGGCCGATCACTTTCGCTCGCATAGTCTGCCGCGCTCGGCGAATTAGGGATGGAAACAGGCACATCGGTCATAGCAGACCCTCATGAGGCAGATTGGCGGTTTGTTAGTCTCTTGAATAGCATATAGGACGCTCGCAACAGTCAGACTATGGAAAAGCCCTCATGTCGCACAATACGTTCGGACACCTCTTTCGCGTAACCACATGGGGCGAGAGTCATGGCAAAGCGCTTGGCTGCGTCGTAGACGGCTGCCCTCCCGGCCTGCCGCTTGAAGAAGCCTTCGTTCAGCAGTTCCTGGATCAACGCCGTCCCGGGACGTCACGCTTTGTTACACAGCGTAAAGAACCGGATCAGGTCAAAATCCTCTCAGGTGTTTTCGAAGATGACCGGACTGAAGGTCAGGTCACAACCGGCACGCCAATCAGTCTGATGATCGAGAATGTTGACCAGCGCTCAAAAGACTATTCTGAAATCCGCGACCGCTACCGTCCCGGCCATGCCGACTATACCTATGACCAGAAATATGGCGTGCGCGATTATCGCGGGGGCGGCCGCAGCTCCGCCCGTGAAACCGCTGCGCGCGTTGCCGCCGGGGGCGTCGCTCGCCGTGTCTTGGGCGACGAGATCACCATTCGCGGCGCCGTCGTTCAGATCGGTGCACACAAGATCGACCGCACGCGCTGGGATTGGGACGTGACAAGTAAGAACCCATTCTGGTGCCCGGACGCAAAGATGGCCGCTGAATGGGAAGACTATCTGGATGACGTTCGTAAATCCGGCTCCTCAGTTGGAGCTGTGGTAGAAGTCCAGGCTAGCGGTGTTCCTGCCGGATGGGGCGCGCCTGTCTATGGCAAGATTGATAGCGAACTGGCAGGGGCCATGATGAGCATTAACGCGGCCAAAGGCGTTGAGATCGGCGCAGGCTTTGAAGCAGCCAGCTTCTCAGGTGAGCAAAACGCCGACGAAATGCGTATGGGCAATGACGGCCCACGCTTTCTCTCAAACAATAATGGCGGGGTCGCAGGTGGCCTCTCAACCGGGCAAGACTTGGTTGTGCGTATAGCGATCAAGCCAACCTCATCTATCCTGACTGAGACCAAGTCCGTGACACGAGACGGCCAAGAGGTTGATGTGCGAACTAAAGGCCGTCACGATCCTTGTGTTGGTATCCGCGCTGTTCCGGTTGCCGAAGCCATGATGGCCTGCGTCCTAGCTGATGCAAAATTGCGACACCGAGGTCAGATCGGCAGTTAAAAGCCTGTAATTCATACGTAATTCATAAATCGACGCCCATATCGCCAGCTCCTAACAATCAGGAGCGATAAAATGAAATTCTCCCAGTATCTTAAGCTTGCCGCGTTTGCTGGCGCCATGACCCTCGCGCTACCGGCGCACGCGCAAGACGAAGCCACAGGTTGGACCGGCGAAGGGTCTCTCAGTGCAGGCGTCACAACTGGTAATACAGAAACAACAGATCTTGGCCTCGGCATTGATCTTGGCCGCGACCTTGGCCTCTGGGCTGTAGGCCTGCAAGCCTCCGCCGATTATGGCGAAACAGATGGCGCAGAAACTAAGAACCGTATCTTCCTTGGCACAAACCTTGATCGCCAGATCAATGACCGCCTGTTTGGGTTCGGACAACTCTCTTATGAGAAAGATGAATTCTCAGGCTTTGACTCTCGCGCCTTTATTGGCGGCGGTCTTGGCTATGAAGTCCTGATCGGTGAACAGACACAGTGGACAGTTCGCGGTGGCCCAGGTTTGAAGATTGATGAGATCCAGGCGACTCTGACCGCCCCTGCAACCACCGAAGAATCTTTCGGCGCAACCGCCCAGTCAAACTTCGCGCATGCCTTTAATGAGAGCGTTGCGTTCACAAACGACACGAATGTGCTTTACGCCGAGACTTCAACTCAGATTGGCAATATCGCAGCCCTTACAGCGTCTTTGACCAACACCCTGTCAGCACGCGTCTCTTTTGAAGTTCGCCACGACACAGATCCAGTGGATGGTTTTGAAAGCACTGACACAATCAGCCGCGTCTCTCTGGTTTACGGCTTCGGTAAGTAAAACAGCCCCCAACTAAAAGTGTGAAAGCCCAGGCCCAGTTGCCTGGGCTTTTTTATTACTTATTGTCTTTTCCGGATCAGAAATATACGGTTATAAGATGAACTTATTTATCTTGATCACTATTGGGCTTGTAGGTTTTACTATATTCCTCGTAATTGCACTGTTTTGCGTCCACCAGATCGCAAAGCGCTTACGGTCTGGTATCCATAAAATCTGGCCAATTACCCTTTCATTGCTTACAATGAGTTCAACTCAAATTGGCAAAGTGGAACCTTGGGAAGAAATAGCCATATTCACAATTATACATGCCATTGTCTGGTGGCGTTTTGAGTATTGGCAGCTTGGTACCGAAAGTCCGATATTCGGCAAAGAAGCCGAGAACGCCGCCAGAATGAGAGAAACCGCCTAACGTATTCTATCTGCGACAATTTATGGACTGGAACTCTGTCCGGCATTTTCGTGTTTTGCACGCATGAAAATAAAAACATTTTATCTGCATGGCCTGCCTGGCTCAGAAGCTGAGCTTGATTTCGCTCTCCCTGAATGGCGAGAGACTTCTGACATAAGCGTCCTGCAACGCCTCTCTCTACGCACAGATCACCAGCGCGCGGTTGAAGCAATGGCATCGACAATTGCAAACTACCAGGCGGCGCACCTGATCGGCTTCTCGCTCGGCGCCATGAGCGCGCTGAAACTCGCTGCTGCCCTACCTGAGACAGTCACAAAGCTTGACCTGATCGCACCAGCAGCTCCGCTAGAACTCGGCGATTTTCTGGACCAAATGGCGGGCAAACCAATATTCGAAGCCGCTAAAACGGATCGGCTTGGGATGCTCGTGTCAGGTCAGGCTATGCTAGCCAAGGTTGCCCCCGGCCAAGTCATCAAAGCAATGTTTTCCAGCGCGTCTAAGGCCGACAAGGACTTGCTTTCGCAACCCGGTATGAAAACCATGTTGAAGCACGGCCTGCGTTATTGCCTGAACACCCATCAAAGCGCTTACAAAAACGAATTAAGAGCCTTCGTTGCGCCTTGGGCTGAGACCCTTAAACGTGTTAGGTGCCCTGTCACGATCTGGCATGGAACAGACGATACGTGGGCCCCGCTTGGTCTATCTGAGGCTTTAAAAGATGCACTTGGCAAAGAGGCAAGTCTCAAAACGCTCGACGGCCTGTCTCATTATTCGGCCCTCAAAGCAGCACTTCCAAAGATCGTCACTTAGCCTACGAAAGCGCGTTCGATCACAAAGTCTGCAGGTTCGCTATTCGCGCCCTCTTTCAGACCGTGCTCTTCCATCAGTTCTTTCAGCTCTTTGGTCATATCAATGGAACCGCAAATCATACCGCGGTCGGTCTCAGGGTTTAAGCGCGGCACCCCAAGGTCTTCGAACAGTTTACCAGATCGGATAAGGTCGGTAATCCGCCCCTTGGTGTCAAAATCTTCGCGCGTACAAGTCTGGTAGAGCCGCAGCTTGCCTTTGCCGATTTCGCCAATATCAGGATCGTTTAGAAATCCGTCGACAATCTCTTGCGAGTACTGAAGCTCAGCCGCTTCACGACAAGTATGAGTTATGATTACCTCATCAAACTTCTCATAGGTTTCCGGATCGCGCAGGACACTCGCAAATGGCGCAAACCCTGTCCCGGTTGAGAAACAATACAGCCGCTTGCCCGGTACAAGCGCATCATGCACCAGTGTTCCAACAGGCTTCTTACCAAGAAGAACCGTGTCACCTTCTTTGATTTTTTGAAGGCGCGACGTTAGCGGACCGTCCGGCACTTTAATCGAGTAAAACTCAAGTGTATCGTCCCAGTTAGGCGAGGCGACAGAGTAAGCGCGCAAAATCGGTTTACGTTCGCCCTCAAGCGGCGGCAAGCCGATCATGATGAACTCACCCGAGCGAAACCGGAAGCTCGCCGGCCGCGTGATCCGGAACTTGAACAGTCGGTCAGTATAGTGATGCACGCTCAGGACGGTCTCTTCAGACGGAGCGTTCGGATTCACTTTTTTTACGGGCGCATCAGCGGTTGCGGTCAAGTTGGCCTCCATAGGCTTCAAGTCTATGGCGGCCATGTGCCGTGTCATGGCGCGAGTTTCAATAGATTTTATGAGCGCATGAGTTTTGCTAAAGGCTCATCAGGACGATGCAAACAGGCCGATACCGATAAACGTTGCCAAAGCCAGCAGGCCACAGATCAGGCTATTACGCGGTCCATTCTTTCGGGCAAACATCTTTCGCTCCATTCGCTGCCACACTTTGTGAGTAATGACTCATTGTGGCGGGAATGGGCACGGAAAGAGATTTTAACGCCCAAGCGCCTCTTCCCAATGCTTACGGCAAAGCGGAACATACTTCGCTTTAGCAACACTGACTTGCTCACCGTCTTTAATCGCATTGCCGTCTTCGTCCATCCGCGCATTCATCGTCGCTTTGCGGCCGCAATGACAGATCGTACGGGCTTCGCGCAGGTCGTCAGCAATCGCCAGAAGCGCAGCAGAACCGGGGAAAAGTTCGCCCTGAAAGTCCGTGCGCAACCCATAGCATAGGACAGGCAGCCCAAAATCGTCACCAATACGGGCGAGTTGCCAGACTTGAGCCTTCGTCAAGAATTGCGCTTCGTCGAAGAAGATCGCGTCGAGATGTCCGCTGTCTTTCCGGGCTTTGATTGAAACATACAGGTCGGTTTCACTTCGATAGAGATGCGCGTCTGCGGAGAGGCCAATACGTGATTCAATCTTGCCCATGCTTGCGTTTTGGTCCGCGCCGTAATGGCCGGACGTCCAGAGCATCACCTCCATACCTCGCTCACCGTAATTGTGAGCGGCCTGGAGCAAGATGGCGGACTTTCCCGCATTCATGGCGCTATATGTGAAGTAAAGCTTGGACACTTGGACCGTTCTTCGAACTGTTTTGATGCGCTCATGTCTCAAGTTATTTTTAGCGTGTCCAGCCTTTATCATGAGCGGAATTGCCAGAAATCGAAGCGCGTTCTAAGTCTTGCTAATAGATTTTACGCTCTGGGAGATACAAGCATGGCTGATGCGGCTGCGGAACAACAGACCAAAGGTATTCTCGGCTGGGTCGAACGAACGGGCAATAAACTTCCAGATCCCGTTTTCCTGTTTATGTACTTCATCATCGCACTGGTCATTATATCAGTCATTGCGGCGCTATTGGGAGCTAACGCCACGCTGGATGAGAAAATCCTTAGCGGTATGCCAGATAACCAGAAAGCCCGCTTCGGTATTGGTAGTGACGGCATTATAAGCGCTGTGAGCCTGCTGGCGGCTGAGAACATCCAGCGCCTTTGGGTCGAAATGCCTAAGACCTTCACTCATTTCCATCCACTTGGTTATGTCCTTGTTGTTATGCTTGGCGCAGGTGTAGCAGAGCGGTCTGGCCTGTTTGCAAGTGCTATTAAAGGCGCGGTCAGCAACGCACCCAGATTGCTCCTGACGCCGCTTGTTGCACTTGTCGCCATGGTGTCAAACCACGCGGCGGATGCAGGTTATGTCGTCATGATACCGCTTGCTGCGATCATATTCGCATCTGCTGGGCGTCACCCATTAGCGGGCATAGCTGCAGCTTTTGCAGGCGTATCAGGGGGCTTTTCTGCAAACCTTTTCCCAGGTCAGCTCGACGCACTTCTTTATGGTATCACACAAGAGGCTGCAGGTATTTTGAATGAAAACTATACCGCAAATATTGCTGGTAATACCTATTTCATCATAGCACTTTTAGTTCTCTACATTCCAATTATCTGGTTCATAACAGATAAAGTCATAGAACCACGCCTCGGCACATGGAAACCTACCGGCGATGCAGATGCACAGTCTTACGGTGATGAGGCCGCACCATTAACAGATGCGCAAAAGAAAGGCCTCGTTCGGGCAGGTCTCGCCGTACTTGCGGTGATCGGGCTTTGGACATTTATGACAATTGGGCCGGGCGACGCGCTTTATATTAGCAACATGGACTATTTTGCATCAGAGGCTAAAGCTTTGAAAGCCGCTTGTAGCGCGGCGCAGCAAGCGGCTAACGAAGTTGCAATTGCTGCTAATTGTCTTTCGACCGCAGAACTTTCAGCTCTTGCTGATGATTATGTTGCCGACCCTGACAATTTCAAAAGAGCACCAGAGTGGTATGATCGCTTGGGGCCATTTTTTAATTCGCTTGTCGGCGGCTTTCTTGCTCTATTCCTCGCGGCGGGTTGGGCGTATGGCGCTGCAGCTGGCACAATCAAAAACCATAAAGACCTTGTGGAGATGATGTCAGAGGCCATGAAAGACATGGGCTATTATCTCGTCCTCTCCTTCGCCGCAGCACATTTTGTTGAGATGTTTGGATGGTCAAACCTTGGATTGATAAGCGCTGTTCACGGAGCCGCAGCAATTGAAAGTTCTGGCTTGCCCCCTGCAATCCTATTGGGGATGATCGTTCTATTCTCTGCGATCATCAACCTGTTCGTTGGATCAGCCTCGGCCAAATGGGCCCTGCTGGCACCTGTCATGGTGCCAATGCTGATGATTCTGGGTATATCGCCAGATGGAGCAACGGCGGTTTACCGTGTTGGCGATAGTGCAACCAATATCATTACGCCGCTTATGGTCTATTTCCCGCTTATCCTTGTTTTTGCAAGACGCTGGGCTCCAGACTTTGGGATCGGTAGTTTAACTGCAACCATGATCCCCTACTCAATCTGGATGCTAATCAGCGGAATACTGTTAGTTGTGGGCTGGACCTATCTCGGCTTCCCGCTCGGCCCAGGTGCGCCAATGGCCTATACCGGACCAGGTTTTGGCTAAGGTCCAAACTGTACCTGAAAGCCCTTAAAATCAAATGGGACTGGCGCTTCAAGCGTCAGTCCCTCTTTATCTGGATGTGGCAAGGTAAGCCCAGCGGCGTGCAACATCAGACGCGGCGCGCTTCTGGCGTCTCCATAGATCTTATCCCCAAGTATCGGACAGCCCATCGCAGAAAGGTGGGCGCGGATTTGATGCATCCGGCCTGTTTCTGGCGCGGCCTCGACTAAAGCCGCTACAGGGCCGCGCTTCAAAATCGTCCATTTCGTTCGCGCACTCATTGGTTTGCCTAAAGGCTGAGGCGCGCGCGGATCACTTGGGTCATGCTTCGGCACAGCCACGCCTTCTGCAAAGACGCGCCGCCCTGACTTCTGCAAAGACAGCGTACAGATACCGCTTTCAGGGTCCGGTCCCTGCCCCGCCACAACCGCAAGATAGCGCTTCTCAACCCGGCGCTCCGCAAAAGCTGCATTAAAGAACGCTGCCGCAGGCTTGGTTTTAGCTGCTACAATCAAGCCGGACGTGCCCGCATCAATACGGTGCACGAGTTCTGGTCGCTTGCCATTTGAGCGTGCAAACGCCCAAAGCAGATAATCCAAAGACGTCCCGCGATTGCCTCGCGTCTGCACAGCAAGCCCTGATGGCTTGTTAAACGCAATCAAGTGATCGTCTTCATACAGCACGAAACTACGCACCTGCATTCTCTGATGCTCTGTTAAATTGGGAATGGGCCGATTACGCATTCAGAAAGGTCAGGCCTGCACTGACATACCACTGACAACCAGGGTCGTAATAATGATAATTGTAACAATGAGAGTCCAGAAGATGAGCATCAAAAACAGTCTCAGCGCAGACATTCCAATTCCCGTCGCCCCTGTCACCATCAAGCTACGCCACACATAAACAATGAAGGCGCTCACATAAATCCACGAGAAAGAGCCGGGTAATAAAGGCCCGATCAGCATGATCGCCGTACCGGTCAGATACATCCATGAGTGTAAATGAAGCGCATGGATGGCATGGTCATAGATATAGAGCTCTCGCCTCCAAACGTGCAGTATAGCAAACGCCAAAATAGTCAGGGGGACCAATAGAATGCTGAGTCGCGGCAACCATTTTTCCAATTCCGCCGCAAACCGGTCCTGATTGTTAAGCACATTGAGAATTTGAGCCTGAATATCCCCTTCATACTCGGCAGGCGCGTTCACTACTATGCCTGCCTCAAGAAGTGCCTGGCTTACCTCATCTCCGCCTTCACCCGCTTCCTCTGCAATACTCTTTTCGATGTTTGCCTTGGCCTCTTCATCAATGTTGACCCAGTCACCTGGTGGGGCCAAAGCAAATAGTGAAAAGTAGAAAACCAGACTGGCGAGCAGAAATAGGCGGAAAGGCGGGACATATCTTGCGCGTTTGCCCTCTGTATAATTCCGCGTCAGGCGGCCAGGCCGGAAGAACAGCATGGGCAGCGTGCGCGCCAGCCGTCCATCCAGCGCAAGCGAGTCACTCACAGTCTCAGAAATGAGGGCCCAAATGGGACGGTGAAAACTGGCAGCAAGCTGACCGCAATGTTCGCAATACCGCCCTTCAACAGGCTTCCCGCAATTCTTACAGGCTTGCCCGCTCAAATCGGCGGTTTGCTTGGTTGTCAGACTGCCAACAGATGCCGCTCCACCGACTTCCAGTTCAATCGACATCAGCGTGCCCCCTCTGCCCTGAACTATTCGTCGGTAGAGACAACGGGTTCTGCACGGCACATCCATCGCGAACGATGATTGTCTTCAGCATTCTCAGCCCAACCTGTCAGCGTTGGATCAACGAGGTTCTTGGTCACCTGGAACCACATTGGCGTGATGGGCTTGTCTTGAAGAATAAGGGCTTCTGCCTGAGCGAAGATTTCAGCGCGCTTAACCAGGTCACGCTCTTGGGCGGCTGTGGCCAATAAGGCGTCATACTCAAGGTTTGCATAATTTCCGTAGTTCTGCTGACCGGTCGATGAATCCAGCAAATAGAGATAGTTTAGCGGATCATTATAATCCGCAAGCCATCCCCCATCAGCGACTTCAAAGTTCGACTGCCGCAAACGTGAGTACAGAACTTTAGTATCCTGAAGCAGGATCTGAGCATTGACCCATGGGGCAATCTCATTCCAGTTTGCTTGGGCCACCGGGGCGGCTTTAGGGTTATCTCCGGTCGCGCGGAAGATATACTCAAAATCGAGCGGATTATCAGGACCATATCCAGCATCTTCAAGTAGACGCCGGGCTTCTACCAAACGGTCAGCACGAGACATACTTTCCCAATCTACACGCGGACGCTCAGTCTCGTAATTAGCAATATCCGGTGGCACAAAATTGTAAGCTGCAATATTGCCCGGGGTCAGAACCTGATTGACCAGAAACTCGCGATCCAAAGCCATTGCCAGGGCTTTGCGCACGCGCAGATCATCAAACGGGGCTTCAGACGAGTTAAAGCTCCAATATGTTGTCAGAAGTCCAGGTGTAGTCCGCACCCAACCTGGGAACCTCTGATCCAACTCGGCTTTCCGGCTCCCATCAAAATCATTATTGATGTCGAGTTCACCCGCCTCAATACGCCGCTCAACCGCAGATAAATCTGTGAGTTCGAAATATGCAACACGGCCAAAACAAAGCGTATCAGCCTCATAGAAAAGCGGGTTCTTCTCCGCAACGATCTGATCCCCCCTCACCCAATAGACGAGCTTGTAAGGACCATTGACCTCGATACTGTCAGGCTCAATCCAAGCATCACCATACTGCTCGATAATATGCGTTGGGACTGGGAATGTTGTGTAATGTGTCAGCAGCCCCAAAAGGTATGGGGCAGGCTTCATCAGGGTAATTTCGAGCGTGTAATCATCAATCGCCCGAACGCCCAGTTCTTCTGGCGGCAAGGTCTGATTGTTTACCGCTTCGGCATTCTTGATCACGTACAACAGAGATGAGTACTGGGAGGCAACAGCGGGGTCCTGAATACGGCGCATGGCGTAGACAAAGTCATTCGCAGTCAAGGCAACACCGTCAGACCAGGTCGTCTCTTTCAGCTTAAACGTCCAAACGAGGCCATCATCGCTGGTGTCCCAACTTTCTGCCACCGCGGGAATAACCTGACCGTCAGGGCTATGCTGCATCAGGCCGTGGAACATATCGCCGATGATGATATTTTCCCATGCAGCCGAAGAGCGATGCGGATCAAGCGTATCAACCTGCGCACTAATCCCGCGACGCAGCGTCAGGACATCGTCACCCTGATTTCCGCCACCACAAGCGGATAGGGCAAGCGTCAAAGCCAAGGCCGTTCCAGCAAAAAGTCTGTTCAAACGCATATGTTCAATCTCCAGGATATTGAATCAATCAGAAGTCATACCGCTTTGTTCCAGACAAACAGAGGTTTGCCTAGCCTATGTCTTGTAAAGCCTGAAATGTGCGATCGGCTAACGGCGTCTGAAGAAGCCAATGAAGCCAAACAAACCGGCCAGTAGAGACCCAATACCGCCCGCAACAACTGTGATCGGACTGACCGACTTTGCCAAGGCTACTGCTTGCCCAATGCGTGACACCTCTACCTGAACCTCATCGCGGAACGTGCGTACGGGTAAAGCCTCGTCCCCCACCATGGCAAATAGCTCAATAACCAGGTCCTGCGATCCAACCGCTGTTGGCGTCACTTTCCAGCGCCAGATATTCTCTGTCAGCGGCGAAATACGCTGAACGACAGGCGTAATCGGTTGAACATCAAAGGAACTACCAGAAATCGAGGCTCGCACAGTAGATGAGATTTGAGCTGTATTCTCAACGATGTTGCCATTGCCGGGTAGAGCATCTGCAGCGCTGTCATCCCCTGTCGCGTCAATCGCAACAGTCACCTCAAACGGCAAACCGAACTTGGCTTTGCTGGGTGTCTCATGCGCGATAGGAACCGACTGGAGAGAGTCGATTACGCTGCTGGTTGAAGCTGCGACACCCACCATATCATCATCAAAGCCGTTTACCTTCCCTGATACAGGAGCCTCAAGGGACCGGCTATTCGGCGTTGGTGTTGACCCGCTCACGACTGGCTCGGGCGCTATTTCAGCCATCTGAACCTCAACAGGCGCTGGCTCAAGCGCGGCGGTCTCTTGCGTCTGCATAAATTGATAGCCGCCAAACGCGAGCGCAGCCGCACCACCTAAGATCAATAGAAACGAGATAAATCTGAGCATGTGTCGCGTCCTTCCGCCTCTGCAGATTTTAACTATCACAATTTTTAGGGTTAAGAACCCGCCAGTTTTGTGACGCAGCTGTTCAGGCTGGCGTAAGGAACCCAAATTTACGCGATTTCAAAATCAAACAGACCGTTCCTTGGTTGCCGTAAACTTCAAGTCTGGGTTCTTTTCCTGAGCATATCCAACATCCCAGGCATTCTTGGCGAGATAGACAGGCGCATCATCAAGATCAGTGCCTGAAGCAGATTTATTCTTGTCGAGAAAAGCCTGAAGCTTCACGTCATCCTCACACTGGATCCAGCGCGCGACATTATAGGGGGCGGGTTCAAATACGACATCCAGATTGTATTCACTTACCATCCGCTCGGCCATAACCTCAATCTGTAGCGCCCCAACAGCGCCGACAATCATGTCAGATCCAATGCTCGGCTTGAACAGCTGCGTGACGCCTTCTTCGGCCAGGCTTTCCAACGCCTTGCGCAAGTGTTTGGCTTTCATCGGGTCTTTAGGTCGGGCCCGGCGCAGAATTTCCGGGGCAAAGTTTGGGATACCGGCAAACTTGATGTCTCCGCTCTCTGACAGGCTATCGCCAACGCGCAGCTGGCCATGGTTGGGCACGCCGATCACATCGCCTGCATAGGCAGTTTCGGCAATCTCGCGATCCTGCGCCAGAAACATCATCGGATTGTGAATGTTGACCTGTTTCCCATCCGCAGTCTTCATGCGCATCCCGCGTTTGAACTCACCAGAGCACAGCCTAAGGAATGCCACCCGATCGCGATGGTTCGGGTCCATGTTCGCTTGAATCTTGAACACAAAACCGGCTACGGCCTTATCGTCCCGCTCCAATGAAATGGCTTCGTCTTTCTTGTGGCAATCTTGCGGGCGCGGCGGCGGCGCAAACTCTTCTAGGGTCGCCAGCAACTCTCCAACCCCGAAGTGGCGCAGCGCCGTTCCAAACACGACAGGCGTCATATGCCCTTCAAGAAAAGCTTGTTTATTAATCTTGGGCAGCATCTCGCGGGCCATCTCCCCGCCCTCTTCCAACTCTTCGACCGCACTTGGGTCAATCTCGCCGCGCACATCATCCAGAGCAACGCGAGGCGACATGCCAGGATCAACGCCTTCTTCAGCAGTCTTTTTGGAGTAATGTAGATACTCACCTGTACGCAGATCAATCATTCCACCAAAACGCTGGCCTGAAGCCGCTGGCCAATAGAGCGGTGAAGTATCGAGCTGCAGCTGGTCCTGAATCTGGTCGAGCAATTCTAACGGATCGAGCGCTTCACGGTCCATCTTGTTGATGAAGGTGACAATCGGAATGTCGCGCATTCGGCAAACTTCAAACAGTTTCAGCGTCTGCGGCTCAATACCCTTCGCCGCATCAAGCACCATGATCGCGCAATCGGCGGCTGTGAGTGTACGGTAAGTGTCTTCAGAAAAGTCTTCGTGACCGGGCGTATCGAGCAGATTGTAGACATTCCCATTATACTCAAATGTCATCACAGACGCGCTGACCGAGATGCCCCTGTCGCGTTCGATCTTCATCCAGTCAGACGTTGTTCGCCGACGCTGACCGCGCGCGGCCACCTCACCCGCAGCCCGGATCGCACCGCCGGCCAAAAGCAAGTTTTCTGTTAGCGTTGTCTTGCCCGCATCAGGGTGAGAAATAATCGCAAAAGTCCGGCGACGGCCGGCTTCTTCGGTAAGGGTCAAGGACATAGGCTAAGTCTCAATCGTAGATCTTTAGCCCGTGCGGTTAAACGATATCGCAGGGCGCTTCAACGCCTCGGCTGATCAGGCGTTTGCAACCAAGCGTCTTGGCGGAGTTGGCGCGCGCTGATCACTGCCGCGTTGATACGTCTCAAGAACAATAGCTGGCACGTCCCGAAGCCTTGGCTCAAGCGACCCACCAGCTGTCGGCTTCAGGATCAAAGAGTTCGCGCCAGTCTTGGCAACAATAAGAGCCGCAATGTCTTTTGCGGTCTCGGTTTGCAAACTTTCGCTTTGTTTTTGAATGACCGAAATAGTCTCGCGTGCAAACTCAATCGCGTCCTGCGCCCGAAGTTGCCTTGGGTCACCGCAGCCCATGTGTCGCCATCGCTGCATGAGATGCGCCTCCGGTGAGCCAATCTCAATAATGGTATCATTCAACAAGAATAACATGCCCAAATCCCCTTTGGTTTACCCCATGTCGGTGATTTGCAGTTAATGAACCGTTACAGGTCGGGTATATGATGCTTATTCGACAGGTTCGGTCAGGAAATGCCGTCCCTCGCGATCCTCTATTTCAACAATCCAGAGGTCTCTGTCTCTATCTCTGGCGCGCGCTATATACTCATCAACTGCATGTTCTTCCGGCCCGATATTTTGAGCAATCAGGTCTACGAAAACGCGCTCGCCATCCATGTTTGTTCGCGGCACTAGCGCTCGCGCTGCCCCGTTCAGACTGGCAACCTTGATCAGAATATCGCCTCTTGAGGCGTCCCCCTTTTGCAAGACGAAAACTGAAGCGCCCTCCAGCTGGGCCCGCCGCATCAAGGCATCAACCCACAGGCCGCTCGGCAGTCTTTCCTCAAACATGCAGTAGTCTTTCCTGATCAGGCATAGGCTTTGCAATGGACATAAAACGCTAAGACATGCTTTACCATAAGAGACTTGTTCATGGATATTGTAACCAATCCTGTTGCTGAGGCCGCTTTAAGCGAAAGCCCTGCGATCATGATGACAATACCAGCCCCCCTTCTCGGCGTTTTGGCTGCTTTGGTAATCTCAGGCCTCATTTGCATCTATCGCGAGATACGCCTGGAAGCACAGTCTAAAAGCTAGGCAGAGCGCAAGTTACTCAGCTGCTTGTTTCGTCATGGCTTGAGGCAGCGGCAAACTTACGCTGACTTTTGTACCTGCGCCCGGCGCCGTTTCAATTCTAACCAGCCCACCGTGCAACTCAGCAAGCTTGCGAACCATGGCGAGGCCCAAACCTGTTCCCGCCCGGCCCTTCGCGTTACGCCCCTGCTCAAAAGGTTCAGCGACCCTTGCAAGGTCTTCAGCGTCCATACCAGCGCCAGTATCTGCAACGGACAAGATCGCACGCTCTCCTTGAACGGACGCAGACAGGCTGACTTTGCCGCCGCGGTTGGAATACTTGATCGCATTAGACACCAGGTTGTCCCAAATCCGGCGCACAGCACTTGCGTCCGCAAAGGCCAGCACTTCACCTCCAACCTCAAACTCTAACTCAATCTCGGTGCGCCCAGCGGCGGCGCGCGATTGGCGCATCACGCTTTCCCCACTGGCGGCAATGTCGACAGGCGAGAGATCCAGCTCATAGGTCCCAGCTTCAGAACGCGCATAATCAAGAATATCCTCAACAAGCCGGAGCAGCGTTTCACCGCTTTCGCGAATCAATCCGGGGTAATCCGCATACGCTTCCGGCAGAGGGCCTTTAAGCTCCGCGTCCATGATATCAGAGAAGCCAATCACCGCATTGAGCGGACTTTTCAGATCGTGGCCAAGTCCAGCAAAAAAGTTTGTTCGCGCCTTAACCGCTTCAGCGATGGCAGGATCATCCTCAGATTTGGGCTTCAGCAGCAGTAACGCGCCATCCTCTGATGGTATTTCCGCCAATTCATAAAGCGGTGAGTTTGCTGAAATATAATGCCTGACATCTTCTACAAATTGCCCCGGCTTAAGCTCTGGTGCCAGGTCATGATT
>CAZGVG010000032.1:0-10219 GCA_964528975.1 uncultured Hyphomonas sp.
GGTTTTCGACGGCTGAGGATTCCAATGCCTTCTACCGCCGCAATCTTGCAGCTGGCCAAAAGGGTCTCTCTGTCGCTTTCGATCTTGCCACCCACCGCGGCTATGACAGCGATCATGTTCGCGTATCGGGCGATGTGGGTATGGCGGGCGTCGCCATCGACAGCATCTATGACATGCGCACTTTGTTCAGCGGGATTCCACTCGATAAAATGAGCGTCTCAATGACAATGAATGGCGCGGTTTTGCCGATCCTCGCGCTCTACATCGTAGCGGCTGAGGAACAGGGCGTTTCACCCGATAAGCTCGCCGGAACCATTCAGAATGATATTCTGAAAGAGTTTATGGTGCGCAACACTTATATCTATCCGCCAAAGCCCAGTATGCGGATCATCTCGGACATCTTCGCCTATACCAGCCAGAATATGCCGAAGTTCAATTCGATCTCGATCTCCGGATACCATATGCAGGAAGCCGGTGCGACGGCAGATCTAGAGCTTGCTTATACGCTGGCCGATGGCATTGAGTATATCCGCGCCGGTGTAGCGGCGGGCTTGGATGTAGATGCATTTGCACCTCGGCTCAGCTTCTTCTGGGCCATTGGCATGAATACGTTCATGGAGGTCGCCAAGATGCGCGCGGCGCGCTTGCTCTGGGCAAAACTGGTCAGCAAAGAATTCTCGCCGAAGAATACAAAATCGATTTCACTTCGCACGCATAGCCAGACCTCTGGCTGGTCGCTGACGGCTCAAGATGTTTACAATAATGTTGTGCGGACCTGTCTTGAGGCGATTGCAGCAGCAGGCGGACAAACCCAAAGTCTGCACACGAATGCTTTTGACGAAGCACTCGCCCTGCCGACTGATTTCTCAGCCCGGATTGCACGCAATACGCAGCTCTTCCTGCAACAAGAAGGCGGTGCCACTCAAACAATCGATCCGTGGGGCGGCTCATACTATGTCGAGCGCCTGACACATGATCTGGCAGCCCGCGCGATGGAACATATTGAAGAAGTTGAGAAGATGGGCGGTATGCGCAAAGCCATCGAACAAGGTATCCCGAAACTGCGCATCGAGGAGGCAGCCGCAAAGACACAAGCGCGAATAGATGGCGGCACGCAAACGGTGGTTGGCGTGAACAAGTTCCTGCTGGATGAAGATGAGGACGTGCCTGTCCTGAAGGTTGACAACGCAACCGTGCGCCGGATGCAGCTCGACAAGATAGCGCGGTTGAAAAGCGACCGGGATCAGGCAGAAGTCGATATGAAATTGGACGCGATTGCTAAGGCCGCCGCAGCTACGGACGGTAACCTCTTGGCGCTTGCTGTGGATGCCGCGCGCGCCAAGGCGACCGTGGGTGAAATCTCTGAAGCGGTAGAACGCTCACAGGGTCGACACAAAGCGGTGATCCGTTCCATCAAGGGTGTCTATGGCGCTGGCGTCGCGCAAAATGAGCGCGCCAAAGAAGCCTCTGATCTAGCAAAATCCTTCGCGCTGAAACATGGTCGTAAGCCAAAGATATATATCGCGAAAATGGGACAGGATGGCCATGACCGAGGCCAGAAAGTTGTCGCCTCAGCGCTGATGGATCTCGGTTGGGAGGTTGAGATCGGTCCGCTCTTCCAGACCCCGGAGGAGGCTGCAAAAGACGCGCGCGCAGCAGGCGTGGATATCGTCGCCGCCTCCTCGCTCGCAGCGGGGCACTTGACGCTCGTGCCAGAGCTGAAACGCGCTTTAGGCAATGAAGGCGCTGCAGCGACTAAAATTATGGTCGGCGGCGTTGTGCCCCCACAAGACTTCGACGCGCTGTATGCGGCTGGCGCGGTCGCGATCTTCCCGCCCGGTAGCGTGATTGCCGATTGCGCGGCTGTAATGCTGGAGGCACTACAGGATAGCGACGGGATGCAAGCGGCGGAGTGAGTGGACGAAACTGGTCTTCGGATAAGCCTGACGGAGCGACACCCTTTTCACAATGCCTCATCGCGGTCATCTTCACCTGAAAAGAACCCGGAGGATGAAATGGACGATTATAGCACTTACGATGCAATGGGTTTGGCGGGGCTGGTTGCTGCAGGGGACGCCACGCCACAAGAACTACTCGACGAAGCGCTCAAGCGCGCTGGTAAGGCTCAAAGCGAGCTCAATTGCTTCTCCGCCTTGTTCCCGAAAGTCGCTGAGCAGCAAATCTCCGACGCGCTTCCCGAAGGTCCCTTCAAAGGCGTACCGATGGCGGTCAAGGATCTGGGCTTCGAAATTGATGGCCAGCCCATAACCAATGGTAGCCGAGCCTTCAAAGGCAATGTTGCCATGCGCGATAGCGAGCTTTGCAAGCGCTATAAGGCGGCAGGCTTCACCCTGTTTGGACAAACGACCAGTCCCGAATTTGGCCTGACGACGACAACAGAGAGCTTGCTGTACGGCCCAACGCTTAACCCTTGGGATACATCGCGAACTTCGGGTGGATCATCTGGCGGGGCAAGTGCGGCCGTCGCAGCGGGCGTCATTCCGATTGCACATGCCAGTGATGGCGGTGGGTCGATCCGCATTCCTGCGGCGTGTACGGGTCTGTTTGGGATGAAACCCTCTCGCGGGCGCACACCGATGGGACCTGCCACCACGGAGGGCTGGAATGGACAGTCGACAGTGCATGCCGTCTCGCGATCGGTTCGCGACAATGCCGCTCTGCTGGATGCCACACATGGCCGCGAGATTGGCTCGCGCTATGTCGCGCCAGAGCCTGACAGCACTTTTCTGAGTGCGCTTGAGAGCGATCCAAAGCCGCTCAAGATCGCGCTTTGGGATATTGCGCCGAATGGAACCAAGCCTGATCCGGACGCGCTAGCGGGCCTTACAGCGACGCGGAAATTACTGGAAGACTTGGGCCACCATGTTGAAGAAGCAGGCCCGATTCTGGACGGGGAAGCACTAGGCAAAGGGATTATGATCACCGTCTCCGCTGCCATGGCGATGATTATGGAAGCGCGCGGCGAAGCCCTGGGGCGGAAAATGGGGCCTGAAGACATGGAACCTGTCACCGCGCGCTTTGTGGAGTTTGGAAACTCCATCCCAATGCGTGAGCTTATGAAAGCCAATCAAGCTTCAATCACAGCTGGTCTGCTCTATGAGCAATTCCTGGTTGAGGGTGGGTATGACATGGTCCTGTCACCGACCATCTCACGTGCGCCTGATAAGATCGGCGCCTTGTCCCTCAATCCTGACGACATGGATGCGTATACAGCAGCTGTCACAACATTCGCGCCATGGTGTGCAATCTCAAATCAGGCTGGAAGCCCAGCGATGTCGGTTCCCCTGCATTGGACAAAGGCAAACCTGCCGATCGGGATGATGTTTGGCGCGCGAACCGGAAACGAGTGGGAGCTTTATCAGCTAGCGGGACAATTGGAACGCGTAGCGCCATGGGCGCATAGACGGCCACCTATCTGGACTGGTTAGCGGCCTTGCAGGAACGTATTGACGGTCAGGCGGCCTTTTGCCGGGTCGGGAGAGAGCTGAAGCGTCTCCGGAATATCGCCAGAGTGCAGTCTGTAGCTGCGATAAAGCACCATACGATTGAACTTCGCGGCGACCTGGCCGATGCGTTCAAACCGAGCTGAAGCGCCACGAAAATAGGTCTCAGGCGGTAGACCATCGGCGGCGATTTCAGCCTCCAAGCCCTGCGAATAAATGCTGAGCCGCTGCGGGGTAACTGTCTCAAAACCGCTGGATTTGTGCTGGTAGAACGCGGTGCCGCCATCGCGTTCATCGACGAGATAATGAAGCAAGGCCAGCCGCTTGGGATCTGTGGTGTCGAAGTGGGGTAAGCGCTGAATCGGTTTAAGATCTGAGGGAGGTGTTGTGACGAGGGAGTAAGCGCACTCAACCATTGAGGCACCTTGGGCAAGATCAAACACATCGGTCAGAACGGTTTTCAAAGTGTCCATCCGCTCACCGAGATAAGACGGGTCAGCTTGCGCTCTCAGGCCTGGATAGTGCGGGCTGGTGACCGCAAAAGATGACGCGCAAGCTTGGTCTTTCAGAGCAGCCGGATCGCTTGAAAAATCATCAATAATGACAAGCGGCTCCGCCTCTGCGCCAAACCGAATAACTTCAAAATTGTCTGACACGTCTGAACTCTCTCATGCTTGCGGCAAGACTATCAGCCTTCTATAGCGGCCTTATGAGTGAACTAAAGACCTATGCTGGCGGATGTCACTGCAAAGCTATTCGATTTGAAGTCGATCTGCCCAGTGCATTCGAAGTTGAAGATTGTAACTGCTCCATCTGCGCCATGAGCGGCAATATCCATGTGATCGTTCCGGCTTCGCGGTTTCGCCTTTTGAAGGGCGCCGATAATCTTAGTGAGTACACATTTAAAACGGGTGCTGCCAAACACCGCTTCTGCAAAACGTGCGGAGTGAAGAGCTTCTACATTCCGCGCTCTAATCCTGACGGATTTGCCGTGACATGGCGATGCCTCGACAATTGGATGGACCTGGACGTGACGGTCAATCCGTTTGATGGGCAAAACTGGGAAGCCAATGCAGCAAGCCTGGCGCATAAGTCCAAGGGCTAATCCCGAGGTGGCGGCGGGAACTTCGCCCCTATCGGTCACCGCGCCGAGCCTCTCGGCGTTGGCTTCTGCGCTCAAGGCTCTGAAGGATCGCCTGTCTCTGCTCCAAGGTGAGCGCGCCAACCTGTTCTGCAACCAGGTCCTGTATCCGCGCCTTCATCCTGACATCCGCTACCCTTAAGGCCTCAAAGGCTTGTTTTGTTTTTGCCACATCATAAGGCTCAGCGCCTAAGCTTTCAGACAAAGCCCGCCGCGCGGCCTGAACCGCCTCGCGTTCTGGCCCACTCTCGCGGTAAGCCTGACGAAGGGCTTGGCGCAACTGTCTGCGTTCAGCGTCTGGAATTGCGCGATCAATGCTTCGGATCAGGGCTTGCTCACCGCCGCCGCGCGGGCCGCGTGGCTGATCGCCTTTGCGATTACCAAGGCCGCCGCCAATCATCACCCCGATCAAAAGCGCGTTCACCAACAGGGATAAAATCAACCAAATTGGCAGTTTTCTTGCGGTCTCTTCAGCCATCAAATCACTCCACCGACAACCATTCTACGCTCTCTTCAACCCCAAAGGCACTGTATAAAGCATCATCTACTTCATCATAGACCGTCCCGGTCGATGCGTAGGAATATCCGCCCACCAGTCCCATTGCGAGGCTCGCTAAAGCCGCGCCAGCTGGCCACCGTGCCCCTTGTGGGAAGATGGCCGCTTTCAGACCTGAAAAGAAACCTGTTTGCTCCCCTGAAGATTGAGGAGCAGATGCAAGTATTCTGTCCGCCAAATCAGTTGGAAATTCGGGTATAGGCTGCGACGAGAACATCTCATCCAAAGCGCGGGCCTCAATAAGTGCCGCCTCATAGATGTCAGGCGCCTCAGACATCAAAGCCTGCGCCGCAACACGCTGTTCAGACGGCCATATTGAAGGGTCAGCCCCATAAGCGGCGATCAATTCAAAGATACGATCTGGTGTCATACCAGTTTTGCTCATGATGTTTCTCCTTCCATTTTAGCTTCATTCAATCGAGTACGAAGTGTTCTGCGCCCCCGGGCGAGTAAACTTTCCAAGGCTCGCACACTTATGCCCATCACTTCAGCCGCCTCAATATTTCCCAAACCTTCAAACGCACAAAGGCTTAAAGCCTCTCGCTGACGCTCTGGGAGCTGCGCTAATTTTTCTTCCAGTCCTGCAGTAAATTGGCGCGAAGCAAGCGCCTCTTCTGGTCTTTGTGCAAGATCGATGCGCTCTGGCAACTGATCCATAAGAACGGGCTTTTTCTTGCGTAACCGGTCCCGGCAAAGGTTGACTGCTACTGCACAGGCCCATGTCGAAAACTTTGCATTCGGTTGCCAATCCGGCAACATCTTCCAAGCGCGCAAGAAAGTCTCTTGAGTCACGTCTTCGGCCTCGGCACGGTCCTGAAGGATGCGATAGGCCACTCTGAAAACGATCGGCATATTGCGATTGACCAGTGCCGCTTGCGCGGCCCTGCTCCCGTTTGCGGCACGGGTGATCTGATCGAGTTCGCTGATTCCAGACACGCAAACAGTCTAACGCGTTTATGACCGAAGGCGAGCAAGGGGAGGATTCGCCCTCGGTCATTCGCGATGCGGCGGCTTTAATCAGCCACCCCACGGACCTAGTCTTGGCGGCCTTCACCGCGCTTACCACGGCGCTCTTTGCGCTTTGTTTTTGCAGTTTCGAGCTCAGCCTCAGTGATCACACCGTCACCGTCGGCATCCATTTTGGCAAAGCGGCGGTCCATGCGCTTTGAAGCCGCTGCCTGATGTTCTTCAGCTGTTACAAAGCCATCACCATCCGCGTCGAGCTTGGCAAAACGACGGGCCTGACGCTCGGCCATTTTACGGGCTTTTTCAGCTTCGGCAAAAGCTGAGAACTCTTCGAGCGAGACAAGGTTATCACCATTGGTATCTGCGCCCGTAAAGCGCTCCATACGCTTAGCTGCGAGCTCATCCTTAGTGATGTTGCCATCTTCGTTGAGGTCAAGCTTTGCAAGGCGCTCTTTGCCTTTATTGCCGTGTTGATCAGCGGTTGCGGTGATGCCAAGAGCAATGACACCAACAGTTGTAAGGGCTGCAATTACAAGTTTCTTCATTATCCAGGTCCTTTCAATTAAACCTGAATATAGAACGCATCAGGATTGCAGTTCCGTCGCAGGGTCCCCGATTTTTCTGCAGAAAATCTCAGCAACCTGGTCGCAGGTCTCTTCAAGCTGCTCTGCAACACGCTCAAAATCAGGACACTGAGCCGCCCGGCATAAGCGATCCTTCAGACTGCGTGATACACTCTCTGCGCTGAAATCCGCTCCGGTCGCCATGCGCTGAACCTGCTGCAAAGCCTGCAAGAAAAGGAAAGCCCGGGTTAGTGTTTCAAACTCTGAGGGATCAAGTTCACCTGAACGTTGCAGCGCCTGCAAACTCTGTAAAAGCTGAGGCTCATGAGGCAGCTCTTGATCAGTCGTCAGTAATCCGCATTGCACGATGAACTCAAGGTCAACCAGAGCGCCGCGCCGCATCTTAAGGTCCCAATCTCCGGTCGCTGGTTTATCCCGATCAAGACGCCTTCGCATATCCAGAATATCGGCTCGGCGTTGAGACGCGTCGCCTGCATGGATAGCTACCTGCGCGGCTTTCACGACTTCAGATGACAGGGCCTCGTCACCGCAAATCGCGCGCGCACGTGTCAAAGCCATGTGCTCCCATGTCCAGGCCTCATTTCTATGGTAGCGCTCAAATGCAGCGAGCGAAGTCGCAACCGGGCCGGCTCGTCCAGAAGGGCGAAGGCGCATATCAACTTCATAGAGGCGCCCCTCACCTGTCTCAGCAGACAAGGCTGCGATTAAACGCTGGGTGAAGCGCGTAAACCAGGTCTGAGATTCGCTAGGGTCGTCAGCATCATAAATCACGATCAGATCAAGATCAGACCCTGCGGTCATCTCGCGGCCACCAAGCTTACCAAGAGCGACGATCGCCCACACACCTGGCGCAGGTCCATACCGGCGGATCGTTTCCTGCTCAGCCGCCTTCGCCATAAGCTTAATGGCGGTATCGGCCAACTGGCTCCACTTTTGAGCTGCATCACACGCTGCAAGCTTACCATGCAGCAAGCTATGTCCGGTGAGGAAAGCCTGCTCGCTATGCCAGCGCCTAAAGACATTCATCGCGGTTTCGAAATCGAGCGTGCCGGAAAGATCAGGAGGGCCTTTCAGGTCTGACACGGAAAGCAGAGTCTCCAGCAAGCTGGGTCGCTTTGCCAGCGTCTCTGCGATCTGAGGCGCGATTGCGAGTGTCGTGATGAGGTCTTCCATCAAGTCGGTTTCAGCAACCAGCATGGAGAGGGTTTGCACCCCTGACCGCAAGCCTTCAAGAAAACGGCTGAAGCGCCGGAAGGCCTCGTCTGGTTCGCCGGTTCGCGACATTGTAGCTAGAAGGTCGGGCAGGATTGCGGTCAGTAATTCTCGGCCACGGATTGTTCGGGTCGCAGATGTCCGGCCTCGGTGCCACTCGCGAATACGCTCGATAACTGTCGCAGGGTCTGAGAACCCAAGCTCGCTTAAGGTCGTTAGCGTGCCCGGATCATCATCAACTCCTGTGAAGACGAGATTACCATCAATTGCACTTTGGCGCTTTTGCCCCTCTTCAGCAAACAAGCGTTGATAATGTCTGTGCACCAGACGGCGAGTTTCAAAGACATGTGTATCGAAGGTCTCAAGATCACTATATCCGCATAAGGCCGCAACGGCTGCGCGCTTGGTCTCAAAACTTGGAAGGGTGTGGGTTTGAGCGTCATCCAGCATTTGGATACGATGCTCAACAGCGCGCAACGCTTCATAAGCGCGGCGCAGCTCATTTGCTGCGGAGGCTTCAACAGCCCCGGACGCAACCAGGGCTTCTAAGCCTGCAAGCGTGCCGCGCATGCGCAGCGACGGGTTACGGCCCCCAAGAATAATCTGCTGCGTTTGAACGAAGAACTCAATCTCGCGAATACCGCCCGGCCCAAGCTTAATGTCGGAAGCGACATTATGCAGAGATTGCGGCCCGGTCTTGGCGTTGATCATACTCTTGATCGCGTGGACATCTGCGATTGCCCAATAATCAAGGTGCCTGCGCCAAACGAAAGGTTCCAAGGCTTCAATAAAATGCACACCCGCCCGTAGGTCACCAGCAGCAGAACGGCCTTTAATCCAGACCATACGCTCCCAGTTCTGACCAACGCTTTCATAGTATAGCTCTGCTCGCTGAGTAGACACCGCGATAGGGGTGGAGCTCGGGTCAGGTCGAAGCCTCAAATCAGTTCGAAAGACGTAACCATCTGCGGTGTTTTGGCTGAGAAGCTGCATCGCATCACGAATAACCCGGCTTGCCGCATCACCGGGCTCACGCGTGCCGCCGACGAAAACATGCTTGTTGTAGAAAGCGGCCATATCAATGTCGCTGGAATAATTCAGCTCATATGCGCCCATCTTTCCGAGCGCGACGACAAATAGCCCATCTGTAACTAGACCAACTTTCCTAATAGCGCTCGTCAAGGCAGCCTGAACCGCATGGTCAGCGAATTTGGTAATGTCAGCAGTAATTGAAGAGAGCTCGCTCATGCCCGAAAGGTCTTTTGCCGCGATCGCCAGATGCGCCGTTTTCTTAGCATCTCTAAGAGCCCTTTCAGGCTCTTGGTCACCCGATTGCACTTGATGGCAAAGATCCAGCGCAGACTGGTAGAGCGTATCTGGATTATCCGTACCTTCTACCCTCTGCGATAACCGGGCGAGATAGGGCGCATGTTCAGCCGCAATCTCAATAGCCAATTTCGGATCAGAGGAAAGAGGAGCAATATTCAGCAAGCGCCTGCCCCTAACGCGCTTTGGGGAAAGTCAGCGTCGCCCTTAAGCCTTGTAACTTGTCACCTGGCGAGAGCTTGAATGTCCCGGAATGCAGGTCAGCAACCGCCTCAACCATAGCCAGCCCCAGGCCTGATCCTGTTTGCGTTCTGGCTTCATCAAGTCTGACAAAGCGCTGTTTGACACGCTCCATATCCGCTTCGGGAATTCCAGGACCGCTATCTTCGATCACAACTTTGATGAGACCATCCTGTTGTGTCGCCGAAAAGGATATTCTTTCGCCCACTGGGGTATATTTTACCGCATTGTCTAACAGGTTTGAGATCGCCTGCGCGAGAAGGCTGTGGTCACCGCGCAGCTCGAGTTTTTTACCAATCTTCGAGACGAAATCTAAACCCGCTTCTTCACAAGCAGGTTCAAACAGTTCGACCAATTCTTCACAAAGCTCTGAGAAATCAGTTGGAACAAGCCGCCCCTCTGCTCCCTCATTCACGCGCGACAACCACAGGATCGCATTGAACGTCGTAAGAACCCGGTCGACTTCCTCAACCGTTTCAGCCAGTGTTTCACGCGCCGTGATCTCATCAATCGGGCCACGTAGCCGCGCCTCAAGTTGATTACGAAGACGAGACAGCGGCGAGCGTAAATCATGCGCAATGGAATCGCCCGCATGCCGAGTTGCCTCCATCAGGGTTTCCAGCTTTGCCAGCATCGCGTTCAAATTTTCTGCGAGGCGGTCAAACTCATCTCCAGAGACGCCAACAGGGGCCCGCATCGAAAGATCACCGGCCATAACACCTTCGGCCGT
>CAZGVG010000032.1:10319-27069 GCA_964528975.1 uncultured Hyphomonas sp.
ATCGAGTAAACAAGCGCTAGCCGAAAAGTTGTCGTTCGGACAAACGCAAAGGGGCCTGCTTTCATGCTTGCAGGCAGTAACCCGCGCCGCGTACCGTCTGCAAGAGCGGTTGCTCAAATTCCTTATCGATCTTTGCCCGCAAACGGGAAATATGGACGTCGATAACGTTTGTCTGAGGATCAAAATGATAGTTCCAGACTTTTTCGAGTAGCATGGTACGCGTAACGGTTTGCCCTGCATGGCGCATCAGATATTCAAGCAGCTTGAATTCTCTTGGCTGAAGATCAATCCGGGTATCACCGCGGTTCACTTTCCGTGACAGAAGATCCATTTCGAGGTCACCAACCTTGAGCTTGGTGACAGGCAATTCGTCCTGAACCTGACGACGCCCAAGAGCCTCAACCCGGGCCACAAGTTCTTCGGGCGCGAAAGGTTTGGCGAGATAATCATCCGCGCCGACCTGAAGCCCTTTAACTCGATTATCCACATCAGACAGAGCTGAAAGGAATAGGGTCGGCGTTGTGCCACCGCCATTTCGAAACTCCTCAACGAGCTGTAAGCCTGGTTTTTCCGGTAACATTCGGTCCACCACCAAAGCGTCGAACTGATCTTCACGGGCCCGTGTCAAACCGCCAAGGCCATCCCCAGATGTTTCTACATTGTGACCTGCTTCGCAGAGCACTTTCTCGATGAACTCAGCATGTTCACGATCATCTTCTATAACCAGTACGCGCATGGCGGTCTCCTCTACTTAGTCTTCTTCACTCACATCAACTGTGATGAATGTTGTGCCATTCGATGTGTGCACAGCCATTAGAAGACTGTTTCGCTTGCTCGAACGAGCGTCAGCTAACTCTCGCTCAAGAACATTAACTTTGTCGAGTTTCTTGTAGTTAACATCCAGTATGACCATACCTTCGCGTAGGCCTTCTTCAAACAAAACACTGTCTGAATCGAGATCCGTAATGATCATACCGACCTCGCTTGAACCAAGATTCATCTCCTCACGGGTCTCACGATCGAGCGGGCGAAGAGACACACCAAGCGGCCCCTCAATGCCTTCCATGCTTTCATCAGGGCGATCCGGAGCAGCGGTTATAGCCTGACCAAGGTTTGCTGGACGCTCACCAACCGTTACGTTGATGGTTTGACGTTTGCCATCGCGGTAAACTTCAAACTGGTTTCGCGAACCAGCTTCAAGTGATCCAACAACACGGGTGGTAATCGTGGCATCATCAACCACTTGCTTATTCACTTTGACGATAATGTCGCCGCGCTGCAGACCCGACTTATCGGCCGGGCTATCGGCGGTCACGCTGCTGACAATTGCGCCTTTTGCATCCTTCAAGCCCACAGCGTTGGCCATGTCCTCATTGACGCTACCAATTGTGACACCTAGCCAGCCGCGAGTCACTTTACCTTTTTCGATCAGCGTTGTGCTGACCTGATCCACCAGTTCTGACGGGATAGCAAAGCCGAGCCCGATAGAACCACCAGTTGTCGAAGCTATCCACGTGTTTACGCCGACAACCCTGCCATTCATGTCAAAGGTTGGTCCCCCAGAATTACCCCGATTGATGGCGGCATCGATCTGAAGATAATCGGTATAGGATTGTGACCGTCGCAAATCCCCAGGTTTACCAACAGCGGACACGATGCCGGCCGTCGCTGTTCCAGCAAAGCCAAGCGGGCTACCAACAGCCACGACCCAATCGCCGCGTCTCAAATTAGCCGAGGTCCCAAAATCGACATATGTATAGTCGCCGGGTTCTTTCACTTTCAGAACTGCAAGATCGGTTTCGCTATCAACACCAACCAGTTCAGCTTCGAGACTGGTGCCATCATCAAGCGTGACCTCAATCTCAACCGCATTATCAATCACGTGATTATTGGTGACCACATGACCTTCTTTGGAGATGAAAAAGCCAGACCCCTGACCGAAACCTTCACGTGGTTGCGGTTCCTCGTCTCTTGGAACAAGACCAAACTGCTCAAAAAAGCGCTCACGGTCGCTCTGGACAGCTTCACTCGGTTGAACTTCTGTTCGCACCCGCACGCCTACAACGGCTGGGCTGACCTGTTCGATCAGGTCAGCGAAAGAGATCGGAGCACCCGCAGGAGCTTGAAGCGTCACAGGTCTGGCATCAGCATCCTGGAATTGGGGGCCAAGAATCAGAGTCCCCATTGCACCTGCGCCGATTAATCCAGCAACTAACGCATTTCGGGAAATACCAAACAATTTCATGAGCTTCTTAGCCTCCAAGGGGGTTATTCGTTTAACTTGGTGTCAGTTTACGTAAGTAACAGTCTAACACTCATTAAAGATCATTAAGCCGGTTTTGTGGCGAGCACTGTTTCAACTTTCACAGGGCTCTCCAGAGTTCGGTGCACCGGGCACCTATCTGCAATCTCCAGCAATCTATTGCGTTGCTCTTCATCAAGGTCGCCCTCGAGAACAATCAAGCGTGAGAAGACATCAATTTTATCCTTCGGGCCACAATCAACGCAATCAGCAGGGTGCTGCTTATCATGATCCAGACTGACAGTAACACGCTCCAAAGGCCACTTCTTGCGGTCGGCATACATCCGCAAGGTCATAGCCGTGCAAGCCCCCAAACCGCCGGTGACCCAGGCATAAGGATCAGGCCCAGTATCAGCCCCACCAACGCTTTCAGGTTCATCCGCCAAGAACCGACGGCCTCCGATGGAGATCTCGTTTTGATAAGGGCTTTCAACGCCCGTTTCTCGCACAACAACTTCGTGAGTCTGAGGGAGGCTCTGTTCGGAGAGGTCTATTGGATCGAGATAGCGCAAAGCCCAAGCCGTAATAATATCTGAAGCGTGCTGGGCGTCTTGTTGAGATGTCAGGAGATGATTGGCGTGATCCAGGCTGATAAAGCTCTTCGGATGCTTTGCGGCCAAGAATAGTCCCGTCGCATTTTCAATGCCAACAACATCATCAATAGGCGAATGCAAGATAAGCAAAGGCTTTTTCAATTGCGCGGCAGCTTGGCGAACATTCGCTCCGGAAACATCCTCAAGAAAGGATTTCCGAAGCACAAATGGACGCCCCGCCAAATCAACACTCGCCTCACCACGCGCCTCGATTTCAGGAATAGCGGTCTTAAATTGCTCTATGACATGGCCAGCATCGGAAGGTGCCCCAAGTGTTGCAACCGCCTTTATGCCCGGAAGCTGCGACCCGGCGACAATAACGGCGGCGCCGCCAAGCGAGTGGCCAATCAAAAGCGTAACCTGATGATCATGAGTAGCCATCCAGTTTATCGCACTTTTTAGATCTGCGACATTGCTCGAAAAGCCAGTTCCCGAGAAATCTCCGTCCGATTCCCCAAGCCCGGTAAAATCAAAGCGAAGCGTCCCAATCCCTTTTGCGGCAAGCGCACGGCTAATACGGCTCGCGGCAAGGCTCTTTTTCGAACACGTGAAGCAATGCGCAAAGATGGCCCATGCGAGAACAGGTCCGGCACCATGCTCCAAAACACCTGAAAGTGTTTCGCCTTGATTGTTCTGAAATTCGATGCGTTCGCTTTTCAAGGGTCTCTCCTTTGTGTCCCAACACACATAGGAGGAGCTTGCGATCAACGCTAATCAAAAACAGATCGCAAACTCGTGTTCAATTCGCGCCATAGTCTGAATTGAGATTCTCAAGTTCACGCGGCTGATAGTTTTCATCATGCTTTGCAAGTATGCTCTCAGCGACGAATAGCTTGTCTTCTTCTTGAAAACGACCGGTCGCAACGACACCTTCACCTTCGCGAAAGAGGTCGGGGATCAGGCCAGTAAACGTAACGTCAACCGTCTCACCTGAGCCATCCTCGATCACAAATAGAGTTGCTGCGCCCTCTCCATTTTGTCTTGAGCCAGGTTTGACGAACCCACCAATACGCACGCGTTTTCCAGCCTCTGGCATGCCGCGCTCAACCAGCATTTGAGGCGTGTAAAACAGATCCGCATGTTGGCGCAGCGCAACTCCAGCAATCACAACGGCGCTTATGACCAGCGCAGCTGCGACGCAAACAGCATAAAGACGTTTATTGCGAGCTCTCATATGACCTACTTACAAATTACAAGCTGGGGATGCGCTGCGGCACATTCGTCATCCACGGCGTAACCGTACACTTGCACGCAAACCACCTAATGGACTATCGGAAAGCTCAACACTTCCCCCGTTCATCTCGGCAATATCAGATACAATTGAGAGACCGAGCCCTGTACCAGGTGCCGTCTCATCAATCCGGACGCCTCGTTTCATGGCTTGCGCGCGTTCTTCGGCGGTCAAGCCTTTGCCATCATCATCTATGTGAATGAGTAAACCGCCAAGATCATCTGATTGCGCCGTGACTTCTACAGTTGCTCGCGCCCATTTGCAGGCATTATCGAGTAGGTTCCCGAGTATTTCCTCAAGATCCTGACGCTCCGTGCGCACATAATACTCGGGCAAGACATCAATCAGAACGGACTTACCGTCGGCGGCAAAGAGCTTGTTCATAACTCTTGCAAGACCTTCCACCGTTTCAAGTACTTGCGTTCGAACCCCCAGAGCTTCAGCGCGAGCAGCGGCCTGCGCCCGTTTCAGATAGTGCTCAACATTTGAGTGCATAGCTTCTGTTTGCCGCTGGACCACATCATCAAGCTGTGTGTCTCCAGTAGCTTCATTACGCAGAACAGCGAGCGGTGTCTTAAGAGCGTGCGCCAAGTTCCCAACATGGGTGCGCGCCCGAGACACAACTGACCGATTGTGCTCCAGAAGTTTATTAAGCTCTTCACTCAGCGGCCTGACCTCTTCAGGGTATTCCCCTGAGAGGGCTGTCATGCGCCCTTCTCTTACATCCGTGATATCGGATTGAATGCGGTCGAGCGGGCGCAGCGCATATCGCAATCCCAGCGCCATCGCGATGAGTGTACCGCCTGCTAGCGCAAGCATGGCAAGCAACAAAATTGTCCTGAGTTGATCGGCACCGGCATTCGATTCCGTACTATCCGCTGCTGCGACTAAAAGGATTGGATTATCACGTAAGGGTATGGTGATCGATTGGACTGCGATCCGTATCGGTTCTCCAGCTGGGCCTTCAGCCATATTCCCCCGGATGACAGCCCCAGGCTGCCCCAAGGCAGATTGTGAAAGGTTTTCAGGAAGTGGAGCTTCACCGTCCCAGACACTTCGCGGGCGAATATCCGCGCCAAGTGACCCATCCTCCTGGACCGCAATAATCACCCAATAGCGCCCAGATAGCGGCGTCTCGTAACGCGCATCCGAGGGGAGTTTTTCGGGAATATCTCGAATTCGCCCGCTATCATCATCCAAAGGCTCTATGGCGCGTGCGAGCGTGACGAGAACAGAATCGAGATCAGCATCTAACAAGTTTTGAGATTGTGCACGGTAAACGGCTGATGTGGCCAGAACTCCGCCAATAACGATCACCATACTCCAGACAAGAGCACCTATGAGAATTCGACGTGCCAGCGAAAGGCGACCGATCCGGGATTTAGTCTGACCGACTGGCGTCATTGAATGGCTACCGCCTAGCAGTTAATTCAAGGCACCTGCGCGTTCGTCTTCAGGCGTAACCAAGCGATATCCCAGGCCACGTTCCGTTTGAATTCGGTCATTGCCGATTTTCTTACGAAGCCGGCCGATGAAAACCTCAATCGTATTGGAATCGCGATCAAAATCCTGATCGTAGATATGCTCCACAAGCTCCGTGCGAGGGACGACGCGGCCTTGATGATGGATCAAATAGCTCAGAACTTTGTATTCATGCGCCGTAAGCTTGATCGGCTGACCATCAACGGTGGCTCTTGCGGCGCGGGTATCCAACCTTAGAGCACCTGCCTCAATCGCAGCGACCGCATGTCCGGACGCACGGCGCAACAAAGCGCGCAGTCTGGCAAGCACTTCTTCTGTATAGAAAGGCTTGGTGACGTAATCATCTGCGCCAGCATCAAAGCCAGCAACTTTCTCGCTCCAGCGGTCACGAGCGGTTAGGATCATAACCGGAAATGTCTTCCCATCCTCACGCCAGCGTTCCAAAATCGAAACGCCATCCATTTTCGGGAGGCCAAGGTCGAGAATGACAGCATCGTAGGGCTCGGTATCACCCAAGAAATGCCCATCCTCGCCATCCGCTGCAAGGTCAACAGCATATCCCGCATGGGTCAATGCATCGGCCAATTGGCGACGCAGATCCGCTTCATCTTCTACAACCAGAATTCTCATGTCTCTTATCCTAGCTCGTCGAGAGCACACGTCCAGACTTTGCATCGACTGTAAAGCGCATACGTTCGCCTTTTTCACTCATCCAGTCGATGACATAGACTTGGCCATTGCCTCGATTAAACAAATTGGCATCAACCTGATACCCGCCATAGCGCTTTTTGAGAGACTTGAAGATTTCACGAAGCGGAACAACGTCTCCCTTGTCTCGGGCGTCTCTCGCCTGATCAGCTGTAAACGAATTACCCACCTGCCTCTGCCCGAAAGCAGGCAGATTAAGTGAAGTCGCTAAAAACAGCGCGCATATGATGGTCTTTATCATCATGGCGCCGATATGAGCATATGCCTCTGAATGGATAGTGAATGATCGTATAGAATTGCAGTCATCCAACTTTGTCGCGGGCCCATTTGCGTAACTCGGGGTCTTTCGGGTCTTCAAGTAAAGCTTCGAGTCGAACATAGACATGCCCGGCTTTTGGTGACGTCTGCACGCCTTTATCACGTAACCTGAGAACCGCACCTGTGTTTGAGCCTTCGGGTATTTTCAGTGTCACAGGACCTATCGGCGTTGACGCCTCAACTTTACCGCCAAGGACCATAGTCTGCAGTGGAACCTGCAAATTCATTCGAATATCCAAGCCGTCCCTGGTCCAGACTTTGCTAGGCCTTACGATAAGCTCGAGAAGCGCGTCACCAGGAGGGCCATTACTCGCAGAAGCTTGCCCCTGACTCTTCAAGCGCAGTGTGCGTCCGGTTTCGATACCCGCGGGAATTGAAACATTAAGTATACGCCCGTCCGCCATCGTCATCTCACGGCGCGCGCCAGACACAGCATCCTCAAAGGAAATTTCAACACGGTAGCGCATATCCGCGCCCTTGCGCGGGCCAGGCCTGCGACGCCTGCCCCCAAACATGCCTGAAAGTATATCTTCAAACGGATCGGCCTGCTGACCTGCTGACCGATTGCCGAAGCCACCACCAAATCCCTGCGACCCTGAAAAACCCACAGGATTGCCATCACTGTCGATCTCGCCCCGGTCATACTGAGCGCGTTTGGTAGTATCACCTAGAATTTCATAAGCCGCAGAAGCGCGTTTGAATTTTTCAGCTTTTGAGGCGTCATCTGGATGCAAATCAGGATGATAGTCCTTAGCGTTGCGTTTGTACGCAGATCTGATCTCTTCTGAAGAAGCCGTCCGTGGCACGCCAAGAACCGCATATAGGTCTCTACTCATAACTGCTTTCGTATCAGCTAATTCGCTTTAGACCCTTAAGCATGCGCCAAAAGAATGGAAGCCCAAGGTCCAGCTCTGCCATCTGCACCAATTTGCGAAATATGAATACGATCAACGCTATCATCTGTCACGCTTAGTTCTGGCTCAGTCGTTTCAAGCGTATCCAAAATTACGTCATCCTTGAAAAGCTCAACCTTAAACTGGCCATGACGCATAGCTTCTGGAAGGCTCCAACTTTGCGGAATTCTGAGACTTCTGCGCGACCAAGTTACCTCCCAACGCCCTTCAGTCCGGTTTGCGCGCAGGTGACCTACGGAAAGAGGACGCGACCCTCTATCGTCATATGTCCACTCAACAGGAGCTGACTGACCGGCTCGCCAAATTTGAGGCAGACCGATTTCCTCGCTCGAAGCCGCCAGCTTGGTTAGCCGCTCATCCGCCAAAATAACGATACTCCCAGAACTAAAGCTTGAAACTGTTGTTCCTTTCAAGCCTCGTAATAGTCCACTCAGGCGCCAAGTATCTGTCGCAATTAGATCCGCATACCGCCACGCTATCAGTTCCCATCCATCGGTATGCTCAATGAGCATCATGTTGCGACCACTCAGAACCGATAACTCGCCAAAGGAGGATAAATCAGAGCCGGGCATATATACTTCAATCTTCGCAGCCCTATCCCATCTTCCTAAGGGTCCTGACTCTAAATTAGCGACAAGACGCCCAATAGCGCTTGGTGCGCTGATTATAGAACGCTCGCTTATACTTGAAAGATCAGCGCCGCTATAGACAGACACATTCCCCGGCCAAGGGTCCGCTGCCAGAGCGATATAAGGACCTTTCGTCGTATCGGTCCCCAAATTCGGTCCATCGACTAAGGTCATAAGAGGGTTCGCTGAGGGCGCTGCAATATTAGCTGCCTGGCCTGGTTCTACACTCTGATTTTCGAGCACCCTCTCCAATTGAGGTCCAAGCAGCAGGTCACGTTTAAAACCATTATCGACGATGCGCTGGACGCGTTTCATCTTGCCATTGCCATGTTGAACAAGATCAGAAACCTCAAGGCCCAACTCAGACGGCCCTAAACTTATCGTCGCCGAATCCACTGCAAGAACTAAGTCCAGCTGATTTTGCGCAAGCGTTTGTGCATGTGCATCATTCATAACGAGTGGAAAGGAAAACCTCAAAGTGAAGTCGCGGTCCCCTGAACCATGACGCGCCTCAGCTGTCGCGGGTTCATATGAACCATCTCCAGAAATATAAGTGATCGCGACAGCGCCAGGCTGCTTATCTAACAAAATACGTTCTGAAGAGGCGCTGGCTTCAACAACATCACACCCTGATAGATCAATGAGCGCATCATATCGCTGTGTTTCAAACACAAGTTGGCCTTCTTGCTCAAGCACGACGAAACCAAAGGCGGCCTTCAAGGGCGATAAGGCATTTGAAAGCGTGCTTACACCATCAAATCCAAACCCCTCAATCACACCCGTCAAATCTGATACGTCGAAATCAAGACCAGCTTGTTTGCCTATGTCTGAGACAATTTCTGAGAGTTCAATCAACCCACTTCGACCATTCAACCAATGTCCGAACTGCCAGTTTGGTCCATCACTCCACACGGTTTGTCTTGATGGGAAATCAGGCCATGGACGACCGTCCCAGGCCCACACTAATTCCTGCTCCATTAGCGGCTGATCATTCCAAAAGGAAAGCGCAGCAGCCAAGGCACGGCGTTGAAACAAGTCATTTCTCTGCCCCGTCGAGAATGGTGGGAAAGCACTTTCACTACTCTTCGGATCAAAAAAGAGATTTGGCGCATTGCCGCCGCGATCCACAGCCGGAAAGCCAATCTCAATGAGGCGCACAGGCTTTGATCCAGGCAACCACCCGGTTGGTTGAGTCTCGCGAACGCCTGCAGGTCGTTTATAATGCTCGCTCTGCCACCAACCGACCAAATCTTTCTGGCGAAAGATCCAGTCTTCGCCATGCGCAGTATCCACAATCGGGGTACGCATTTGTGCCGCGCGATCCTCAGCACTTGCATAGTACCAATCGTAAGCCTCACCACCAGCCATATTTGCGCTCAGATAGGCCATCTCATCGGCTGAACTGTACCCAGCAAGAAAATCAAGATGTTCCTCACCTTCTCGCCAGTCTCCGGCAGGCGGGTACCAATCGACCCCAACAAAATCTATGCTCGGTGACGCCCAAAGCGGATCAAGCGGAAACAAGACATCATTATTCGAGTTTATAGGCATATAGGCCCCATATTCGGTCCAATCTGCGGCGTAAGAAATGCTCACATCTGGCCCTAGGATAAGACGCGCCTCAGCCGCAATCTCGATCAATGCCTCAACGAAGGGATGCTGCCCCTGATCGTCACGAACACGGGTCAGGCCGACCATTTCAGACCCGATCAGAAAGGCGTCCACGCCACCTGCCCGCACCGCAAGTCTGGCATGGTGCAGGATGAAATGGCGAAATCCAAAGCCGCCATCCTGACCAACAAAACTCTGTATTTCAGTGCGCGCTTGAGCCGTCCGGTCAGCCGAAACAGTAAGTCTCCCGCGCCATGGAAACGGGGCCTGTTCGGCAGCACCATATGGATCAGGCAAGTCATTTCCGTTTGCAACATCCATCAACAAGAACGGCGATAGCGTCACAGCGATGCCTTGCTGCTTCAAAAGAGCGATCCCTTCCAAAACAGCTGTGTCAGCGGGCGTCCCACCATAATTCGCATCGCCACCCGTATTGGAAATCAGATGCGCCGACCCGCGACCTGTACCATCCACAGTCCAGCCATAAGGAACTGTATCACGTTCGCGCGTCTCAACACCGGGCTTGATCTCACATTCACCAGCCCGCAGGTCGGTTCCAAACCAAGCCACAGTCAGAGCTGCATCAGCAACGCGGGGAAGATCGCTTTTCAACTGATCAACAGAAACAACAAAATCTGCAGCCCCTTGCGCGTTATTCATATTGAGTGCGCGCTCAATCCCCGGAAAGCGCCGTTCCCGAACGATCGATGTCGCGTAAACAAACTCACCGCTAGCCGGAATGATGTTCACGCCAGTTACAGTCTTACTCAGGCTGTCAGGTTGCTCTTGTCCGGCGCGCACGACCTCAAAGGACAATTGCGGCAAGCGATTGCCAAAGGCATCAAGTGGCAAGTCTTCAAAGACGATATAAGCGGTGCCGCGATAAGCAGGCGCGTTCGAAACTCCTTCAATCGCCTCAATCAAAGGGTCAGGCAGTTGCGCTTCATGCCCCGTATAAAGACGCCAGTTGATGTCTGATAGGTTGATCAGTTCGCCATTCGCCCAAATCCGATCAATACGCGTAATCGGCCCCTGAGACAGTGCGACGGCAAAACTCACTGAATAAGTGTAATCGGCATATTTCGGGCCGCCTTTACCCGCTGCCCGCTCCCGTCTCTTTTCCTTGAATCGAGCTGCCCAGATCACCTGCCCACCGATACGCATCCGGCCATAAACCAATGGCAAACCCACCCCTTCTCGGCTCTCGGTCACATGCAACGATTTCAGGCGCGGTCCTTCAGTCGGCGCAACTAATGACGCATCGATGGCCCGCCCTGCTAAACGCCCAAGCGTCTCTCCTATGACCTGGCCAGAGAGGTTTGCGCCCAAAACAGTGAGCCCATTTGGCAAAAGCGCAGAACCAGCAACGGCGCCAGCCTGTGAAAGGACGATTTCTGCCATTCTTATATCTCCAGATACAAAAAGACCGGCCATGAAAATGACCGGTCCTTGAAAACTAAGTTTTACTTGGGTGCTTAAAGGTCGCCGCCGCCCCAAAGGACTTCAAACTTCTCACAGTGCACAAGCACGCTGCCATAGTCTGAAAGGTTCACACCAGCGGGAACTTCATATTCTTGCGTGCCTTTTGTCTTCTTCAGTTCGCCAATGTTCAAAGAGCCCTCGATAGCATTCTTACCCGTCGCATTGGATACAGATTTCGGGGACAGAAAGATTTTCAGATCCGGGCCATTCGCGGCGCGAAAATCGTCTGCAAAGACAATGAATGTCTTTCCATCGCGCTCAACAACGTTCCAATTGCCCTTCAGCTTCTTCGACTTTTTCACAAAGGCGCCAGACGTTTCATAGTTTAAAGTCTGCGAGATTGTTGTCGCATCCTGCGCCACTGCGGCTGGCGCGGTTACGGCAAGTCCTGCGACACCGAGGGCAAAGGCTGCGGCGAGTGTTTTAAGCGTGTTCATTTTAGTCTCCAGTTCAGGTCAATCATCTCGCCCTCTCTGGGCGCAGGCCTTAGTTATGACGGGCCCCGAACAAGTACCAATCACCGCTATTCACAGCGGCGTGCTCAAACTGTGAGGTCTATATCTGGAAACCGAAACGCCGCCGCAATTCGCCGTCTCCACCAGGGAACCAGACGCGTCTCACACACCGACTGTCCCCAATAAGCATGTATTATGCGTGCCTCACCACTTATAATGGCGCAATGTTTAGCGGGGTGACCAAGCCCCATTCGAAATAAGAGCACATCCCCAAAACCCGCATTACCGATTGAAATCTCTTTTAAGTGCTGGCGCGCCGCCATAAGAAGAATTTCCTCGCCCAAGGCTTCTGCCCAATCTGGCGTATACGGCGGTAAGGCCTCGGGCTCCTCGCCTTCTACTTCCCGCCAAACGCCGCGCAGCAAACCGAGGCAGTCAGTTGCCACACCCTTTAGGCTCGCTTGATGTCTATATGGTGTTCCGATCCACCCGCGCGCGGCATGTACAATATCGTGTCGGCTCATCGTCTGCCGCCATCATTTCGGTTAGATGAAGGACCCGACAGAACGAAATCGGTCCCGGGCATGTGCGGAAATCCGCGAAAGTTCTCGGTATTTGCAAAGACATCGCGGCACGTTTCAAACCGCTGATCACAGGTACGACCGTCTGCAGAAACCCCACAGCGCGCATCGCCAAGGGATGCATCACACTGTTTCTGCATAACGCGCCCGATCGGTCGCTCGAGATCCGATTTCAACGAGATCAATTCAGCTTCAAACGAGCCGGCAGGCGTATAGGAAATTTCACTCAGATAACCTGACCATATGAATACCTTACCCAAGTCGGGCCGCTCCCAGTCAACTCGGTAAACATTGACGGCGCACATGTCCCATAGGCCCTCGAGAAGGTCATCCTCGACAATAAAATTATTGGACAGAACCCCGCCAGCCGCGCCGCGACCGGGCTTCAAACTTTCCGACTGCGTGAAACTGCCCGCCTCAACGCCGAGGCCCGGATCAAAGGTTACGTCATCAATCTCCAAAGAACGATCATGGTCCGTTAAACCAAAGATTGCGCCGTCCTTGCGGGTTAGCTGCCAACACAGGCATAGAGTCGTCACCTCACCGCCCAAGCGGGCGGCAAGTGCGTCTGGTATCTGTTTCATAATCAGTCCTAAATTAACTCGACCAGCGCAAGACTAGCAACACGTCCGGCGCCAAAGGCCTCAACAACCGCTTGCATTTGATCGCTTTCAAAACGAACAGCGCAGTCGAACTCAAACCCAGCTGAGATAATCGCCCCGGTTTCTGGTGGCACATCAAACACGATCTCCCCTACTTCAGGGTCAAAGCTCCATCCGGTGTTAGGCTCCACGCCATCAATACCAACCCGCAGCGACGTGACCACCGGCTTGGAAATGGCCCTCAGCGTACCGCCATAATCCTTACGCAGTTTGAAGCGCGATCTAACATCGTCTCCCGTACCGATAATCTGATCTTCTGAGGACACAGCCACGCCTGGCGGCGCGCTAGTGTGATCCATTGGGTCGCGAAAACGAAACCCATGGAGGCGTCCCTTTCGCGCTTCAAAGAAGCTAACTAATTCATATAGTCCAGCAAGGTCGCTGATCGCGCTGCCAACATCCCAGCGTCGACGGGCATTGGCCCAAACGGCATTTCTAACCTCACGTCCGCTTGCCAAGGTTAGAATTTCTGTGCGCCGTTCCGGTCCACCTGTCGCGCCCAGCGCCAAGCGAATTGGAAATCTCACATCATGAAATCCACTCATGCAAACCTCCCACCGCGCGCGGCCGCTCCGGCAATAGCGGTTGCAATCGACCCTGCTGCACCGACGACAGACCCCGCATCAGCGCCTGCTCCAAGTGACATGTTAAGATTGACGGTTTGCCCGCCGCCTCCAAGGCCGGAGCGCGTAATCACCGCCTCAGCCGCAATCCGCGCAAGATCCGCCAGAACACTCTCAGCCATCCGCCGGAAATCCAACTCTCCCGACTGCGCCGCACGTCCAAGCGCCTGCTCTATGCTCTGGCCCGCTTTCGCAAAAGCTTGCTCCAAAACTTCGGCTGCTTGTTGTCCTGGCCCTTCCGCTAGCGCCGATAGCGCAGAACTTGCCGCTTCTAATTCCTGTTCAAAATCAGTCATCTGGAAATGTCTCCATCAGCGCTTTCAAGCCATCCGCTTGAAGATTTCTTTGTCCATTACCACTCAGCCAGCGCCACTCGCGAAGCGAGAGAGACCAGAATACATCCGGGCTAATTCCCGCACTTAGCGCAGCGCGCCACATCTCAGACCAAGGCAGCATGAAAGGCCTCCGCCACAGCCTTGGCAGCAGCGCTTGGCGAAACATCTTTTAGGTCAGCAACCGTCTCGCCGCCCCCGTTTAAGAGCGCACTGAGAACTTGCATAAGTTCCGCCGCCGACAAACGCTTCAACCGCGCTTGCAACTCCGCCATCGAAGTGCACCCAAACGTCGTCTCGATCTCAGCTAAGGCACCTAGTGTTAGACACAGCTTTCGCTCGCTGCCATTTATAATAAGCGCGACTTCGCCTCGTGCGCCGTTCATACTGCCGCCTCAAATGCTAAAGCGCCGGCGCTGGCAAGCTCAATCGAAAATGTCGCTTCACCATTATACTCGCCGCCCCATTTCAGTTCACTGATTTGCAATGGCCCGATCAGTTTTCCCAAACCGGGGATAACGAGCTGCCAGCGCGTAACATCCCCTGCAAAGAACAGCTCTCTCATACGCGCGTCACTCGCAGCGTCTTTGAACACGCCACGCCCACGAACACGCGCGGTTTTGACCCCTGCCCCCGCGATTAGCTCTCGCCACCCTTCCGGGCTTTCAGCAGATGTTCCGTCTACGGAATGAGCGTTCAATTCAATCTCATTCGTGCGGATCCCGGCCAGCGTCAAGAAGCCCTCCGGTTCAGCCCCATCCGACACTTTGATCAGGACATCACGTCCCTTTTGCCCAGCCATATCAAACCTCCTCAGTTAGAATGCGAACGCGCAGCACACCGCGAAAGGCGCGCCGGTCCCTGACGCGCATCGCGTCCGAATATGTGACATGGGCAAGCACAATCCGCTGCCCTGTCAGGCTAGGATTGATCCGCTCAACGGCGACCCTCAACGCACCCAGGACTTCTTTGGCTTCAGCGCGCCCGCCATATCGCGAATAGGTAGCGAATTGTAGGCGGTGTTCTGCACCGCACACTTCGGAAACATCAGCATTAAGACGCTCATGCCGCTCCAAAACTGCGAACGGAAACGCTGCCCCGCGTGTCTCATCATCAAAAACGCGCGCAGGCACCCCAAGTATCGCTTGCACCTCAGGGTCGGCCCGCAAGGCCTCCATGAAACGCGCGACAAGATCAGCATCAGAGCCAGCGAAAAATCCGTCCGCGCTCATAGCCTAACCTCACGGCGGGCATCGAGGATGGCCTGCACGTCACGTGGCAAGTCACCTTTGCCATTTTCAAACTCAAACCCAGAAGGCGCGCGTGTCGCATAGAGCGCCCCGACCATACGCAAAACCGCCTCTTGTAAATCCTCAGGTACGTCAGCGGTTAACCCAAATCCAGCTTCAAAATCGATCTCAACACGCCCGCCGTCTGATACGGCTGGAACCATGCTCCAGGGCCGCAAACAGACACGTCCGCACTCCAGTCGAAACCGCCCGGACTGATCCATCACTACGCCTTCAGAATCTACCGTTCGAACGGCAATTAGGGATGTGGTAGGCGAGCACGGCAATCGCATCCCTCGCCCAGCAATGCCAGCTGGCCAGCGCGCCATGACCACTGACACAGTGCGTGTCACCAGCGCCAGCCCGCTCACTTGTTCCACACGCGCCCGCGCCTGCTGGATCAGATCCGCGATCAGCGCATCCTCACCCTCATGCCCAATGCGCAAAAAAGCCTTCGCCGACGCAAGAGACACAGGCTCCCCGTCTGGCGGCAAAATCACCGTCAGGTTTGTCATTTTAGTTTTTCCTGTAAGGTCAGGTCATGAAGACACTGAATTTTCTTATGCTCATGGCCGTGTTGATCGGCGTCTTAGTCACATCGCTATATGCCCAGATAACATGGCTAGCGATTGGTTCTGGCGTTGCTATTCTGATACTCGTCGGGTGCTGGATTTTCTTCGGATCGCTTGGAAATGCAAAGCCAAATTCAAACAATCGCCCAACAATTGACCCATCCAGTATTGGCGGCAGCTAAACCAGAGCGCTCAGTTTCTCGGCAATCTGCCGTGCAATCGGCAGAGCCACTTGCCCGATAAGTGCGTCATCAATCTCAGTTTCGGTTGAGTTGATCAGCGTTGCAATCGCTTCGGCGGCTTTGGTTGCAAACTCTTCCTGTTGCGGTTTGGTCAGTAGCGCGGCCTGGCGAATAATCGAGAGAACAATATCTTCAATCATGGGAATTCCTTTCTTCAAAAAAATACCGCGCCACACTCAAGTGAGCATGGCGCAGCAGTTGGGAGGGGACTTTAATAGGGGTCTAGAAGACCATCGCTTTAATCGCGTCGAAGTTCTGAACGCCGCCGCCAACACGTTTGGTCGTGTAGAACAAGACATATGGTTTAGCCGAGAATGGATCACGTAAGACCCGCGCGCCCTGGCGATCTGCAATCAGGTATCCTCTGCGAAAATCACCAAAGGCAATCGCCGCATTGCCTGCGCCAATGTCCGGCATGTCTTCCATCTCAGTGACCGGGTAGCCAAGAACGGTAGCCGCTTCGCCGCCAGATCCAGGCGCGTACAGATAACGCCCATCCGCATCCTTCAGTTTACGGACAATCGCCGCTGTCCGGCGGTTCATCACGAGGCGACCATTCACCCGAAACTGTGATTTTGGAGCATGGATTAGGTCGATCAGCTGATCGCCTGCATCGACTTGCGTAAAGTCACCCGCAACTGATCCAATCTGGCCCCAGCTATGGCTCGCCTCATCAACAATTGTATAGTCGAGAAAGCCCTTGGGCTTGCCGACCCCATCGCCG
>CAZGVG010000033.1:0-25797 GCA_964528975.1 uncultured Hyphomonas sp.
GGTAAGCTCCATCGGCCCAACCTGCCGCGATATGCGCAAGCTCTAGCCCGCCCTCGCGTGCAATTGTGTAATCTGCTTCGGGAAGTTTTGCCGAGAGCGCCGCAAGACAAAGCAGATCAGAGCCATCGCCGAGGCCAAACAGGACATGCGCGACTGAGCCATCATTATCTGCGCTCATAACCATCTGCCCGCTGGCGGCTTTGAACCCACCAGCTCTGGCAAGCGCCATCAGGTCGGCGGGCAGGCCTGTCGCCTCTTCCCAATCAGACGCTTTAAAGAGGTGAACCTTGGCTGGTTTGTCAGCTTTGGCGATGAGTGCAGCGTGAGAAGACATGTAAATTTTCCGGACTCGTTAATCGAAACGCCGTTTTTGTTAACCTGATCTTGACCAGGTCAACGGCAAGTATGGTCTGTTACAGCCCCGGAGCTTATCAAATGTCCAGAGTAAACACTGTCACACGTGCCCTGCCCGCGATGGCTCTTGCGGGTCTTGCGGCCTGCACAACAGGATCAGCCGCAGACGAAACAAGCGCGGCCGAGAGCGCCTATCAACAAGCGATGGAGGAGGCTGTCGCGCCTGCGACCTCTGAAGAGATCGCGTTTGCCGAACGCTCTGACCCTTTGACACGTGCAAATTTCTGGGCCGCTGAATATCAGAAGAACAACGCGAACGCTGAAACCACTGTGCGCTTCCTAAGTGCGCTTAGAATGATCAACAGCCATGACCGTATCATGGAAATTGCCTCAAGCGCGCTCGCTTTGCATCCCCAGAATTATGAGATTTATCTTGAGCTTGGCCGATCTTTTCTTGCAAATGACAAAGCAAGCGAAGCTGCGCAGGCTTTTGTTCGCTCCGCAGACTATTCGCCTGAAACAGACGCGACACCGCTAGCTGCGCTAGGGGTCGCATTTGATCGACTAGAAGAGCATGAGAAAGCTCAACAGGCTTATGAGATCGCACTACAGCGAGAACCGAACCGGGTCTCAACGCTATCGAACTATGGCATGTCTCTGGCGCTAACAGGCCGCCTTGAGGACGCTGAAAAAGCCCTACGCAAAGCCAATGAACAGCCGGGCGCGAACGTTCGCGTTCGTCAGAACCTTGCTTTGGTTCTCGGTTTACAAGGCCGCTATGATGAAATGGCTGAGGTCGACCCAAGCGCGCCGCGCCGCACAATCGAAGCCAACCGTCGCGCCTTGCAGGAGATGATGCTGCCCATGCGCGATTATGGGGACCTGGAAGATCTCGATAGAGTCATGCAGAAAGAGCTGACCGCTCGCAATCCTGAAGACGTGATGCCAGAGATACGCGAAGGTCAGGTTGATAGTGAAGGGATGGCAGAACCATTAGGACAAGCCGACCGCAATGCTACGCAAGCGACATCGCTCGCGGGCGCAGCGAGCACGCCAGTCAAGCTGAAGCCAAAACTACGCGGCCCACAAGATGGATGAGCTAGAAAATCCTTGTCTCTTGGAGAAGCTAGACAAGTGAGGCTGTGAGATTAGTCGGGCGAAGCTTCGCCTTTGAACATCACCTTGATGACAGCAGGCCCAAGCACAACCAGGAACAAAACAGGCAAGAAGAACAGGATCATCGGTACAGTCAGCTTAGCGGGAAGAGCCGCAGCTTTCTTTTCTGCCTCAGACATCCGCATCTCGCGGTTTTCCTTGGACATCACGCGCAAGGCATCCCCCAACGGCGTACCATATCGCTCCGCCTGAACCAGCGCCATGGTAACCGCTTTGACGCCCTCATGGCCCGTACGGCGCGCAAGGTTTTCATACGCAGCGCGGCGTTCTTGAAGGTAGGCAAGTTCTGCCGTGGTCAGCTGTAATTCCTCTGCAAGCTCAACCGATGCGGTGCCAATTTCAGCGCCAACTTTAGCAAAAGCCATCTCAATCGACATGCCGGATTCAACACAGATCAACATCATATCAAGCGCATCAGGAAAAGCGCGCATAATAGACTTCTGTCGATTTTGAGCCAGGTTATCAACGTAGAGGTTTGGCGCGTAGAAACCGATCGCGGCGCCAAAAATGATTGAGCCATATTTCATCATCGTTGAGAGGCCCATATCGTTTACGAAGAAGATATAGACAAAGATGCTAACGGCCCCGAGGAAGGGAAGCATAAAGCGGCAAAAATAGAAGATGGTCAGCGGCTTCGGACCGCGCATCCCGGCCTGTTCCAGCTTTATCGCAATGTTCGGATCTTCCAGCATTTTCTGCAGGTCGAGCTTTTTGGTGATGTCGTTGATGCGGCCTTTGGATTCGCGCTTGATACCGCGCTGCTCAATGTCGGCGCGACTCGCACGGCGCAAGCGTTCACGCTGTGAGGTCACCTGTTTCAAACGGGTTTCGAGCTTGTCCCCTTTAAGAGCAGGTAGCATGACAGAAATGATCGTCGCAAACATGGCGCCGGCCGCCAGGAGGGAAGCCATTGCGCCTGGATCGCTTAATGATGATGCAAAACCGCCCATTTCCCCTACCCCTTAAATATCGAAACTGATCATTTTGTTCATGACGGTGATGCCTATCGCATAGAGACAAGCCCCAACGAACAGCACCGTATGGCCCGGCGCGGTCACGAATAGCGTCATGATGTAACTCGGCGTGGTGATGTAAACCATGATGCCAACGGCAAACGGTAGACACCCAATAATCATCGCAGACGCCTTAGCTTCAGCTGACAGCGCTTTAATCTTCTCGCGCATCATTTTACGTGAGCGGATGACAGCAGAAAGGTTCCCAAGCGCCTCTGACAGGTTACCCCCGGCCTTGGCTTGAATGGACAGCACGATCACGAAGAAGTTGACCTCAGATAGCGGCACCCGCTTGTAGAATTGCTGCAAAGCTCGCTCATTGGTCATACCCATTGAGAGATTGTCTGTCAGAAGCTGGAACTCAGGGCCAAGCGGCGCAGGGCTTTCCTTAGCAATAATGCGCAGACATTCGGTAAGCGGCAGGCCGGACTTCACACCCCGGACGATGATGTCGATACCATCGGCAAACTGGTTCATCATCTTCTTGTTACGACCCGCGGTCAGGAAACCGAGGACAAAGCGCGGCAAACCGATACCACAGACAAAAGCGCCCATCGCAACGCTGACGATACGGGCCATTTCAGTGCCGATTGTTTCTTCGATACTGAACCCCAGGATTTTTGGCGGCCCTGCAGCGCCCGTCATAAAGATCAGAATGCCGCCGACCACTGCCAATACGAGTGACATGATCCAGAAAACCTGTTCGTTAATCTCAAGGCCCGCCTGATCGATCTTGGACTGAATACCATTAGACGTCAGGGATTTTCGCCTTTGGGCGTCTTGTTCCCGCAGCTTTTTCAGCATTTGCTGAGTTTGCTTACGCCGCGCTGCATTCGGATCGTTCTTGTTTGCACCGCGCCGCGTGCCTTCTCCGCTTGTCATTTGACGCGCGCGTTTGGCGGCTTTTTCTTCACCTGCATCACCGGTAAAAGCCAAGCCAACGCCCGCTATAACCAGAAAAGCCAGGCCGCCTATGATATAGATGATTGTATCGCCGCTAAGGTCCATGATCTATTCCAATGCGTCTAGGGCGTTGGCGAGATCCTGTTCAAGATTATAATACTGAGCTCGCTCCCAGAATTTAGGACGACCAATACCTGTACCGCGATGGCTACCAACAATCTTACCGTCTTCGTCTTCGCCAGTGATCTCGTATTTTAGAATGTCCTGCAAAACGATTGTATCGCCTTCCAGACCCATAACTTCAGTCACGCACATGATCCGGCGGGACCCATCGCGCAGACGTGAGGCCTGAACCACAACATCAATAGAGCCAACGATCATTTCACGGATAGTTTTTGCAGGCAGTGTAAAGCCACCCATTGTGATCATGGATTCAACCCGTGAAAGCGCTTCACGCGGAGTGTTGGCGTGAAGGGTTCCCATTGAGCCATCGTGTCCGGTATTCATCGCCTGCAGCAAATCAAATGCCTCTGGGCCACGAACCTCACCCACGATGATCCGTTCAGGACGCATACGCAGACAGTTTTTAACCAGTTCACGCATCGAAACGGCACCAGATCCCTCAATATTCGGGGGGCGCGTTTCAAGCCGAACCACATGCGGCTGCTGCAGCTGAAGCTCAGCACTATCTTCGCAGGTAATAACGCGCTCACCGGGCTCGATGAAGCCTGTCAGACAGTTGAGAAGGGTCGTCTTACCAGAACCCGTACCGCCAGAGATCAGAATGTTACAGCGCGCATGACCAATGATGCGCAGGATTTCAGCCCCAGCCTCAGAGATGGACTTGAAGTTCACAAGATCCTGAAGCTTCAGCTTGTCCTTTTTAAACTTACGAATGGTCAGTGTCGGCCCATCAATCGCGAGCGGCGGCGCGATCACGTTCACACGCGAACCATCCAGCAAGCGCGCATCACAAATCGGGCTGGCATCATCAACACGGCGGCCAACCTGGCTCACGATACGCTGACAGATATTCATCAATTGGGCATTGTCGCGAAAGCGGATATTGGTCCGCTCAATCTTACCATCAACTTCGATATAGGTCGTATCTGCGCCGTTCACCATGATATCGGCAATGTCATCACGGGCCAAGAGCGGCTCAAGCGGACCATATCCGAGGACATCATTACAGATGTCATCAAGCAGATGCTCTTGCTCAGAAATAGACATCACGACGTTCTTAATCGCAATGATTTCGACCACGATATCACGAATCTCTTCGCGCGCGCTTTCCTGATCGAGCTGGGCTAACTGGCCAAGATCAATCGTATCAATCAGCGCGTTAAAGATGGTCGTCTTGGTGGCGTAGTATTCTTCCGAACGGTCAGTAACTTTCGTCACTTTTTCCTTATGCTCGGTGGCTGCTGGCGGTTTGAGTGCGACAGGCTTGGGTTTTTCCTGGGCTGGTGCTGCAGCCGCCGGCTTTGCGACTGGCGGTTTTGGTGCAGTCGGCACAGGTGGCTTGGAAGCTGGTGCGCCAGCTTGGGCCCCTCCGGAACGTTTGCCAAATGCCATGTCCTAACCCTCTTCCTTCGGCTTACTTGCCGAGAATCTTTTTCAGGAATGATTTCTGCTGCATAACAACTTCACGTCCGGTTAAGAGACCGGCAAGTTGATCAATCGCGACAGACGCTTCAGCCGCGCCGTCAGTTTCAGAAATCATCTGACCATTATTCGATGCATTGCCGAACAGCTGTGGGTCGAAAGGCAGAACAGTATCTGGTTCGACCTCAATCGCAGCCGCAAAATCCTTCACCGGGATTTCAGGACGTTTTGGAACGCCCATCATGTTCATGATCAAGCGCGGCGGCGCATCATTCGGACGTTGTGCTTTCAGCTGGTCGATAATGTTCTTACCATTACGCAGCGAAGCAAGGTCAGGCTGGCAGATCAGGATCACTTCATCTGAGCCAAGCAAAGTTTGATACGTCCAATTGTTCCAAGCATGGGGCAGATCCAACACCACATAAGGCATAACGCGGCGCACCCCGTTAATCACGGTCGTATATGCGTCAGCTGGGATTTCCATGACTTGCGCAACAGTCGCTGGCGCTGTGAACAGAGACAGTCTTTCTGTCGCTTTTGAAAGCAGTTTTGAGATCACAGCATCATCAACACGCTCTGGGGCCAACAAGGCATCTGCGACGGTTTGCTGGTTCTCCAGATTGAAATCGAGCGCTGTGGTCCCGAAAGACAAATCAAGGTCAATCAGGGCTGTATTCACGCGCGCGCTTTCTGACAGCGCCCAAGCAAGATTGTGCGCAATCGTTGAAGACCCAACCCCGCCCTTTGCTCCAATAATAGAGATGGACTTGCCAACAAATGGTGCGTCCGGATCGGCAAAGAGTTGGCTGATTGAACGAACAACCTGAACAGTTGCAACAGGTGGCACGAGATATTCGCTAACGCCGCGCGCCATAAGCTGGCGATAGAGGCCAATATCATTGGTAGCCCCAATGACCATTACCTGGACCCCCTCATCGCAGTGAGAGGCAAGTTCATCAATTTGGGCAACCATGGTCGCGTTCGGCGCAGCGGATTCCAAAATAAGCAGGTTAGGCGTCGGATTTTCCTGCAAGTAAGCAATTGCTGCTTCAAGACCGCCTTGGTTGATTTCGACAGTTGCCTGGCTCATTCGGCGGTCGGTTGAAACAGCCTCAATCAAATCAGCTGTGCGACTAGTTTCGCAAAACGCAATTGCTGCGATCGCAGGGATGGCCCGATCACCACCTTCATCATGCTCCACAAAGCTAATCGGCGCCGTGTCCTCATAAGCCTCGAGGTCTTTCATCGGTGCATCAATATCAACCGCTTCACCAGAGGCGTTTTGGTCATCATCGAAAACAGCCGAAATAGTCGATTCCAGATCGTCATCAAACTCCATATCGAAGTCATCTTCGAAGAGTGCGTTTTCATTGGACATACTACTATACTCCTCGTTCGGCCTTTACAGGCCTAGTTCACAGCTGTTGACAGTGCGGCAGATTCATTATCGCTACGTGCAGCAGCCGTAACGGCACCATCGCGCCAAAGCTGCAATTGAATCTCCCGGCGTGAGATATCGCTTTCCGAAAGCTCACGGTCCCCGAAGAGATCGGCAGGCTCGGCAATCATAGCGGCCATATTGGTACGGATTGCACAGCCCAAACTGGGTTGGTCATTGTTTGAGATCGCATTTGAAAAATCGACTTCAGATAAGGAAGGACAATCAGGCGCCACCGCTTCGAAGGATTTGAATGCCATAATCAGCGGTGATCCGCGCCGTCCGCGAGCGTCATAGGCAGCGCCCATGATTTGTTCGTAATCGATACCCGCTTCCCAGGCCAGCTCACGTGTTTCTGCCGCAGCCCCAACAGCCAGTTGAGGATTGTCAGCATTCTTCGGCAATGAAATTACAAGCGGCCCATGCCCATTAGCATTATAGCTCGCCAGAAACCCTTTAACTTTTGCAATTTCAGGAAGGCGCAATTGGCTATCCTGAGGATTTAGATTGACCTCAAGGTACTGTGTTTGCTGGCGCACTCCGATCGCGTTGCGATCAAGCGTCGTCCCAGAATAATACTCAACCGGCACATGTCCGCCAGTTTCAGCAGATTTACAGCCGCTCATGACTAAAGCGGCGCAACCGATGAGAGCGTATGCGGAGACCTTGTGTTTCGACATGATCATCTACTCCTCAATAAATCCAACAGGGGCATTGTAATTATCTTTCGACAGACCTTTTCCAGGCTCTGCATACTGAGCATTCAATTTACCGAAGAAAACACTCTTGGGATCAGACGCGTTGACATAGCCATCTGCAGGTGTCCTGAGCTCATTTTTACTCGTAGGGTCGACCAGATAGGGCGTGATAATTACGACCATTTCGGTTTCTTCGTTCAAGAAGTCACGTGATTGGAATAGAGCCCCTAGTACGGGTAGTTTTTTGATCCCTGGCAGCTGATCAAGGACCTGCCGGCTGCGACTTTGTATCAAGCCTGCAAGCATCATCGACCCACCTGAGGGAAGTTCGACTGTACTCTCTGCACGCCTTACAGTTAGAGCTGGAATCGTTAAGCCTTGAGCGGTGATGACATTACCGTCTGCATCAACACCGGCAATAGTTTGCCCTTGAAAAGAACCAACATTGCTGAGCTCAGAAATTTCTGTTGAAACCTTCAATGAAATCCGGCCTTCAGACAGCACGATTGGGGTAAAGGCCAAGCCAACACCAAAAGGCTTAAACTGAATTGTGATTGCGCCGTCATCGTCCTGTCCGACAGGAACCGGGAACTCACCGCCGGCGAGAAATTTAGCACTCTCACCAGAGACAGCCGTTATATTCGGCTCTGCCAAGGTTCTTACAATACCAATACGCTCAAGCGCATCAATCGCAGCACCTGCGGAGGATTGCTCAATTCCACCAACGAAATTGGAGTACCCCAGATTGGTTGAAAGACCTCCAAGCGCGGCACCCTGAACTCCAAATCCGTTAGAGCTTGAGATACCAAAGCGGTTGGAGAACGGCGCTGCGCGCGCGAGTGTGGTTGTACCGGTGTCAACTGCCGCATCGATGCCGTCACCGGCTATATCTGCAAATAATGGCGTCGGAGCTAGGCTCGCAAGATCGCCAAAATTGGTTGATCCGGACAAGTTAATCCCCAGCTGTTTTACAATTGTGCGCTGCATCTCCACGACGCGCACTTCAAGCATGACCTGATCCTTTGCCCGGATCGACATCATATTGAGAACTTCAGTTTCTTCATCAGCACCGGAATAGGCGTTGACCAGACGCAAAACCTGATTGGATTCGGTCAGGTTCGCGACTTGTCCAGAAACGACCAGATTCCCATTGATGCTATCAACACTTACGCGAGCGCCCGGCACATATTTCGCGATTGTACTATCAATGCTGGCCGTATCGACCTCCACGACAATCTCTAAATTCAGGAGCGGCCGACCTTGTGAATCAAAGATAAAGGCATTCGTTTGCCCCGTCGTCACACCGCGAAAAATCAAGCGGTTTGCGGTCTGAACCGTCGCATCCGCAATCTCTGGATTGGTAATGACGATATCAGCCGCAGGGCGTTTCAGATCAATAATTGTCGATTTATTGAGACCAAGCCTGATCGTTTCGGTGACATTTGTATCACCCGGCTCAGTCATTGAAACACCCATCAAATTCTGCGCCGTACCAGTCATTGGCATAAGACACAGACCAAGCGCGAAAGCGCTTACTTTGAATATCATATCAGTCCGTTTCATCAGCTTCCCCCAGCCGTGGCCTGGCCATTCCGGTAGATAGTAACTTGCTTACCGCCGACGCTCGATTTGCCGAGCGATTCCAATCTTGAGAGCGCCTCACCATTATTGAACGCGGCGTCTGCGGCGCTACGGAGCGTAAGCGAGATTGCGCCCGTACGAGAGGCTTGCGCCATCAATTCAGCCTGTGGCTGCGTCAGTTCGAGAGTCGCCGTAGAGCCAGTCAGTGTCGGAATGCCGTCAACATCGCCAAATGTCTGGTCAATCGCGATGATACGACCATTTTCCAAAATGGTGCTGGTGACGGTTCTGGTCAGAATCTCGCCGCCGCTTTGATATTCGATTTCCTGGGTGAGGATAATGTCGACCCGGTCATCCGGCAGAATGAACCCAGCTGAAGCAGACTCAGGCGAGATCTCAATTGTCACAGCGCGCATTCCCGGGCGCAACAAAGCTGCCATGAAGCCCGTCTCGCCTTTCTGGACGATTTTTTGAGGCATAATTGGTTCATCAGTGTACATTGCGTTGCGCACAACACTACCGGTTAGAGTTTCCATCGCGTCCGGCGCATATTCCTGCGTGAAGTACGCTGGGTTAATCGTACTCTCAGGCCAGTTGGCCCATTTAAATTCATCAGGGGTCAGCAATGTCCCAACCCGCAAGTCAGTGCGCGCGACAAGGACTTTTTGTTGGGAGACCTCAACCTCAACGATGCGTTCAACCGTTTCAGCAACTTGCGCCGGGGCGGCTGGCTCCTGGCTCGCCATGTTACGCACAAGAAAGGCGGCCAAGACCGCTGCAATAGCAGCAACTGCTAGGATTATAAGCCGCATCGGTGACATTTGACGTCCCTTTTTCTTTACCCAAAACCTGCCAAGTGCGGGTTTCTCCAAGCACTGTATTTCATAAGCAACCTAAAGCATGGTTAATTGAAACGACTGATTTGACTTAGGAATTCGGTAAGGAATGGAGAGGCTGGTGCAGCGAAGAAAGCCCCGGCGGCAATCGCAACGCCATATGGCACGCCCTTGCGATCCTCAAAGGTAGCAACCCCAAAACCTGGCGTTACGCCTGCTGGCAGCAAGCCGCGCGCAATGACGATGATAACGGTCAAAGCTCCGCCTATAACCGCCGTTGCAAGCAAGAACGGCATCACACCGGCAGGTCCAAGCCACAGCATGACGGCTGGAACCATTTTCGCATCACCGCCGCCCCATAGGCCAATAAAGAAGAGTGCCACGCATATGACGAAAGAAATCAGAGCGACAAGCACATGCAGGCCTGCGACATCCCAACCGGGAGCGGCAAGAATGCAAGCCGGTATAAAGAGAAAAGCCATCCAACCGTTCAACCAGTTTGGAATAGTCATGGTTTCAACATCGATCAGCGCCGCATAAAGGCATAGCGCAAAAAAGCTGATGGCAAATAATGTGAGGATCATGATGGCTCCTGAAAAATCTTGTTCAGTACAGGTATTTCACAAACCACTTAAGGATCACTTGACGTCCCCAAATGAAAGAAGCCGCTGGGCGAACCCAGCGGCTTCCTGACCTTTTCAGGCCGACCTTAAAGTCTCTGTCGCTTAAGCAAGCTGAGCAGATACTTTGTTGAAGGTCGCAGATGTGTTACCACCAAGTGTAGTCACAGCACCGATGATCGCAACAGCGATCAAAGCAGCAATAAGACCGTATTCGATGGCTGTAGCACCTGATTCATTCTTGAAAAAATTACGCATTGGAAACTCCCACTATGCAAGTTGTCGACGTCCCGAGTTATTCGGGTTTATGTCCCGGAACAAAACCAGTTCTACAGGACGCCTCTGAAAATCCCGTAAATCAAAACAGAAACTTTCTGAATGGAAACAAAGCGTTTGTTAAGGTTCTGGGCGCGCGTTGGTGAACACTCTATATATAAGGAAGCGGCTTTAGGATTCGGATAACCTCTTTGTCCCATTATATACTTAGTTTGTTGGGAGATCTCCTATGTCATCATGTATTAAGGGCTTTAGCGCCCTCGCCGCAGCGATCAGCCTGAGCCTTGCCGCACATGCAGGCCAATTCACCGTTGAAACCGGTAAAACAAAACCTCTTAAGCTAAAGGGGGATGCTGGCAGTGTTGTGATCGGTAATCCAAATATCGCAGATGTTGCTGTCCATGATAGCCGCTTGCTATTTGTTAGCGGTAAAGCGTTTGGGACGACAAACCTGATAATTTTTGACGACAACGCCAATACGCTTTTCTCAGCAGATATCGTTGTGACCGCAAATTCAAACAATCTGGTGACAGTTAACCGCGCTGGCGCAAACCACTCTTATGATTGCACGCCAACTTGCCGGCCAACTCTGGCCATTGGGGATGATGACGCGCATTTTGGCTCTGTGTCTACGCAGATGGAGTCACAGAAGAACTTGTCTGAGTAAGGTCTATCTCATAACCAACAATCACAAGAAAAGCCGGAGGCCAAACGCCGTCCGGCTTTTTTAGCGCCGCTGTCCAGTTGACGTCTGGACGTCTGCAAGTGCCGCGGTCTGAGCGGCCTGCCCCTCTTCCATCGCTTTATCGATGCTTAGAGAATAGAGCGCCTGCTCATCAGGTCCAAATGCGGCAAAGGCATAATCGCCAATGCGCCACTGAAACGCGCCTGCATCCCGAACCGTTACAGTCCATCCAGCCCCAGTGCGCGGGAAATAGGTTTCATTGGCTGCCATTTGGCGGCTGCGGAAAACCGTGCCGTCAGAGCCACGAACTTCGATCCAGGCCGCGCGTTGCGTTCTAATCGAAAGTTCCTCTGCAGATTCATTGAGTGTCGCGATAGGATCAACGAGTTCATTTTGAACAGGAGCAATCCGGGCTGATACGGCCAGCTCTTCTACATCGGGTTTAGAGCCTGGCGCGAAAATCAGAGCCAGCACGCCAACAGCAAGAACCGCAGCCAAACCGCCGCCTATCAAAAAGACAGGACGCTGGCCTTGGTCAGCGCGCACCACTTCATTCGGCATAGCCTCCGCATTAGTGGTCCCGCGTGTTTCGGCATAATCAGCAGCAATCTCTTCCTCAGGTAATTCGAGGAAGCGGGCATACATTTTCGCCTGCATCCGCAAAATCGTTGCCGGAATATGGTCGGTCTTCATCGCTTCGAGAGCTATGAGCGTGTCTTGGGATTGGCGGGTTTTCGCAGCAACATCACGCAGTTCTAAATCGCGCGCCTCACGCGCTTCGCGCAGACGATCGCCAGCGCTGAGGCGTCCAGCATCGGAACTGCTCTCTACTGGCGTATTTTCAGTCGTTTGATCCATGATCAGCCTACTCGTTCCCAGTTCGCGCATTTACGCATCATTCAGTATAATACCCTGTAACGCGGCAAGGTCTAACACTCCGTTACACAAAGCAGGTTCTCTGTCTTGTAGGAGAGATGCAAAAGCCGGGCCGAACTTGGACAGATCCAGACTGCGCAACATACGCTTAACCGGGCCAATTCCACCCGCTGGCATAGAGAGGCTGCGATAACCAAGTGCTATAAGGCACAAAGCTTCCAAAGGCCGCCCTGCCCCTTCACCGCAGATTGAAACCGGAACCTGTACACGCTCACAGGTTTCACGAACTTGCTTCAAGAAACGCATTACCGGGCGGCTAACAAACGGATAGCGATCCGACACGAGCGGGGTCATTCGGTCTGCAGCATGAAAGAATTGCAGCATGTCATTTGTTCCGATCGAAACAAAATCTACCTCACCAGCAATATCTTCCAGCGCATACGCAAAAGCTGGCGTTTCGAGCATGGCGCCAACTTTTAGATCTGAAGGAGGTTTAATTCCGCGTGTTTCGCCCCACTCAATCTCCTGGATCAACAAAGCCTTGGCCTGACGAAACTCATGCGCGCTCGTCACCATTGGAAACATCACGGATAGGGGCGCATCTTCAGCGGCCCTGACCAAGGCTCTCAGCTGGCGGCGAAATAAGCCCGGACGGTCGAGCGCAAACCGGATTGAGCGCCAGCCAAGCGCGGGATTTTCCTCACGTGCGTCATTCAGGTTTGGCAGAAGCTTATCACCGCCAAGATCCAAGGTCCTGAAGTAAACCGGGCGGCCATTCGCGCCCGCCAGAACCTGCCGATACAAATCAATCTGGTCCTGCACTTTTGGCAAACGGTCCGACATCAGGAACTGAAACTCGGTCCGAAACAGACCAATTCCATCCGCGCCTGTGCTTTCGAGATGCTCCAGATCAAGACCAAGTCCGGCGTTCAGCATCAAACGTATATCTACACCGTCCTTGGACGCTGTCGGTTCCTTACGCAGGGCTTGAAACACAGCTTGGCGTTCTGACAAGAGAGTTTGACGTGTCTCGTAAGCTTTGAGCAGGCCTTCATCCGGGCGCAAATGAACTTTGCCATCTTCACCATCGACAATAACAGGATCACCGCGTGAGACATGCGTGAGCAGACCATTGATGCCGCCAATGGTGGGAATACCGAGGCCGCGTGCGACAATCGCCGCGTGGCTTGAGGTGGCGACCTCTTCCAGAATAATCGCCGCCAGACCAGCTTTGCCATATTCAAGCAGCTCAGCCGGGCCAAGACGGCGCGCCACCAGAACCTCTGGCGTATCGCTTTTGCCAGCTCCGGCAACAAAAGCATCATCAGCCCCCGCCAGAATGCGCAGCAAGCGATTATCCAAATCCTCAAGATCATGCAGGCGTTCGCGTAGGTAAGGGTCTTTGACTTTTTCAAAGCGCGCCCGGTGTTCCCGGCGCAAACGATCAATTGAGGCCTCAGCCGACAACCCACCTTTAACCCCCTCGCGAAGTTTCTCTGCCCAAGTTGGGTCGGAAGCGAGCAGCTTGTACGCCTCTATTACTTCGCGCGGCTCGCCCCAAAGCCCGCCAATCTCAGCTGCCAGCAATCGGTCAATTGAGAGATGCAACTCTTCAAGCGCCGTCTCGAGGCGGTGTTCTTCGATCTCACTGTCTTGAGCAAAAAACTTTGCCGCTGGGATGACAGGGTCGTGCAGGCGCACCAAGCCCATGCCAAGCCCATCACAGAGAATACGCCCCTCCAGATTAACCGATCGACCTGTTCGGGCCGCTTCGGTCTGATCAGGGCCGCTATCTCTGGACGGGACGATCTCAGCCAGAACCATGGCAATGGTTTGCAGGCTATCAATCTCATCATCCTGATAGGTCCGCTCAGACTGGTTCTGCACAGTCAGGACGCCAATCACACGCCCCCCCTTTAAAATCGGCACACCCAGAAACGCATGATAGGGGTCTTCGCCTGTTTCAGGTCGATAGGAAAAATCAGGATGGCGCGGGGCATCCTGTATAGAAACAGGCTGCGCCGTCATAGCGATCTGGCCAACAAGCCCTTCATTCAGGCCGAGAAACGTTCGGTGGACCGCATCCTGACGCAAGCCCTCTGTTGCGATCAATTCCAGCCGATCATCCCCTGTTCGGCGATAGATTGAACAAACGTCGGCGACCATGGTTCCGGCGATTAGACGAACCACCTCTTTAAGACGCTCTTCGCGATCCATATCGGCAGCCATCACCGCCCGGAGGCGGTTCATCAAGAGCCGGGGTATCGAAAAACTATCTGGCATGCTTGACCCCAAATGGGGGCTTCACTTAGCTCGCGTCAAGGTCAAACGCGGTATGAAGCGCGCGAACAGCGAGTTCGGTATAATCTGCATCAATAAGAACGGAAATCTTGATCTCTGAAGTTGAGATCACATCGATATTGATGCTCTTCACGGCCAACGCCTCAAACATGGTTTCGGCAACACCTGTGTGTGACTTCATCCCTACCCCAACAACAGAGACCTTCGCAACATCGCGCGTGACGCCCATACTGTCGAACACGACCAGATCGCGGTTCGCCTCAAGAACACGCTCCGCCTTGGTACTGTCACCGCTGGTACAGGTGAACACCATGTTCGCCCGGCCTTCGCCGCGCGCATTGGCCTGAACGATCATATCCACGTTGACACCTTCACGCGCCAGAAGCGCAAAAAGCTTCGCCGACGTACCTGGCTTATCTTCCATGCCATAAAGCGTGATTTTGGCTTCATCCCGCGAATAGGTAACGCCGTTTACAACCTGTTTTTCCACGATCTCATCCTCATTGCATATCCAGGTGCCAGGATTGTCATCCTCAGGCCCAGAAAAACTTGAAAGTACGCGCAGCGGAACCTGATGATTCATGGCAAGCTCTACCGAACGGGTTTGCAGGACTTTGGCGCCAAGGGACGCCATTTCCAGCATTTCTTCATACGAAACTTTTTCAAGGCGCGTTGCCTGCGGCACAATCCTCGGGTCGGTTGTGTAAACGCCGTCCACATCCGTATAAATATCGCAGGGCACTGCGCCAAGCGCCGCAGCGACGGCAACAGCCGTTGTGTCAGAACCACCTCGGCCAAGTGTTGAAACCCGGCCTTCCTCTGAGACGCCTTGAAAGCCTGCAATCACCGCCACTTCGCCGCTATCAATCGCAGCGCCAAGACCGCTATCCTCATCAAAACCATCAATCCGAGCGGAGCCATGCCCCTCGCGCGTTTTCATCTGCATTTGCCAGCCCAGCCAGCTGCGCGCCCTCAAACCGCGCGTGCGCAGGGACAAAGCCAAAAGACCACTGGTCACTTGCTCACCAGATGAAACAATCACATCATATTCGTCATTGAATTGATCGCCGATCACGTGCTGCCCGGCTGCACCTTTTGCCAGATCAACGAGCTTATTGGTTTCCCCGGACATGGCCGACACAATCACTGCAATCTGCTCACCCTTTGCGGCGCGATGCGCCACAATATCCGCAACGTGCGAGATCCGCTCCAGATCCGCCACGGAGGTTCCACCAAACTTCAGAACAGTGCGCGCCATTGCCGCCTCGCCATAAAACCTATCTTCACTCATGTAAGAGCAACGCGCTTCCTTAATGGAGGGCGTCAGAAATCGCAAACGGGATCATGAAACCGATGTCAGAAACTGCAGCTATTGACGACAGCGCCCCAAAGCGCCCCAGCATTGACCCAGCCGAAGTGGCCAAGTTCTCAGCTATGGCCGCTGAATGGTGGGACCCAAAAGGCAAGTTTCGCCCGCTGCACAAGTTCAATCCGGTGCGCCTTGGCTTTATTCGCGACATTGTGGACGCGCATTTTGGGCTGGATACAAAGTCCAGAAAGCCATTTGAAGGCTTGCGGTTTCTAGACATCGGTTGCGGTGGCGGGCTGGTCAGTGAGCCAATGTCCCGGCTTGGGGCATCCGTCACAGCGGTCGATGCCAGCGAGGCAAATATCAAAACAGCAATGACACATGCCAAGCAAAGCGGCCTGAACATTGATTTTCGCGCCGGCACAGTCGAGGCGCTGATCGAAGCAGGTGAAGAGCCGTTCGATGTTGTGCTTAATCTGGAGGTGGTCGAGCATGTCGCTGACCCAAGCCAATTCCTGAAAGACTGCGCCAGCCTCGTAAAACCTGGGGGTTTGACGATTGTGGCAACGCTCAACCGAACCGCTAAAGCTTTTGCACTGGCGATTGTTGGGGCTGAATATGTCCTGCGCTGGCTTCCAACCGGAACGCATGAGTTTGAAAAATTCCTGCGCCCTGAAGAGGTTTCAGCGCCCCTAAAATCAGCCGGCCTCATCTGTGATCCTGCTCAAGGCGTAAGCTTCAATCCGCTTTCAGATCAATGGCGGCTATCAGGGGATACCAAGGTGAACTATATGATCGTCGCGCAGCGACCAGCGGGCTGACTATGACACCTCTACCACCCCCTGAAGAGGTGCTTGATTTCTGGATCGGTGCGGCAAGTCATGATGCCGAGATCGCCGGACAGAAAAATAAGCTCTGGTTTCAAAAATCCTTCGAAACTGACACCCACATCGCAGAGGCATACTTACCCCTCGTCTCAGCCCTTGCTGATGGCCTGGCCTATGACTGGGCCGACCGGGGGCCGCAGGCGCGGCTAGCGGCGATCATTGTTCTGGACCAGTTCAGCCGAAACATCTTTCGCGGACACGCGACAAGCTTTGAGCATGACAAGCTCGCGCTGGGCTTGACTAAAGAGGGCTTGATGAAAGGTGAGGACGAAGGCTTGAGCGAAGCAGAGTGTATTTTCTTCTATATCCCGCTTGAGCACTCTGAGCGCCTTTACGATCAAGACATGTCGATCAGCGTATTTGAAAAACTCGCCGCCCGCGCGCGGCCTGATTTCAAAGACCTTGCCGATAGCGTGCTAAACTACGCGCACAAGCACCGCGATGTGATTAAGACCTATGGGCGCTTCCCGCACCGCAACGCTATTTTGGGTCGTCCTAACACGGCTGAGGAAGAGACGTATCTTGCTCAGCCCGGCTCAGGGTTCTGAACCCTTACTGCGGCTTTATCTGCAATAGATTGATCTGGAACATCAGGTCCGCATTAGGTGGAATGTCGGTTCCTGCCCCCTTCTCGCCATAGGCCTGATCTGCTGGAATGTGAACCAAAACGCGGTCACCTGGACGCATGAAAGTCAACGCGTCTGTAAATCCAGGAATAACGCCGCCGACAGGAAAGGTCGCTGGCTCTCCGCGGGACCATGAGCTGTCAAAGAACTCGCTGGTTTCCGCAAGGCGCCCTTCATAATGCACAATAACATCGTCAGAGCGCAGCGCATTGCGACTGGTCGAGTTGCCGCGCTCCAGCAAAACGTAAGAGGTGCCGCTTGGCAGCGTGTTCACACCCGGCTTGTTTGCATCCCATGGGAAGAAAGCCTGCCAGGCAGCCATATCAGGGCCTGTGGCTTCAACAATCCTCTGCGGCTCAGCTTGAGGCGGCGCGGCGGGTTGCTCCGGCTCAGATGCAGGCTCAGACGCTGATGCAAGATCTTGCGCGCTTAGAAAGCCATCAAGTTGCACGCGGTACACAAGGTCTGATCCCGCGGGGATCAACTCGCCCAGCGGCTCCTCACCAAAGGCCAAATCGGAGGGCACAAAAACCAGCCACTCATCGCCAGGATTCATAAGTCTGGTGGCTTCCGCCCAGCCATCAATCAGCTGTGACATCTGGTAAACACTGGATTCGCCGCGCGCATAAGAGCTATCAATGCGGGTGCCGTCTGCGGCGAGGAAGGCTTCGTAATTGACCACAATGGTTGCATCTGCGCCCGGGGAGCCTTTCGCCTGATCACCATTGGTAATCGGAATATAGCGCACGCCCGAAGCCGTCTTGTTCATCGTCTTGCACGTGTCGGGGAAAGGCGGCACGAACGGCCCAGAGCCCGTTGCAAGGTCAGGACAAGCTTGACCGCCAAAGCCGCTCAAAACGTCTGAGGTGGATGGCAGTGAAGCGCACCCGGTTACGAGTGCAAGTGTTGCAATAGCGCCAAGTGCGCGATGTCGATGGAACATTAGTCTGGCTCCCTGTTTTTTAGTTTATGCCAGTGTTCTGGTCAGCTTGTCACTGCACTGGCACAATATCCATTAATTCTACCTCAAAATTCAAAGCGGCATTTGGAGGAATAGGACCATTTCCGCGCGGCCCATAAGCCAGGCTTCCTGGCACATGGACCAGCCAGCGATCGCCCTGTTTCATCAGCTGAAGCGCCTCGACCCAGCCCGGAATAACGCGGTTCGCTGGAAAGATCGCCGCTTCGCCGCGCTCAAAGGCGCTATCAAAAACCTCTCCGGTTTCATCAAGACGGCCATCATAATAGACAACGACGCGGTCACTGCCCTCAGGCGATACCCCAGAGCTATCGCCGCTGGCGAGTACGACATATTCAAGACCTGATCCGGTTTTCTGAACTTCAGGCAAATCAGAATTCCACGGTGTGTATTTCGCCCAGGCCTCAGTGTCGGTGGGCCGCGCTGGCGGCGCCTTCTCAACTTCCTCAAGCTCAACACTGAAAATCAAATCATCGCCCGGTTTGATCTTGCCGCCGGGACGTGGATTGTCGCCATAACCAAGCTCAGCCGGGATATAGAACATGACTTCATCCCCGACAGACATCAGTTGCAGACCTTCAGTCCAACCCGGAATCACGGCGCCGACCGGGAAGCTGGCCGGACTTCCGCGCTTATAAGAGCTATCGAAGACCGTGCCATCAATAAGGCGGCCTTCATACATTGCGCTGACCGTATCGCGGACCGTCGGGCTATCTCCGCCCTCTGCGCCTTTACGGACAATGATGTATTCAAGGCCACTCTCTGTCTTCACCACTTCCGGTAGATCAGAGTTCCAAGGCGTATATTTTTCCCAGGCGTCCGGATTTGCCACCTGCGGCTCAGGTACTTTGTCCACGTTTTGCAACTCGACTCGGAAAATCAGGTCGTCGCCCGGCTTGATCACACCGCCTGGGCGTGGGCTGTCGCCATAGCCAAGCGCAGTTGGAATGTAGAACACAAACTCGTCGCCCTCAGACATCAGCTGTAAACCTTCAGTCCAGCCTGAAATGACCTGTGTGACGCCAAAAGAAGCGGGCGCGCCGCGATCATAGGAGCTGTCAAACTTCGTTCCATCGGTCAGGCGGCCATCATACATGACGCTCACCGTGTCGGCTGCAGCAGGACAAGCCCCGCCCGCTTCGCCCTTTTTGACAACGACATATTGAAGGCCGCTCTCAGTTACATACACGCCGTCAGCATTGGCATCCCAGGGAATTAGGCTGGCGAGGGGATCGTTAGGGTCTTCGACTGAAACTATTTGTGTCATGCTCTCACACGTATGGGTTTGAGGATTGGTACAGGCGGCCAGAACAAGGCCGCACAGGGCTGAGAGGATGAGTTTACGCAAAGCTCAGGCTCCTATTGCTATCACGGCGCTGTCTAGGCGGGTTTTCAGGCGCTGTCACCTAACGAACGGCGATCCACTGCTCGACATCCAGATTTGTAAAAACAAGTGTCGTGATACCTTCGCCAAAATCGAAATTGACCTGATTGCTCTGACTTGGGATTGCATCCATCAGGATTTGATTGGCCACACGCAACTGCGCCATGCCTGCTGGAACAACGCCTTCCTGATAGACCCAGTAATAGCCGCGATCCCGCTCGCCCCCAATGAGAGTGAGAGGAAGCTCGCTACGATCTTCAAACTGAAACAGTTTGAACTGCCCGGCGACATAAGTCTCGAACTTGCCCTGTGCCTCGGGATCGAAGCTGAGATCAGATCGCGCGCCTAGAATAGCGGCCAGTGTGCTCTCTGCATCATGAATGCTGAGGCGGTGGGCAATCTCGACCCGGCAATCAGAAACCGTGCAGGCCTCTAGCGTTTGCCCATCCGGCGCGATCAGGGTCACTTCGGTGAGCCCAATCGCCTGTTCATGCGCGGCGGCTTGCAGTGGGACTGACCAAAGCCAGCCCGCAACAAACAGAGACAGGAGCAGTCGCCGCAAGACTATTCCTCAGCTGGCGTGTCAGCGCCGTCTTCAGCTTCAGCTTCGTCCTCATCGGTCTCAAGCTCGGTTTTGATATCTTCCATGATATCTCGGCGCGCGTAGGAGAAACTGCGCTTGAACTTATAGGCTTCGATGCGAGACGGTGTGATCCGACGCGGATAATAGTTGTTTTCCAAGTCCGCGTCAGCCGTTTCCCAATCCGGATCGACGGTGATTTGTGTCAGCTCTTTGCCTTTTTCAAACACCAGAAGCTTGCTGACCTGACGGGCATTCTTGCGCCAGATTTCAGCCGGAATGTAGACCTTTTGGGTCGTACCATCGCTGAACTCCAGGCCGAGAATGATCGGCATGACCAGACCGCCAACATTGGAAAACTCAAGCGCGTAATATTCCGCGTCTTCGGCGACCGCACGATCAAATACGCGGCGCTCCCAATCGTCCAGACCATCGAGGAAAGACTTATAGCTGTTCCGCTCTTTATTGGTGACGGTGTACACATCGTTTTCGTCATAGAAGTCAGTGACATCCGGGAAGCGCTGGACCCAGGTCTGGCGGCCCTCAGCAGCATTTGCTGTGACACCAACCTTGGCTGGCTCGCTACTCAAGTCATCACGAAGGCGCGCATAATCAATGTCCGGGTCTTCGGTGTTCATTTCCATATGGAAGACACGGTCGAGCGAGATATCAACATGGTCAGTGGTGTAGAACCAGCCGCGCCAGAACCAATCCAGGTCAACCCCTGACGCCTCTTCCATTGTGCGGAAGAAATCGGTTGGGGTTGGGCGCTTGAACTTCCAGCGGCGCGAATATTCGCGGAATGCATAGTCAAACTTCTCACGGCCAAGAATGGTCTCTCGCAGAATATGCAGCGCCGCAGATGGCTTGCCATATGCGTTCGGCCCAAGACGAAGAACGCTGTCAGATTGCGTCATGATCGGCACCTGATTTTCAGATGTCATGTAGTAGACCAGATCGCGCGGCAAAGACCGTGTCCACGGCATTTCCGGGTCCCACTCATAGCCCGCAACGCTGTCGAGGAAGCTGTTAATGCCTTCATCCATCCAGGTCCATTGACGCTCATCTGAGTTCACCACCATTGGGAAATAGATGTGGCCAATCTCATGGATCACCACGCCGACCAGGAAGACCTTTTCTGACATCGTATAGGTCCGGCTGCCATCATCCTGCAGGGTCGTACGCGGCCCATTGAATGTGATCATCGGGTATTCCATGCCGCCAACCGGGCCGTTGACCGACTGTGAGGTTGGGTAAGGATAGTCAAAGGCGAAGCGGTTATAGACATCCATTGTGTGAATGACGGACGCGGTTGAGTATTTCTCCCACAGCTCACCGCCCTCTTTAGGATAGAAAGACATCGCCATAACGGTTTCAAACTCAGCGCCCGGCTGATCAAACCCTTGTGCGTCCCAGGCAAATTTACGCGAGCTTGCCCAGGCAAAATCGCGTACATTTTCAGCTTCAAATTTCCACGTCTTTGTCCCAGACGGGTTTGAGCTTTCATTCGCTTCGGCTTCTTCTGGTGTAATAACGAAGACCGGACGGTCCGCATCTGCGGCCTCATCAAGGCGCGCGCGTTGCTCAGCGGTGAGAACCTCCCGCGCATTTGTCAGCACGCCTGTTGAAGACACAACGTGATCGTCAGGGACGGTCACTTCAAACTCATAGTCACCAAACTCGAGGGTGAACTCACCGCTGCCGAGAAACTCTTTATTGTGCCAACCTTCATAATCGGAATAGGCCACCATACGCGGAAACCATTGGGCAACGAGGAAAATGTCATTACCGCCTTCGCGCTCATCATCGGGGAAATGCTCATAGCCCGCGCGGCCACCAACGGCCTTCTGCTCGACCAGGTTATACGCCCAGTCGATCTGGAAGCTGGTCGATTTGCCCGGCGCCAGCGGGCGCGGCAGATCGATCCGCATCAGCGTCCCGACTATTGTATTCGGCAAAGCGCCGCCGCGCGCATCAGTAACGCGCGTAATGTCATAGCCATATTCCGTATCGGCCTGCGATTGCTGACGGCGCAGCGTGTTGAGGCTCAGCTGCGGGGTGCTGGCGCTTCTGAAATCAACCGACCCAGGTGACTTGGCGGAAAAAGTCCGGGTCATTTCAGCGATAGAATCTTCGCGGAAGCGGTTTTGATCAAGTTGCAGCCAGAGATAGCGCAGCGTGTCAGGCGAGTTGTTCTTATAGGTTATGGTCTGGCTCGCCGTGATCCGGCGGGCGTCTTCGTCGAGACGCGCCGTGATCTCATAGTCAGCTTCCTGCTGCCAATATTCGTGGCCTGGCTCACCTGCGGCGTTTCGATAAACGTTCGGATCAGCGAGAACTTCGTCTAGCTGCCGGAATTTATCTTCAAAGCTACCTTTGGTTTGCTGGATGCCTTGTGCGAGCGCACTGCCCGTCATCAAAGTCAGCCCGATGGCCGCAATCATTATCCGCATATTTATGCCCCGTAAAGTGAGTAATAAGGAACACTTATATGGCGCAAGCCTGTAATAGCTATAGTTATATTGTCACATTCACAACAAAAGCGGATTAGTTCGTGCGCGGCGGGTACCCAGCCTGACCAAGCGCATCAATCACTTCCTGCGTGTGCTGCGCGTCCCGCGTTTCCATCAGGATGTCGAACTCAGCCCCTTTCGCCGGGACATCAAGCGCGATGCGGTTATGCGCAACTTCCATAATGTTCGCGCCGGCATCGCCGATGACCTTGGAGACCAGAGCCAGAAGGCCGGGACGGTCATCGCCAATAATTCGAATGTTGACGAGGCGATTGTCCCGAACAAGGGAGCGGGTCAGGACTGAGGCAAGGAGCCGCGTATCAATATTACCGCCGCACAGGATCAGACCAACTTTACGCCCGGCAAACTTGGATGGATAAGCTATGAGCGCCGCCAGACCGGCTGCGCCAGCGCCCTCGGCAATCGTTTTCTCAACATCAGCATAGAGCGTTATGGCCCGCTCAATATGCTCTTCTTCGACCAGCACGACATCATCAACCAGAGCGCGAACGACCTGTTCAGTCAGCTTACCAACATCCTTCACCGCGATGCCTTCAGCGATGGTTGCCCCGCCCGTGCGCGGCTCACGCCCCTCAAGCCGGGCGCGCATCCCGGCATACATGGCCGCCTCAACGCCAACGACCCGCATGAAGCGATTATGTGCCTTGGCCACTGTCGCCATGCCTGAGATTAGCCCGCCGCCGCCAATCGGCACCACAAGCGTATCAAGCTCGGGCATATCCTCCAGCATTTCCAGGGCCGCTGTGCCCTGCCCTGCCATGATCTCAGCATCATCAAAGGGGTGAATAAAAGTCAGACCCTCGCGCTCTTGCACCTCAACGGCATGAGCCTTGGCCTCATCGAAATTAAACCCCTCCAATAGGACTCGCGCACCAAAAGCCCGCGTATGCTCCACCTTATTGAACGGGGTCGTGACGGGCATAACGATGGTCACCGGAATGCCGAGGCGGCGGCCATGATAGGCAACGCCCTGCGCATGGTTCCCCGCAGAGGCGGCGATCACGCCGGATTTCTTTTCAACTGCCGTCAGCGCAGAAAGTTTATTCAGCGCACCGCGTTCTTTGAAAGCGGCGGTAAATTGCAAGTTCTCGAATTTAATCCAAATCTCGGCGCCAGTAATCTCTGACAGCGTTTTGGAATAGCGCATCGGCGTGCGTTCAATCTGGCCATCCAGCACTTTAGCTGCGGCGTGGACATCCTCTATCGAGATTGGCAATTTATCAGTCATCGGTCTTCACTTCATTTGCAGCGCGCAGTCCTAGAGCCACTTGGTTAAAAAAGGAACCTTCCATTCTGCAGGCTTAGCGCGTACCAGAGCGCCGATGAGTAAATCCAAACCTGATCTGATCGTCGTGGGCGCTTTGCTAGGCGCACATGGGGTACGCGGCGATGTTCGCGTCAAAAGCTTTACTGGCGAGCCGGACGCGCTGTTCGACTATGGACCTTTTAGCAATGAGCAAGGCGAAGTGATCCTTGATCCAAAGTCCGCCCGCCCAGCCAAGGATCATTTCATCGTGACGCCGCTAAAGCCGCTTCAGAAAGAAGAGTGGGACGCCCTGAAAGGCACACGGCTTTATATTCCGCGCGAGCGCCTCCCAGAAACAGACGATGACGATTTCTATATCGAGGACCTGGTTGGCTTGACCGTTCAGGACAGCACAGAGGCCGTACTTGGCCGGGTGAAAGCCGTGCAGAACCATGGCGCGGGCGACCTGTTGGAAATCCAGCCTAAGTCCGGCGGTAAATCAGTGCTGATCCCGTTCACACTTGCAGATGTTCCGACGATTGATCTCGCCCAGAAAAGCATCACCGTCATGGATTTTGAAACCTGGGCCGATGAGAGCAAGCCCAAGGATGATCTGGTTTAGCGCTAAGCCAGAGTGTCTTTGGCGCCAGCTTTCTCCAGAAATGCCTCAAGGCCCTCAGCTTGCTCGGCGCCTTTGACCGCTTTCAAGACCGCCTGAAACGCCCGCGCCGCATAATGCTGCGTGATCTGCTCATAGGCTTTGTCATCAAGCTTGATAGACACCCGCTCGGCTTTGGCTTCGGCCGCTTCCATATTGGCTTTCGCCCATGGCAAATAAGTCAAAGCAACTTCGTCGCGGAAGAGCGGAAGCAGCGTATCATCAAGCTCGCTTAGCGGCTTGAACGGTCCGCCTGCTTTTGGCGATTCCATAAACTCGCTCCAGGCCACAACGAAAGGTGCCTGAGCCTGTAACCACGCGTTTGGCGTTGGGTCCATAAGCAGTTGGGCCACCTGACCCGCAACGGCAAAGTCCGCCGCAGATGGGCGACCCCCAAACAGGAACAGGCTCTTTTCAAGATGCGCGTTCAAAAGCACAAAGAAGCGCTCGAAACTTGGTTTCAAGGTTTTCTCATTTTTCTTTTCAACGCCGACCAGAGGCAGGCGATCACGCATACGTTTGACGATCTGGTCACGGGTTTTCTTTTTGGCGCGCGGCACTTCGCCATCAAGCAATTGCTCCATCGTGCGCTCACCTGCAGCCTCGCGATCAGGCTTTTGGCCCCAGCGATTAAAGAACATCAGCTTGTTCAGCCATTCATCGGCATAATCTTCGAGGATCAGTGCCAAAGCCGCGCACGCTGGATCGTCCGGCACAGCAGACGGCTCGAGATGATCGGCCTCAAGCGTGGCAATAATGCTGGTTGAGTCTTGATTGGCCGGACGGTTTGGCGAGAGAAGCAAAGGCACGGTTGGGACCTTTGCCAGCGCGGCAAACTCTTCTTCTGTCGCCTTGCTGCGGCCAATCCATTCAAACTCGACGCCCTTATAGCGCAGGAAGGAACGGACTTTGGCAGAGTAAGGGGAGGTCTCAGCCCCAAATAGACGATAAGCGGTCATGGCAGTCTCTTTTCGATTCAAGCGCGTGATCTAAGCCAAGCGCGGGCACCTGCCAAGCCAATTAAGGCGGTGACGCGGCAAGGGGAAACCGCGCCACCCATTTCGCATACCTTAAGAAGGCTTGCGGAACTTCAATGTCATCCGGTTGGACTCGCCGATGGCTTCAACGGCGGCGCGCTCAGCCGTGCCCTCCTCGGTACCATTTAGGCTCGGCGGCAAGCGCCAGACGAACTCTTCATTGGTTGGCATATCCAGCGCATTTGCATTGATATC